>NZ_WHOR01000196.1:0-10966 GCF_013340925.1 Azospirillum formosense
CCCTGCCCATTTGTCCGCGGGCCGAACCACGGACGAGCATGATGAGCGTTTCCACCACCGAACCGCAAACCGCCCCCCACCCCGCGGACTCCGCGCGCAAGAGCAGCCTCTACGCCAAGCACGACAAGATCTACCCGAAGTCGGTCGCCGGCACCTTCCGCCGGCTGAAATGGCTGACGCTGATCTGCCTGCTCGGCCTCTACTACGTCACCCCCTGGATTCGCTGGGACCGCGGCCCCAACGCGCCGGATCAGGCGGTGCTGGTGGATATGCCGGGCCGCCGCCTGTATTTCTTCTTCATCGAGCTGTGGCCGCAGCAGGTCTATTACCTGACCGGCGCGCTGATTCTGGGGGCCATCGGCCTGTTCCTGGCGACCGCGCTCGCCGGCCGCGTCTGGTGCGGCTACGCCTGCCCGCAGACGGTGTGGAGCGACCTGTTCCTGTGGGTGGAGCGCCGGATCGAGGGCGACCGCGGCGACCGCATCCGCCTCGATCACGCCCCCTGGTCGCCGGCCAAGCTGGGCAGGAAGGCGGCCAAGCACGCCGCGTGGCTGCTGATCGCTCTGCTGACCGGCGGAGCCTGGGTCTTCTACTTCAACGATGCCCCGACCCTGGCGCTGGAGATGCTGCGGTTCGAGGCGTCCTCGACCGTGCTGCTGTTCATCGGGCTGTTCACCGCGACCACCTATCTGCTGGCCGGCCACGCGCGCGAGCAGGTGTGCATCTACATGTGCCCCTGGCCGCGCTTCCAGGCGGCGATGCAGGATGAGGAGAGCCTGACCGTCACCTACGAGGACTGGCGCGGCGAGGGCCGCGGCCACCTGAAGCGTTCGCAAAGCTGGGAGGAGCGCAGGGCGACGGGACTGGGCGACTGCATCGATTGCGGGGCTTGCGTCCATGTCTGCCCGACCGGGGTGGACATCCGCAACGGCCCGCAGCTCGCCTGCATCGGCTGCGGCCTGTGCGTGGACGCCTGCAACGGCGTGATGGCGAGGATCGGGCGCCCCGGCGATCTGGTCCGCTTCGATTCCCTGAACGCCCAGATCGCGCGGGCCAACGGCACCAAGCCCGCGTTCAAGCCGGTCCGCCCGCGCACCATCATCTACACGCTGCTGCTGACCGTCGTCGGCGGGATGATGGCCGCCGGGCTGGTGCTGAAGCCGAAGGTCGACGTGAACATCCTGCGCGACCGCGCGCCGCTGTTCGTCACCCTGTCCAACGGCGACATCCAGAACGCCTACACGGTCAAGGTCCTGAACATGACGCGGGCGGCCCAGACCTACCGCCTGTCCTTCATCGGCCTTCCCGGCGCCGTCCTGTCGGTGGCCGGCGGCGAGGGCGAGGCGGCGGAAGGCTCCGTCCTGGTCCAGGCCGATCCCGACAGCGTGGCGACCCACCGCGTGCTGGTCCGGGTGCCGAAGGAGGCGCTGCGCCAGCCCTCGACCCCCGCGGCCTTCGTCGTCACCCGCCAGCCGGACGGGCTGACCGTCCAGCACGAGACCGTCTTCCTCGGTCCCTGATCCCATCATTCATTTCCATCGAAGGAGGTCGCGCCATGAACTTCGACACCACCACCTACATCGCCCTGGTCGGCGCCGTCAGCGTGTTCGTCGTGACCATCGGCGTCTTCGCCTTCCTGCTGACCCGCAAGGGCAAGTGACGGCTTCCGCAGGAGAGGCGGGCGTCCGCTCCCCGGGCGCCCGCCTTTCTCCGGGGTGAGGTTGCCGGCCGCGCCGGACCTGTTGCATAACGGCGTTCGGCGGGAACGTCCCCGAAAACGGCCTCGTGAAGGGTCCATCAATGGAAGTGCTGAGATTCGCGCCGGAGGATTTCTCCCACGAACTTCTCTCGCTTGAGGTTGCCAAACTCATCAAGGACGAGACGCCCCCGGCCGAACCGCTCACCTTCCACGCCTATTGGGACGGAGCGCTGAACGAGAAGCACCTGATCTCGGTGAAGAGCTGCCATCTGTTCAACGTCCGTGGCCGCGCGAACAAAATCATCCTGTGGACGCAGAACGGCGTCGAGAACCGGTATCTGAGCGAAATCAGCGAATACGCCGAGATCCGCGCCTTTTCCGAGCGCGACGAATGCCGCGGCACCTTTCTTGAAGGAAACGACTTCGGTCGGTCGATCGACGCATCCTTCTACTCCGACATCGTCCGCTACATCCTGCTCTACAAATACGGCGGCGTTTGGTTCGACCTCGACTGCCTGTTCCTGCGAAGCGTCACGCCGCTCCTGAACCAGTTCCCCGGCAAGATCCTGGCCTACCGGTGGGAGCGGCAGAGCTATCCCAACGGCGCGCTCTACATCTCCCCCACGCCGCGATCGGAGGCGATGAAGGGCAACATCGAGTTCATCCGGAACCGCGGCCGCGGCTGGGGCTTCCAGCAGGCCGGCCTGGTCTACGACACGCCGATGGACATCCTCGTGCTGCCGTGCCCGTGGTTCGACGCCGGGTGGATCGACAATCCCGTGCTGCACTTCAACGATTTCATGAGGGCGTCGCCGGTCGCGCACGACCTCGACAGCTTCTTCCCCGGCGCCTTCTGCTTCCACTGGCACAACAAGTGGTTCGACGCCATCGAGCCGGGGAGTCCGATGGATCGGCTCGCCCGCGACATCGACCACCGGCTGTCCGTGGGGGGCTGAGCCCCATCGCGATCATCGCCGTCCGCCCGTGTTGAAGCCCCGACGCCGGGCAGAACAGGACGGAGCGGGGACCCATCATGACCACCACGCTGAAAGGAAGCGCCGACCGGCTGGAGATCGGCGGCTGGGCGGCCAGCAGCAACGTCTGGAATCCGGGCGGCTACCGCAACGGCAAGGACTTCACCCAGTCCATCGTCCTCGACGAGGCGACCTTTCCGAACGGAACGGCGATCAGCTGGAACTGGCCCTACGACAGCCGGCGCGCCCTGACCTACGAGAATTATCCGGTGCGCGCCTATCCGGAACTGACGCATGGCGTCAACCCGTGGAACGGCGCCCCGTCCACCAGCGCGGTCCTGCCCGCGCGGATCGCCGACCTGCCGAACTTCGACGTGACCTACAAGATCGGCCTGACCGGTGCGACGAACCTCTACAACGTCGCCGTCAGCCTGTGGATCGGCGACGACCCGGAAAAGGGGATCGAGGGCGTGACCGACGAGGTGATGGTGTGGCTGCACAGCGGCTACTTCACCCCCGCCGGGGAGCCGGTCGCCACGCTGACCGACGCGCAGGGGGACGCCACCCTGTGGAACAAGCCGGTGTTCAGCGGCGGAGTGGACGGCAACCCCATCGATTGGGAATACACGGTCCTGCAATACGGCGACGACCGGCTGGCCGGGACGCTGGACCTGGACGGGATGCTGGACGAGCTTCAGGATCGCGGAATCGTCAATGAGACCGACTGGATCCTGGGCTTCCAGTTCGGCGCGGAGGTGGCGGCGGGCGTCGGGTCGATGACGGTGGAGCAGTTGGCCGTGGATTTCACGGCGCCCCCGGCGCCGGGAGTGCTTGCGACGCCGCCGGAGCCGGTGATCGGGGTGGTGCCGTCGGTGTAAGGGTGAGCGGCCATGCCGGCCCCTCACCCCCACATCCCGACCGATCAGCCGGCCAGCGACTTGCCGGCGGCGCCCAGATCGGCGAAGGCCTCGTCCAGGCGGCGGACCATGCCCTGCTCGCCCAGGCGCAGCCACTTGCGCGGGTCGTACAGCTTCTTCAGCGGCTTGCCCGACTGCGGGTCGATCTGATGGCGGAAGGCCGCCTCGTTCTCCAGCACGAAGCCGCCGATGGACTCGGCGAAAGCGAACTGGGTGTCGGTGTCGATGTTCATCTTGAACACGCCGAAGCCGACCGCCTGGGCGATCTTCTCCTTCTCCGACCCCGAACCGCCGTGGAACACCAGGGCCAACGGCTTGGCGCCGCCGCCGTGACGCTCGGCCACCAGGGCCTGCGAGGCGCCGAGGATCTCCGGACGCAGCTTCACGTTGCCCGGGGCGTAGACGCCGTGCACGTTGCCGAAGGAGGCCGCGACGGAGAAGTGGCCGATGGGCGACAGCTCCTCATAGGCGCGCAGCACGTCTTCCGGCTGGGTGTAGAGGTGGGCGTTGTTGGCGGCGTCCAGGTCTTCCGACCCGATGCCGTCCTCCTCGCCGCCGGTCACGCCCAGCTCGATCTCCAGGCTCATGCCCAGCGGGGCGAGGCGCTTGAGGACGCGGGCGCATTCCGACAGGTTGAAGTCCAGCGACTCCTCCGACAGGTCGAGCATGTGCGAGCTGAACAGCGGCCGGCCGGTGCGGCGGAAATGCTCCTCGCCGTGGCCGATCATGCCCTCGACCCAGGGGATCAGGCCCTTGTTGGCGTGGTCGGTGTGCAGGACGACGCAGACGCCGTACTGCTCGGCCAGCAGATGGACGTGCTGGGCCGCCGACACGGCGCCGAGGATGCGCGCCTGGAGCGCGTCCTTCATGCCCTCGCCGGCGTAGAAGCGGGCGCCGCCGTTGGAGAGCTGCACGATCACGTCGGAGCGGTTCTTCGCCGCCGCCTCGAGGACGGCGTTGATGCCGTTGGTGCCGACCACGTTGACCGCCGGCAGAGCGTAACCGCCGTCCTGGCAGGCGGCGATCAGCGCGCGGTAGTCCTCTCCGGTCACGACGCCGGGCTTCAGTCGGGTCGGGGCAGACATGGGTGAATTCCTCCCTCGGAAAAATACTGCCTTGAAACTTTGGTTCAAACGTCGGTTCGATCGTTCGGTCAAGCCCCATATGGGCATGGGACCGGCGAACGCCACGCGCTCTTTTTGCCACTTCCCGCGCCGGAACGCTGCAAAAGACTTGCCGCGAAAGTCACCCTGGACCTGTGACGAAAAGACCCGCGGCATCGCGCAGGACAGCAACAGGAAGGAGACCGGGACCATGGACGCTCACTGTGTCTGGGAGGCGGGCGCGCAGCTCGGCGAAGGGCCGGTCTGGTCGCCGTCGCGCAACGCCCTGTTCGCCGTGGACATCCGCGGGTCGCGCCTGCTGCGCTACACACCCGCCGACGGTCAGGGCCGCGACTGGCCACTGGAGGAGGCCGCCTGCTGGCTGGTCGAGCGGGCGGACGGCGCCGGCTTCATCGCCGGATTGCGCTCGCGCCGGCTGGTCGGCCTGACGCTCGACGGCGACCGGCTCTCGGTGGGGGCCGAATTGATGCGGCTGGAGGAGGACACGCCCGGCAACCGGCTGAACGACGCCATGGCCGACGCGGCGGGGCGGCTGTGGGTGGGCAGCATGGACGACGCGGAGGAGGATGCATCCGGCGCGCTGTACCGCATCGGGCCGGACGGTTCCGTGGAGCGGGCGGACGAGGGCTACACGGTCAGCAACGGCCCCGCCCTGTCCCCGGACGGGCGGACGCTCTACCACACCGACAGCCCGCGCCGGACCATCTATGCCTTTGCCCTGGCCGCGGACGGCACCCTGTCCGGCAAGCGCGTCCACCTCCGCTTCGGCGAGGAGGACGGCTATCCCGACGGCATGACCTGCGACGCCGAGGGCCATCTCTGGGTGGCCCACTGGAGCGGCGGGCGGGTCAGCCGCTTCCGGCCGGACGGGACGCTGGACCAGGTGGTGCGTCTGCCGGTGTCCAACGTCACCTCCTGCGCCTTCGGCGGGCCGGGCCTGGACCGGTTGTTCATCACCACCGCCGCCGCCACCACCCAGGACGCCCCGGCCGGGGAACCGCTGGCCGGCGGGCTGTTCACCTGCACACCCGGCGTCGTCGGGCTGCCGCCGGGACGGTTCGGCGCGCCCTGAACAGGCTGCGAGCCTTGCCAGCGGATTTGATATACTAGTATAACTCTGGCGCTGAACAGCAGCCGTCACCGCATGGCGGAAGGATCGCGCGCCGCCGTGGCGAGCCCTTCCGCCAAGTGATAGATCTGTGCGGACACCGCAGCGCTGCCGGCGCCACCGGGGCAACGGCGTCCGCAACCGTGCCGAAGCCGTTCTCCCACAAGGGAAAAAGGGCTTTAGCGGGTGCAGCAAACTGCTTTACAGTTGCACGCCGATCCTTTCGACGGTTCCACCTTCGCACAGCCGGAGCGACCCACGATGACCACCGACGCCGCCCTCCATTCTGCCGCTCCGGTCAGCGACACCGAAACCGGCACCGACGACAAGGATTTCCCGCTGCGCGAGGACATCCGCCTGCTCGGCCGCCTGCTCGGCGACACGGTGCGCGAGCAGGAGGGCGACGGCGTCTATGGCGTCATCGAGAGCGTGCGCCAGGCCTCGGTGCGCTTCAACCGCGACGACGACGACTCCGCCCGCCGCGAGATGGCCGAGATCCTGAACGGCCTGCCGCGCGACACGATGATGTCGGTGGTGCGCGCCTTCTCCTACTTCCTGCACCTCGCCAACATCGCCGAGGACCAGCACCACATCCGGCGCACCCGCGACCACGCCATTGCCGGCTCGCCGGCGCGCGAGGGCACCCTGCCCTACGCGCTGGAGCGTCTGGAAGCCGCCGGGGTCGAGCCGGACCGGCTGGCCGGCGTGCTGGACATCGCCCAGGTCAGCCCGGTGCTGACCGCCCACCCGACCGAGGTCCAGCGCAAGAGCATCCTGGCGCTGGAGCACAAGGTGGCGTCCCTGCTGGACACCCGCGACCGTTCCCGCCTGACGCCGGAGGAGGCGGAGGCCAACATGGACGCGCTCCAGGAGGCCATCCTGACCCTGTGGCGCACCCGCATGCTGCGCCCGCAGCGCCTCGCCGTGATCGACGAGGTGAAGAACGGCATCTCCTACTACACCGACACCTTCTTCTCCGAGCTGCCGAAGCTGTTCTGCCGCTTCGAGGATCTGCTGGCCAAGCGCTTCCCCGAGCGGGAGTGGTCGCTGCCGCCCTATTTCCGCATCGGTTCCTGGATCGGCGGCGACCGCGACGGCAACCCCTTCGTCACGGCACCGATCCTGCGCGAGGCGATGCGCCTGCAATCGACCGCCGCGCTCGACCACTATCTGACCGAAATCCACGAGCTGGGCGGCGAGCTGCCGCTGTCCGAGTTGCTGCTCGGCACCTCGCCGGAGCTGGAGGAGCTGGCCAAGCGCTCGCCCGACCATTCGCCGCACCGCGCGGACGAGCCGTTCCGCCGCGCCCTGACCGGCATCTACGCCCGTCTGGCGGCGACCTCGCGCACGCTCGACCAGCATGAGGCGCTGCGCAACGCGGTCGGCAAGGGCGATCCCTACCCCACCAGCGCCGAGCTGCTGGCCGATCTGGAGATTCTGGCCGCCTCGCTGAAGGCCCACGGGGCGGGCCGTCTGGCCGCCGGGCGGCTGCGCCGCCTGATCATCGCGGTGAAGACCTTCGGCTTCCATCTGGCGCCGATCGACCTGCGCCAGAACTCCGATGTCCACCAGCGCACGGTGGCGGAGCTGCTGGCCGTCGCCGGCCGCTGCGCCGACTACGCCGCCCTGTCGGAGGACGAGCGCATCGCCCTGCTGGCCGAGGAAATCCAGAGCCCGCGCCCGCTCCACTCGCCCTACCACGCCTATTCGGAGGAGACGGCGGGCGAGCTGGCGATCTTCTTCGCCGCCCGCCAGCTGCGCGAGACCTACGGACCCGCCGCCCTGCCGAACAGCATCATCTCCAAGACGGACGGCGCGTCCGACCTGCTGGAGGTGGCGCTTCTTCTCAAGGAATCCGGCCTGCTGCGCCCGGGGGCGGGCGGCGAGCCGGCGCTCGGCCTCAACATCGTCCCGCTGTTCGAGACCATCGAGGACCTCCGGCAGGCCCCGGCGACGATGGAGCGGCTGTTCACCCTGCCCGCCTACCGCGCCCTGGTCACCTCGCGCGGGGACGAGCAGGAGGTGATGCTTGGCTATTCCGACAGCAACAAGGACGGCGGTTTCCTGACCTCCGGCTGGGAGCTGTACAAGGCGGAGATCGAGCTGGCGAAGCTGTTCGACCGGCACGGCGTGCGCATGCGGCTGTTCCACGGACGCGGCGGCTCGGTCGGCCGCGGCGGCGGCCCCAGCTATCAGGCGATCCTGGCCCAGCCGACCGGCGCGGTGTCCGGCCAGATCCGCATCACCGAGCAGGGCGAGGTCATCGCTTCGAAGTATGGGCGCCCCGAGGTCGGGCAGCGCAACCTGGAGGTCCTGACCGCGGCGACGCTGGAGGCCACCCTGCTCGACCTGGAGAACCGCGTCGAGCCGGCGGAATCCTTCTACGCGGCGATGGAGCGGCTGTCGGAACTGGCCTTCGGCGCCTACCGCGGGCTGGTCTACGAGACGCCGGGCTTCACCCAGTATTTCCGCACGGCCACGCCGATCTCGGAAATCGCCACGCTGAACATCGGCAGCCGTCCGGCCTCGCGCACCAAGTCGGACCGCATCGAGGACCTGCGCGCCATCCCCTGGGTCTTCTCCTGGGCGCAGTGCCGCCTGATGCTGCCGGGCTGGTACGGCTTCGGCAGCGCCGTGGAGGCGTGGCTGAAGGAGGAGCCGGACGGGCTCGCCCTGCTCCAGCGCATGAACCGCGCCTGGCCCTTCTTCAAGTCGCTGCTGTCCAACATGGACATGGTGCTGGCCAAGAGCGACCTCGCCATCGCCTCGCGCTACGCGGAGCTGGTGGAGGACGTCGAACTGCGCGAGCGAATCTTCGGCCGCATCCGCGAGGAGTGGCAGCGCACCCGCCGCCATCTGCTGGCCATCGCCGGGCATGACGAGCTGCTGGGCGAGAACCCGCTTCTGGCGCGCTCGATCCGCAACCGCTTCCCCTACATGGATCCGCTGAACCACGTCCAGGTCGAGCTTCTGCGGCGCCACCGCGCCGGCAGCAGCGATGAGCGGGTGCGGCGCGGCATCCTGATGTCGATCAACGGCGTCGCCGCCGGCCTGCGCAACAGCGGCTGATCCGCCTCAGCCACCCCGTCCCGTCGCTCTGGCGGGACGGGAGCGGAAGCGGCGAAACCGTGGGCCGGCATCGAAAATGGATTGCCACCCCCGATTTCCCGCTTGCTTTCATATTAATATATTAGTATGCTTCTTCTTGTGTTCAAGCGTTGTGGGCCGCCGTTGCGGCGGCTGGTGCGACGTCCTGGACGTTTCCTCCCTAGACTCGAAGGCCATCGGGGTCCACCCCGGTGGCCTTTTTTCTGCGCACGCTTTGGCAGGGGAGCCTGTTGTCCCCGATGGGAGGAAAGGAGCAAGCCGCTGCGGTGATGAGCCAGCCGGCCAAACTTTCCCGACACGCACATTGACAATCCATACAATGCCAGGCCTAATGTCTGGAAGGGAGCGCCCCGCCTCCCTGCAAGGATCACCATGCCGCCGCTTACCACTCCCCAAACCGCCGCGCACCCCATCGATTGGGCGCCCTCCCTGGAGGACCGCAGCCGCCCCGTCTACATCGCCATCGCGGACGCCATCGCGGCGGACATCGGGGCGGGGCGGCTGAGGCCCGGCGACCGGCTGCCGCCGCAGCGGATCCTGGCCGACCGGCTGGGCATCGACTTCACCACCGTCAGCCGCGCCTATGGGGAGGCCCGCCACCGCGGGCTGGTCGACGCGCGGGTCGGACAGGGAACCTTCGTGCGCAAGACGGGCCATGTTCCCCCGCCCTTCGCCGCGGAGCCGCACACCACCGTTGCGACGGTGCCGCTGGCCGTCAGCATGGCGATGAACCAGCCGCCGCAGCCGGAGGATTCCACCGCCCTGGCCGCCCGCATGAACCGCGGCGTCGCCGCGGCCACCGCGGCTCTGGGATTGCCGGACCTGCTGCGCTATCCGGACGGGGCCGACAGCCCGGACGACCGTGAGGCGGCGGTCCATTGGCTGCGCCATCGTCTGCCCGGCCTGACGGCGGAGCGGGTGCTGGTGGCGCCCGGTACGCAGGCCGCCCTGCTCGCCCTGCTGTCCGCCCTGGCCCGCCCCGGCGACACGGTCTGCGCGGAGGCACTGACCTATCCCGGCTTCCGCGCCGCCGCGGCCCAGCTCGGGCTGCGGGTGATCGGCGTTCCGATGGACGCGGACGGCATCGACCCCGACGCGCTGCGCGCCGCGCTGGCCGAGCACCGGCCCAAAGCGCTCTACTGCATCCCGACCTTCCACAACCCGACCACCGCGACCATGCCGGAGGAGCGGCGGCGGGCCGTGGCCGCGGCGGCGCGCGACAACGGCGTTCCGATCATCGAGGACGACATCTACGGCCCGCTGCCGGAAACGGCGCCGCCGCCGCTGGCCGCCTTCGCGCCGGAGCTGACCTACCACGTCGCCGGTCTTGCCAAATGCGTGTCCCCGGCCCTGCGCATCGCCTATGTGGCGGCGCCCGACGCCCGGCAGGCCCGCCGTGTGGCGGTGGCGCAGCGGGCAACCACGCTGATCGCCGCCCCGCTGTCCGCCGCCATCGCCCGGCTGTGGATCGCCGACGGCACCGCCGAGGCCGTGCGTGATGCCATCCGGGCGGAGGCCATGGCCCGCCGGGCGCTCGCCGAAACGCTCCTGCCGGCAGAGCGGATCGTCACCAAGCGGGAGGCCTTCCACCTTTGGCTCACCCTGCCGGACGGCTGGACCGGCGGGGAGTTCACCGCCCCCCTGCGCAGCCGGGGCATTTCCGCGGTGGCCGCGGAGGCCTTCGCCACCACCCCGGACGTGCCCGCGGCCCTGCGCTTCTGCCTGGGCGCTCCGCTCGACCGCGACGAGACCCGCCGCGCGCTGGAGATCCTGGCCGACGCCCTGGTCCTGCCTCCCGCCACCGCGGGCGTGATCATCTGAGGCCCATCAAAGCCTGCTTCAGAGTGTCGCATTGCTGGGATCGACTCCCGGAGAATCAGGGATTTCCATACACGATCCTCATTGAATGCATTCAATCACGCTTGCAGAATCGGCGATTGAAGGCATACAGTCGGCGCCATGCCGCAGGCCACTGTTCGTGTGGTCCGGATGTTTGCGCAGAGGCACGCCATGCAGAATCCCGCCCGCTCCTCCAC
>NZ_WHOR01000197.1:0-10887 GCF_013340925.1 Azospirillum formosense
GTTAGGGTGGGGGCACCGCACCCGTTCACTTCACCTTGTAAAGCTGGAAGTACCGCCCCTCCTGCACCAGCGTCAGATGCTCGGGCACCGGGTTGGCGCGGCCCGGCTCGCTGAACAGCACATAGACGTAGCCGAAGCGCCGGGGCCAGTCGGCCCAGTAATGGTTGTCGCGCAAGCCCGGCTGGCGCACCGCGTCGGCGACGTAGCCGATGCGCGGCATGTAGGTGAAATCGCCGTCCAGGTCGGCGTAGTCCGGCTTCAGCAACAACACCTGCTTGCCCGGATGGGTGAAGGCGATGGGCACGAGGCTGGACCGTTCCATCAGCGCCAGCACCGGCGCGTGGTGCAGGCCAAAGGACAGGGCGCGGTCATCGGTGAACTGGGTGGCGCGGAAGATCGACTTGTGCAGCGCCTCGTCGGCGTAGGTGGCGAGCACGGTGCTGCCCGGCTCGATCCGCTGCAAGGACTGGCGCACCTCCTCCAGCAGCGGGTCCACCTTGGCCAGCCCCACCCCGGCGTCGGCGCTGCGCAGCAGCGACAGCGCGACCACCACCGCGAGGAAGCCCGCCCGCATGGCCGAGGTCGCCAGTTCCCAGCGCACGAAGCCCAGCGCGACGAAGGCGATGCCGATGGGCAGGCGGCTGTCGGCGAACCAGGAGCCGAACAGGACCAGCGGCATCGCCGCATAGACCACCAGCCCCAGCGCAATGGTGATGGCGCCGACCGGATGCAGCCGCAGCGCCCCGCTCCACAGCCCCCAGGCGATGCCCAGCCCGACGGCGATCCCCGTCACATAGCCGACCGTGTCGGCGTACCCGCCGAACAGGAAGTCGAAGCCCATCAGCTTCGCCGTGCCGACCCACAGCACCGCGTCGGCGAAGCCGGACGACGGGCTCATCAGCAGCAGCGGCGGCACGATCAGGAAGGGCAGCCCGAAGGCCAGCGCGTCCGGCAGCGCCCGCCGCGGCTCGCGCCAGCCGCCGTTCCGCCACAGCCGCCAGCCCTCGAAGGCCAGCAGGGTCAGGCCATAGAGCCCGAGCGCGAACAGGTGCGAGATGAACAGCAGCAACACGATGCCGAGCGAGGCCAGCCCGCGCTGCCAGGGCGCCCGCTCCCGCATGACGATCCAGCCGGCGATTCCCCACAGCGCCAGCCCCAGCCCGAACAGGTAGTTGAACAGGCCCATATAGGTGGACAGCGTGTAGAGGAACAGCCCGGCGGCCAGCGGCCCCAACTCCACCCGGCCCCAGACGGCGCGGTAGAGCGCGATGGAGCCGGTGACCAGCAGCAGATAGCTGGCGGTGACGAACAGCCGGCTCGCCGTGTGCACGCCGATCAGCTTGGCCAGCGGCGGCACGACGATGTCCATCACCAGATTGGGGATGATCGCCCAGCGCACCATGTAGAATTGCGCCAGCGCCGGGTCCTGGTCCAGATGGGCCAGGGCGTACATGCGGGTGACGTGGTTGACGTAGTCGCCCAGCGCCGGAATCTCGAACATCCAGACGGGGATCGAGGCCGCCACCAGGATCAGCAGGGCGGCGGGCCAGACATACACGGACTCGGCGCGCGACGCCGACTGCCCGTCGAGGGTGAAATCCCTGAACATGCGGCCCCCCTCAGACGCTTTTCGGGAAGGACTGGGGCGGAGCGGCGGGGGCGGCAGCCGTGGGCGATGCCTGCAGGTCCTGCGGATAGCGGTTGCGCAGGCCGGCCCGGTAATGGGTCCAGAAGCCGCGCAGGCCCTTCACGTCGGCGCGCCGGTGCAACAGGTAATAGAGCGTGTATTTGACCATCATGCGGGCGATGGACTTGCGCTCGTAGGTGGCGTGGATGTAGCCCATGTTGCGGAAGAAATAGGGGGCGCGGTTCTCCGGCATCTCCTCGACGGTGCCGAGAAAGCCGCCGGCCAGCGGGCGCTGTGTGCGGCGGTTGCGCGGGTGGACGTGCAGGGCGTGCACCGCCGTCCCGTCGCGCAGCCCGGCCCGCCGCGCGCGCAGCGTGAACTCCCACTCGTCGCCCCAGATGAACATCTCGCGCTTGATGTTGCCGATCCGCTCGAACACGCGGCGGCGCAGCAGGGTCCCGTTGAACAGCGCGATGGTGCCGGGCACGATGCCGTCCTGCGCCGCGGCGGTGAAGGCGTCGGCCTTGGTGAAGCCCTGCATGGTGAAGGCCAGATCGCCGCGATCCTCCGCCGCGACCACGGTCGGCCCGACGAGGTCGAGGTCGTGCCGCTCGCCCTGGCGCAGCAGCTCGGCGAGCGCGCCGGGCGCCGGAATGCCGTCGTCGTCGGTGCTCCAGATCCAGCGGGCGCCCAGCTCCAGCGCCGTGGCGAAGGCGGTGTGGTAGGCGCCGGCGGAGCCGATGTTGGCCTGCCGGACCACCAGAAGCTCCGGCATCACCGCCCGCTGCTCGGCCAGCCATTCCGCTGTGCCGTCGCTGGAGCCGTTGTCCACTACGACGATGCGGTCGGGCCGCGGCTCCTGCCCATGGATGGCCGCCAGACAGGTCTTGAGCAGGGCCAGACGGTTGTGGGTGACCACCACCGCGACGACCGGCGTCTCCCAGGGCGTATCCCGAGGCCGTTCCTGGGCTCCGGTGTCCAACGTCCGGGGCGTCTGGGCTTCTGACATTCGGTTTCCGTCCTTCGTCTGTGCCTTGGGGCGTCTGTGTCATGGGGCCTTGGGGCCGTGCCTCGAAGAGGCCACCCCAAGTTTTTTGCTTTGCGAAGAGAGGGCAATGCCCCGGACGGAGAGGGGCGGCACCATTCGCATAGCCCATAAGGAGAAAAATCAGCTCAGACGCATCCAGCCGGTGCCCCACAACCACAAAACGGCGAATCCCATCGACAAAAGGGTCATCGGGATGCCGCAACGGGCGTGATCCACAAAGCCGAGCCGGACGCCGGAGGCCGCCGCCCGCTCCACCACGATGATGTTGGCGAGGCTGCCGGGGATCAGCAGGTTGCCGGCCAGCGTGGACAGGATCGCCAGCCCGTAAAGCGCCCCCTCCGGCGGCGACGGCCAGGCGGCGAGCAGCAGGATCACCGCCGGCACGTTGCCGATGCTGTTGCTGGCCGCCAGCGCGAGCGGGGTCATCACCGCCAGCCGGTCGGGCAGCCAGCCGGCGGCTTCCAAACCCGACACGAACTCGGCGGGGAGGCCGGTCAGCTTCAGCGCGTGGTTGATGGCGAACAGCGCGGCGAAGAGGACCAGAAGATGCCAGTCCACCATGCCCAGCATCCCGCGCGAGGCCAGCCGCCGGCTGATCAGCATCGCCCCGGCGACCAGCAGCACGCCGATCTCGTGCGGCAGGTCGGTGGTGAAGAGGCCGAGAAGCACCAGGGTCGCCACCACCGCCTTGCCGAGCTGCGCCCGGTCGAGCGTCACCGGCTCGGCCCCGCCCTGCCCGGCCGCACCATCCTCAGGCTCGCCGAAGCGGCCCCGCCAGGCGAGCCACACCACGGCATACACCACGACGAGGCCGACCAGCGCCGGCACCCCGCAGACCGCCAGGAAGCGCCAGAAATCGAGGTGGCCCATCTGGCCGATCAGGATGTTCTGCGGGTTACCGATCACCGTCGCCGCCGAGCCGGCGTTCGCCGCTCCGGCCAGACCGATCAGGTAGGGACGCGGGTCGAGCCGGCGGGCCAGCAGCCCGACGCAGAGCATCGGCGTCATGGCGAAGACCACCACGTCGTTGGCGAGCACCGCCGACAGGCCGCCGCCCACCGCCACCGTCACCGCCAGCAGCCGCGCCGGGGAGCGCGCCGCCTGCGCCACCCGCAGGGCGCACCAGTCGTAAAAACCGCTGGCCGCGTACTGGGCGGACAGCACCATCAGCCCGAACAGGATGAACAGGGTCGGGAAGTCGATGGCCTCGGTCACCTGCCCCGATTCCAACGCCCCGATGGCGAGCAGCAGGATCGCCGCGACCAGGGCGATACCGGTGCGGTCGATGCGCAGGCCGGGAAAGCGCCCCAGCGCCATGCCGACATAGGTGACGACGAACAGCGCGACGACCGTCAGCGTCATGGGCGGGACGGCCAAAAAGGGATTGGGCATGGATGGGGGGTTCGCTGCGGGGTGAAGGAAGCCCCTCTATAACGGCCCGGCATCGGGTCAGGCCATAGGCGCCAAGCCGAGGTCAGGCCAGCGTGACCGTCATTCCTTCCCGCGCGGCGAAGCAGTGTGGGAACACCGCCTGGGCGGCCGCCTCGATGGCGGTCATGGCGGCGTCGTCATGGTCGGGGTCGTGATGGAACAGCACCAGTTGCTTGACCCCCGCCGCCTGCGCCAGCCGGACGCCCTCGGTCCAGGTGGAATGCCCCCAGCCGATGCGGTTCTGCCATTCCTCGTCGGTGTAGGTGCTGTCGTAGAGCACGAGGTCGGCGCCGTCGATCAGATCCAGGATGTTGCGGTCGGGATGGCCCGGCACATGCTCGGTGTCGGTCACGTAGGCGAAAGACTTTCCCAAATGCTCGATGCGGTAGCCGGTGGCGCCGTCCGGATGGTTCAGCAGCGCCGTGCGGACCTGCACCCCCTCGCCCAACGCGAAACGGTCCCCCGCCGTGATCTCGTCGAAGACGATGTTGCTTCCCATCGTGCGCATCGGCACCGGAAACAGGGGACGCTCCATCTGCCGCGCCATGGCCGCTTCGATGCCTGGACTGCCCTTCAGATGGCCGGAGACGATGCGCAGGTGGAAGCCCTTGCTGTAGGCCGGGGCGAAGAAGGGAAAGCCGCAGATGTGGTCGAGATGGGTGTGGCTCATCAGCAGGGTGGCCTCGGTGGCGCCCTCCTTCAGCAGGCGCTTTCCGAGCATACGGATGCCGGTGCCGGCGTCGATGACGATGCGCTGGTCGCCAGCCTGGACCTCCACGCAGCTCGTGTTGCCGCCGAAACCCATATGGGACGGCAGTGGGCAGGAAACCGTACCCCGAACCCCCCAGAAGGTCACCGAAAAGCCCATACCGACCTCAAGATGCCAATTTCCGGGCCGCCGCGCCGCATCGAGCGTGCGGGTAGGGACCGTTAAGACGGGATTTTAGCATGGTTTTCGGTTTACGCGGTGATGACCGTCACAGCCCCGCCGGTTCCAAAGAGGGAGGCCGTCCCCTTCCGGATTGGACCAGGGTCAATGGCCCCCGGGATCAACTGGTCCACAGGATGCTTTCGATGAACCGCTCGCAGGAACGGCGGTGCGGGCAGTCGGCGCAACCTGTGTCCGAACAGGGCAGCCCGGCCTTCAAAACGGTCAAACCGTCCACCAGCCGGTCCTTCGTGGCCTGATCAATGACGTCCGCCACACACACGTCGCGAATCGCCTCCGCGACGAGGTCGTCTTCCCGGTCCGGTACGGTCACGATCTGCCTGAGAACCTGCATGCGAAACACCTCTCTGTGGCTCAACTGCACCACAGGGGTGTTTCGCTAACATTTCAGGCGGGCCGCTCAAAAGAAACGAATTGCTGCAATACGACACGCCTATTTGCAAGAGCCGGCCGAATCCTGAACGATCACTCCGAACCAGCCGAGCCCCTTGTAGGTTTCATAGCCCGGCGTCACGGCGAAGCCGACCACGCGCCCCTGGTCGTCGGAATAGCTGCCGTGCCCGTGGCCAGCGGTGCGCAAGGGGAAGCTTTCCGTCAGGACACCCCGCCGGTCGGACGCGGCGATCACACGGTGACGCCTGTCAACCAGAAGGCAGCGCGTCCGCGAGCGCTCCTCGTCGGTCAGGCGGACGGAGTCGACCACGCCCTGGGATTGAACCTGCCAATCGAAGAAGACGCCAAGCACACCGATCACGGAGCCGTCCTCCTCGCCGCCGGCTCGGATGGCCGTGGCGTAGGTGGCCACGGTCGCGCGGTCCAGCAGATCGTTGGCGCCGATGTCGGCCACCGCGAATTCGGTGCCGCTGCGGGTCGCCATCGCCTCGCGGAACCAGGATTCGGACGCGACCGAACTGCCTATAGGGCGGCGGTAGCGGTCGGGCCGCCCGTTTGCCAGAACCACACCCTTGGCATCGACGACCCAAAGGTCGAGATAAACCGTGTAGGCGCCCAGGATGACGCCCAGCCGCTGCGCCGCATGGCGTCGGTTGGCCTCGGACGGATCGGCGGCGCAATCCACCACGGCGCCGTCGGTGGCCCACCAGCGCACATCGCAGGACCGCTCGTACAAATTGCGATCGATGATGTCGATCATGTTGAGCGCCAGATCGGCGAGACGCCCGCCGCGCAATTGCGAAACCAAGCGGTTGCCGAGCGTGTTCAACGCGTCGGTCTGCACCGCCATCTGGGCGCGCAGTTCCCCGCCGATGCCGGTGATCCGCTCCGAGATGGCCTTCACCTCCTGGGCCACCACGGCGAAGCCGCGCCCAGCCTCCCCGGCACGCATCGCCTCGATCAGGGCGTTGAGCGCCAGGATCTTGGTCGTGTTCGTAACGGCCTGGATCTCGTCCATCTTGCGCGTGGCAAGGTCGGACACGGCGCGCGACAACGCCACGATACGCTCGGGCATGAACATCACCTCCAAGGATTATCGGTGACGACCCCCAAGGATGACCGAACAGCCATTCATCGGCTCATTCAATCATCCGCAACCCACCCGAGCCGCATTGAATCGACGCAATCACAAATCCGCAACACAGAATGCCGAGCGGAATTGCGCCGCCCCCTGCGGCGCAATGTCATCCCCCGGTATGCGAATGCGGGCCGGGTCAGACCTTATAGGCCAGACGCAGGCCACCCCAATGGCGTCCGCGTACGGTGATCGGAGCAGACACGTCCTTCATCAGGGCGTACTGGCCGCCCCCCATGTCGCGCCGGTAGGTCTGGAGCAGGAACGGCTTCGTGCTGCGCCCGGCGGCCAGACCGACGCGGTCGTTGAAGATGCGGCGGTTGCGGCAGTTGGCCGCGTTCCATGTCGGGTCAGACCCTTGCGGTTGACTGAACCTGCGGTTGTGGGTCGGCAGATAGCCGTTGGAATCGACCGCCACGCAAAAGACGATGCGGTCGCTTTGCCCCAGCAGCGAATCGAGCACCCTCGGCAGCACGCGGTCACAGAACTCCGTGAAGCGGGTCATGTGCTGCTGCGGGTTGGAGCCGGGGATGGGCTGGTAATTGCTGTCGAAGAGGTCGCCCTCGCGAACCTCGCCGCGTGACAGCGCATCCTCGAAATCGGCGGAGATGCGCGACGCGGCGTCGGAAACCAGGCGGATGAACGGCGTGTCCACCGTCTCCACATCCAGTTCGGCGGTGATGCCGATGAGCCGCTCGCTCATGCCGACCAGCGTGTTCACGCGGTCGCGCGCCTGGGCCAGGTTGTCGCTGGACAGCTGCACGCCGACCGCGAGGTCGTCGATCTCGTGCTGAAGCTCCTCGCAGTTGGCGCCGATCTCCGAGGAGGCCGCGTCGATCTTGTCGGTCTCACCGTTCAATTCCGACATGGCCCGGCCGACGGTCTCGATGACGGCGCCGATGGCGGTGGTGCCCTCGCTCACCGCTCGGGCCTTGCCGGCGCTGGATGCGCTCTCGGCCATCAGGCGCTGCGCCTGGTCGTTGAGATATTTCAACGTGGCGTCGATCTCCGTCGTCGCCTCGCTGGTCTTCTTGGACAGGGCCTTCACCTCGTTCGCCACCACGGCGAAGCCGCGCCCGGCCTCACCGGCGCGGGCCGCCTCGATGGTCGCGTTGAGCGCCAGCAGGTTGGTCTGCTTGGCGATGACGAAGATTTCCTTGGCGACACGGCCCACGCGGTCGAGCGCCTCCTGAAGGCCGGCGATCTGCCCCTCGATGCCCCCCACCGCGGCGACCAGGGCATGGATGTCGTTCATCGACCGCTGCACCCGGTCGTGGGAGGACTCGACCTCCTGCCGGGCCTGCTCGGTCACGGATCGCGCCACGGTCGCGGCGGCGGAGATGCGCTGCGTGCTCTCCGACATCTTGTTTCCGGTACCGCGCAACTGCGCGAAGACGTTGGCCTGATGGCCGAGGCGGCCGTTGACCTCCTCCACATGGCCCGCGATGTCCGCGATCTCGATGCCGAGATTGCCCGCTTCAGTGGCAATGTCCGCGATCAGATGAGAGCGGCCGCCGAACGCACTGTCCATTTTTCCGCCATCCGTTTCACAAGAATGCGCAGAGCGCTAAAATCCAATGCAATTATTACCGAACCCTTACAATAGCGCAACGAAGGAAGGGTCATTCCAAAGGGCAATATGCTCAATTATTGCGCTCTGGTAACCCGACCGCAACCGAAGGCGGAGAAAGTGTCAATCCGCGTCGCCATCGCCGGCGCGCCCGTCGGCGATGCGATGGTCCAGCCGCTCGTCCTGCAATCCGGCAGGTTCCTGGTGAATCAGGACCTCGGCACCGGCGAAGGCTTCCTTCAGGCGGTTCTCCACCCGGTCGGTGATGTCGTGCGCCCTGGCGACCGACAGCGACGGGTCGAGTTCCAGGTGAAGTTCGATGAAGGCGCCGATGCCGGAACTGCGGGTGCGCAGATCGTGCATCCCCGCGACGTCCGGTTGCGCCATCACCAGCGCCGCGATGCACTCCCGCTCCTCCGCCGGCAGTTCGCGGTCCATCAGAATGTTGAGCGCTTCCCTGGCGACCTTGCGGGCGCCATAGAGCAGGAAGGCGGCGATGCCCAGACCGAACAGCGGATCGAAGGCGCTGATGCCCGTCCATCCGGTCAGCAGGATCGCCAGGATGACCGCGGCGTTCATCAGCAGGTCGCCGGAGTAGTGCAGCCGGTCCGCCCCCACCGCGACCGAGCCGGTGGCGGTCACCACATGGCGCTGGAAGGTGATCAGGCCGGCGGTCAGCAGGATGGACAGCAGCATCACGGCGATGCCCACCGCCCCCTCGCCCACCGGCTGCGGGGTGATGAGACGGCGCACCGCCTCGATGGTCAGGAACAGGGCGGAACCGCCGATGAAGGCGGCCTGGGCCAGCGCCGCCAGCGCCTCCGCCTTGCCGTGGCCGAAGCGGTGCGCCTCGTCCGGCGGGCGCAGCGCCGTCCGCACCCCCAGCAGCGTCACCACCGAGGCCATCATGTCCGTGCTGGAATCGATCAGCGACGACAGGATGCTGACCGAGTCGGTCGCCAGATAGGCCGCAAGCTTCGCCAGGATCAGCGTGAGGGACACCGACACGCTGGCGTAGGTGGCGTACCGGCGCAGCCGGTGCGAACGCGACTCGCTCATGAGCATCTTCTTATGTGATGACGGCATCCGTCCTTTACGGGAAAAGACGCTCCGTCGTCCAGCGCGCCGGCTCCTGGGCCGCCGGTTCGCCCTCGCGCAGGTACAGAATCCGCTCGTGCAGGCGGAAGGGGCGGTCCTGCCAGAACTCGATTCGCCGCGGCAGGATGCGGAATCCGGTCCAGTGCGGCGGGCGGGGGACGGCGCCCAGACCGAACTTGGCGGCGAACTGGGCGACCCGCTTCTCCAACTCCCACCGGCCTTCCAGCGGGCGCGACTGCTGCGACGCCCAGGCGCCGATGCGGCTTTCCCGCGGGCGGCTTTCGAAGTAGGCGTCGGCTTCCGCGTCGGACACCTGTTCCACCGCACCCTCGACGCGGACTTGGCGCTTCAACGTCTTCCAGTGGAAGCACAGCGCGGCGTTGGCGTTGGCCAGAAGCTGCTCGCCCTTGCGGCTCTCCGTGTTGGTGTAGAAGACGAATCCGCGCGGATCGATGCCCTTCAGAAGCACCATGCGCACCGACGGCGCTCCTTGCGCGTCGGCCGTGGCCAGCGCCATGGCGTTGGGATCGTTGATCTCGCTGCGGGTGGCCTCGCCCATCCAGTCCTGAAACAGGGCGTACGGGTCCCGGTCGTTGGATTCGCTCATATTCCCCTCGTCGCGCGGCCGTAGGCCCATAGTTTCAACGTTGGGTTTCGACGCCGGCCACGGCGCCTTCCCAGTTCACAAATATGCCCAATTCACAGATAGGACAGCCTCGCATATATGAGTGTCCACCGGTGCGCCAGAAGCAAGGCATGCCGGCTCCCAACCTTTCGAGGCAGCATCGATGTTCGTGAAGAAGCTCGTCCCGGCGGCGATGGCGATCGCCCTGCTTGCGGGTTGCGTCAGCACCTCCAAGGAAGCCAACAAGAACGCCGAGACCGTCGGCGGCCGGATCTCGTCGACCTACGGCAACGCGTCGGGCAAGGTCGCCTCCTCGGGCACCGGCCCCCTGCTCGGCGCCTTCATCGGCGGCGCGGCGATCGAACCGTCGGACGCCGCCGCCGCCGAAACCGCGGCCAAGCGCGCCTACTCCGCCCCGGTCGGCGACAAGATCGGCTGGACCAACCCGGCGACGGGCCATTACGGCTCGCTGACCACGACGCGTGAGGGCTACAACAACGCCGGTCAGTACTGCCGGGAGTTCCATCAAACGGTAACCACAAAGAGCCAGACCGAATTGGCCTACGGAACCGCTTGCAAACAGGCCGACGGTACGTGGAAGATCGTCGCCAACTCGTAATGCCTCATCCCCGGGCTTCGGGGTGGAATAACTCTGTTCGTGGAAAGCATGCGTGACCCTTATCAAATCCTCGGCCTCCCCCGCTCCGCGAGCGCCGACGACATCAAGAAGGCGTACCGCAAGCTCGCCAAGGAGTTCCACCCCGACCTGAAGCCCGGAAACGCCGCGAACGAGGAACGTTTCAAGGAAATCTCGGCGGCCTACACGCTGCTGTCCGATTCCGACAAGCGCGCCCGCTTCGACCGTGGCGAGATCGACTCCTCCGGCCAGGAGCGGCATCACGGCTTCGGCGCCCGCTCCCGCGCCAACGCCGGGCGCAGCCGCGCCTACAGCGGGGCCGGGGACGATTCCTTCTTCGGCGGCGAGGACTGGTTCTCGGACCTGTTCAGCGG
>NZ_WHOR01000198.1:0-10849 GCF_013340925.1 Azospirillum formosense
CGTAGAAGCCCGGCCCGCCGCCCAGCATCGGTCCGGCGACGATGGGCAGCAAGGCCCACAGGGCGCTGGCGCAGGCGAAGAACAGGCCGGCGCGCAGGAAGACGCGGTGCAATTCCTTGCTGGCGCGGGCGTAGCGCAGCCCGGCGCGCAGCGCGCCGCCGAACTGCTCTGACAGATCGTCGCGGGGGTCGGGGGTGCGCCGCCACCACAGCAGGGCGGCGATGACGATGATGTAGGAGGAGACGTCCACCGCGTAGGTGGCGGCGGCCCCGGCGGCGGCCAGGATCGCGCCGCCCGCCGCCGGGCCGATGGCGCGGGCGATGTTGATGCCCAGGCTGTTCAGCGCGACGGCGCCCTTCAGCTCGCCGCGCGGCACCAGCTCCGGCACGATGGACTGCCAGACCGGCGCCATCAGCGCCGCCCCGACGCCACCGAGGAAGGTCAGCCCGGCGATGGAGGCCACGGTTGCCACGCCCAGCGCCGCCTGGATCATCAGCGCGGCGCTGACGCAGGCGAGCAGGCACTGGATGATGATCAGCATCCGCCGCCGGTCCATGATGTCCGACAGCACGCCCGCCGGAATCGCCAGCAGGAAGATCGGCAGCGAGCCCGCCGCCTGGATCAGCGCGACGGTGGAGGGCGATCCCGACAGGTCGAGCACCAGCCACGCGCTCGCCACGTCGCGCATGAAGGTGCCGACGTTGCCCAGCACCGCCGCCACCCACAGCACGGCGAACAGGCGGTTGCGCAGCGGCGCGAAGGGGCCGGCCGGCTTGGCTCCGTGGGAGGGAGCGGTTTCGGCGGTCATGCGGCCCCTCCCCCGCGGCGGAAGTCGCGGTGGGTGAGCACCGCCGCCGCCGCGAAGCCGCCGACAATGGCCAGATGCTCCAGGAAGGTGGCGGTCTGCCGCGCGCGATCCGGCCCCTCATAAGTCCAGAAGGCGTGGGCGAGCAGCGTGGCGACCACCGTGAAGCCGGCGAGAATCCCGGCGCCGAGCCAGCACCAGCGCCGTGTCAAAAACAGCGCCGAGCCGCCGAGCTGGGTGACGATCACCGCCACCGCGACGAGGACCGGCAGGCCGAGCCCCAGCCCCGCCGCCTCAGCCACGGCGCCGTTGAAGTCCGTCAGCTTGACCAGCCCGCTGACCAGGAAGGGCGCCGCCAGCGCGAGGCGGGCGAGCCAGGCGGTCCCCGGCCAGTCGAGCAGGGCGGCGACCGGCGCCGCGGCGGCGTCCTTGCGCGTGGAGAGGGTGTCGGCCATCGTCCCGCTCCTCCTCACACCGCCCAGCAGCCGCAGCCGAACACGCCCCAGAAGCTGCGCGCGTCGGACGAGGGCACGTCGGCGCCCAGCGCCGCCGCGTGGTCGTGGCCATGCACCGCGCAGCCGGAGTGGCAACCGCATTCCGCCGCCTGCCGCTGCACCGTTTTGGGGTCGCGGTAATAGCCGCCGACCGTGGCGACCGGCGACCAGTCGGGCATCGGCTTGGGCAGCGGCGGGGCGAGCGTGTCGTAATCGCCCTCGCCATGCACCACGGCGCCGCCCAGCAGGGTCAGGACCGAACGGATGTGGGGAATGCGGTCCTCCGGCACCGCCATGTAGTCGTCGCTGAGCAGCGCCGCGTCGGCGAGCTGCCCCGCCTCGATCCGGCCCTTCTTGCCCTGCTCGTTGGAGAACCAGGTGTTGGCCTCCGTCCACAAGCGGAGCGCCGTCTCGCGGTCCAGGCGATTGGCCATCGGGTAGAGCGACAGCCCGCCCACCGTCTTGCCGGTGACCAGCCAGGACAGCGAAACCCAGGGGTTGTAGCTGGCGACGCGGGTGGCGTCCGTCCCGGCACCCACCGGCACGCCAGCGGCCATCATCTTCGCGATGGGCGGCGTGGCCTCGGCGGCCTTGGCGCCGTAGCGCTCCACGAAATACTCGCCCTGATAGGCCATGCGGTGCTGCACGGCGATGCCGCCGCCGAGCGCCGCGATGCGGTCGATGTTGCGGTCGCTGATCGTCTCGGCGTGGTCGAAGAACCAGTTCAGCCCCTGCAGCGGGATGTCGCGGTTGACCTTCTCGAAGACGTCGAGCGCCCGGCCGATGGTCTCGTCGTAGGTGGCGTGCAACCGCCACGGCCAGCGCCGCTCGGCCAGCAGGCGGACCACCGGCTCCAGATCCGTCTCCATGTTGGGCGGCATCTCGGGCCGGGCGACGCGGAAGTCCTCGAAATCGGCGGCGGAATAGACCAGCATCTCCCCCGCCCCGTTCAGGCGGTAGCGGTCGTCGCCGTCGCCCGGCTTGACCGTGTCCGACCAGGTGGCGAAGTCCTGCAACTCCTCCTTCGGCTTCTGGGTGAACAGGTTGTAGGCGATGCGCAGCGTCATCTCGCCGTCGGCGTGCAGCTTCTCGATGATCGCGTAGTCGTCAGGGTAGTTCTGGAAGCCGCCACCGGCGTCGATCACGCTGGTGACGCCCAGCCCGTTCAGCTCGCGCATGAAGTGGCGGGTGGAGTTGACCTGATACTCCTCCGGCAGCTTCGGCCCCTTGGCGAGGGTGGAATAGAGGATCATCGCGTTGGGCAGGGCGAGCAGCAGGCCGGTCGGGTTGCCCGCGGCGTCGCGCTGGATCTCGCCGCCCGGCGGGTTGGGCGTGTCCTTGCCGTAGCCCACCGCCCGCAGCGCCGCGGCGTTCAGCAGCGCGCGGTCGTAGAGGTGCAGGATGAAGACCGGCGTGTCCGGGGCGGCGGCGTTCAGCTCCTCCAGCGTCGGCAGGCGTTTCTCGGCGAACTGGTGCTCGGTGAAGCCGCCGACGACGCGCACCCACTGCGGGGCGGGGGTGCGGGCCACCTGGGCGCGCAGCATCGCCATGGCGTCGGCCAGCGTCGGCACGCCGTCCCAGCGCAGCTCCATGTTGTAGTTCAGGCCGCCGCGGATGACGTGGATGTGGCTGTCGATCAGGCCGGGGATCAGGCGGCGTCCCTTGGCGTCGATCACCGCGGCGTCGGGAGATGCCGCGGCGCGCACCTCGGCCTCCCGCCCCACGGCGAGGAAGCGCCCGTCGCGGATCGCCACGGCGTCGGCCTGCGGGTTGGCGCGGTCGAGCGTCGTGATGCGGGCGTTGACGATCAGAAGGTCGGAGGAGGGCATGGCGGCATTCCCAAGGCGGGTGAACAGGGGCGAGGCGAGCAGAGTGGCGGCGGCGCGTCCGGCGATGGCGCCGCGGCGACCGATACCGGGGCGACCGATTCCGGTCCCGGTCATGCCCGGCCCCGCGGGGGCGCATCCCCGGCCGGGGCCGGCGGGGTCGCGGCGTCCGGCGCGGCGGCGCTGCCGGCCTGCGGCCCCAGGATGTGACGGGCGCAGTCGTTCTGGATGAAGGCCAGCACCGGCTGCCCGGTGATCAGCCGCTTGACCACCGGCACCGCCTGCTCGCCGACCAGCATGCCGAGCAGGCCGATCAAGGCGATGGTGGGCGGAGCCGGGGAGCGGACGCCGAGCAACGCGTAGAGGACGCCGACCAGGATGCCGGCGCCGAGGGAAAGCAGGTAAGGCATCATGGCGTGCCTGTTCTTCGTCCGGATGGGCGGGAAGAGGCGGACCGGCCCCGGGGAGGATCGGGACCGGTCCGCCGCGGCGCAGGGCATCGGGCGCCGCAAAGCAAGCGCCCCAAACCAAGCGCCGCGATCAGGCGGCGGCGCTGTGGCCGCCTTCCGACGCGCCGAACATCGTCTTGGCGTAGATGATGCCTAGGCCATAGGCGCCGCCGTACTTCTTGGCGATGCCGGTGGTCATCTCGTAGGTCTCGGTGCGCGCCCAGTCGCGCTGCAGTTCCAGCATGTACTGGAGCGAGGTCATCGGACGGACGCCGGCCTGGACCATGCGGTCCATGGCGCGCTGGTGCGCCTCGACCGAAACGTCGCCGCAGGCGTCGGCGATGACGTAGACCTCGAAGCCCTGGTCCAGCGCCGACAGGGTCGGGCCGACGATGCAGACCGAGGTCCACAGGCCGCAGAAGACCAGCCGGGTCTTGCCCAGGCCGTTCACCCGCTTGATGACGTTCGCGTCCTCCCAGGTGTTCATGGAGGTGCGGTCGGTGACCTCCGCCCCCGGGAAGGCCTCGGTGATCTCGGAGAAGATCGGGCCGGAGAAGCTCTTTTCCGCGACCGTGGTCAGGATGGTCGCGACGCCGAAGCCGGCGGCGGCGTGGGCGACCAGCGCGGTGTTGGTGCGCAGCGTCGTGGCGTCGATCGAATGGGTCGCGAAGGCCATCTGCGACTGATGATCGATCATGATCAGCGCGTGGTCCTTCGGCGATACGAGCAGCTTGCCGGGAGTCGCGGTGGCGGTGATGGTCATGTCTCTATCCCTTTTGTTCTTGGCGCCGGTGCCCCGGGCAAGCCCTGCGGCGATGCCCGTTGCCCGGCGGTGCGTCGAAGCATCGGCCAGGGATGGAGGACGGCGACATTGAACTTGCGTTTGCCGGCCCTATACCTTGGTATATCAGGCCAAGGCGCCGTCCGCCGCCGGTGCCGGTCAGGGTAAATGGACAGGGCAAAGGAACAGGGTTGAGGGAAGACGTGACCCGACGGCCGGGCGAGCGACGGTGATGCGCACGAGGGATGTCCCCGGAGACCAGCGGTTTCTTCTGGCGACCCTGCCCCCGGGGGCGGGGCAGACGCGGCTGGCCGTCGTCACGGTGGCGGGGCTTCTGGCCGCGCTGGCGGTCGCGGCGCCCTTCGCCCGCCTGACGCTGGACGGCACGGCGGTTCTGCTGCCCGCCTACGCCACCGCGGTCCTGCTGACCGAGCTGATGACCGCCGTCCTTCTGTTCGCGCTCTACGCCACGCAGCGAACGCCGGCCCTGCTGGCGCTGGCCGCCGGCTATCTGGTCACGGCGCTGCTGATCGTTCCCTGGGCGCTGACCTTCCCCGGCGTCTTCGCGCCGACCGGGCTGCTCGGCGCCGGCCTGCAAAGCACCGCCATCGTCGCCGCCGGGCGCCGCGTCGGACTGCCGCTGTTCATCCTGGCCTACGCGCTGCTGAAGGCCGTGGAGGCCAGCCCGCGCGAGGCGCACCGTCCGGCGCTCCCCGCCATCGCGGGCGGCGTGGGGCTGGCGGCGGCGCTGGCCGGGGGCCTGACGGCCTTCGCGCTGGCCAACGACGCCGTTCTTCCCCGGCTGATGGTCGACAGCATGCGGGAAACGCCGTTGTGGCGGGTCGTGCCGATAACCGCGCTGGCGCTCTGTGCCGCCGCCCTGGCCGTCCTGTGGCGGCAGCGGCGCTCCGTCCTCGACCTCTGGCTGATGGTCGCCCTGGCCGCCTGGGCCATCGAGACCTGCCTGCTGAGCTTCATCAGCGGCGGGCGCTTCAGCGCCGGCTGGTGGTCGGGGCGGCTGTTCGGGCTGGCCGCCTCCAGCGTCGTCCTGCTGGTCCTTCTGGCGGAGATGACGACGCTCTACGGGCGGCTGGTCCGTTCGGTGGCGGCGGAGCGGCGGGTGCGCGACGCGCGTCTGGCCAGCCTGGAGGCACTCTCCGCCTCCATCGCGCACGAGGTCAACCAGCCGCTGGCGAGCATGGTCACCAACGCGGGCGCCGGGCTGCGCTGGCTGGACCGCCCGTCGCCCAATCTCGTGGAGGTGCGGGCGGCGCTGAAGCGGATCTCCGACGACGGCCACCGCGCCGCGCGGGTGATTGCCTGCATCCGCGATTCCTTCCGCAAGGCGCCGCCCCAGCGCAGCCGGCTGGACATCAACGGCGTGATCCGGAGCGCGCTGGACCGCACCGAGGGCGAGCGCCGCCTGAACCGGATCGCCGTGCGCACCGACCTTCAACAGAGCCTGCCGCCGGTCAACGGCAGCCTGGTGCAGCTCGAGCAGGTGCTCCTGAACCTGATCGCCAACGCCGACGACGCGATGAGCGCGGTCGCCGACCGCCCGCGCGTGCTGAGCATCCGCTCGCGGCGGCGCGGGCTCGCGGACGTCCTCGTGTCGGTGGAGGACACCGGCACCGGGTTGCAGGCGACCCAGGAGGAACGGCTGTTCGAACCCTTCTTCACCACCAAGGAGCACGGAATCGGCATGGGGCTGACCATCTGCCAGTCGATCGTGGAGGCCCATGGCGGCCGGCTGTGGGTGGCCGCCAACCAGCCCCATGGCGCCGTCTTCCGCTTCACCCTGCCCGCCGACGACGAGCCGGAGCGACCGGAGGCCGGGGCGACGCTGGAGCGGACACCATGACCGACCGGTCCGCCATGGCTGTGGAAACGCCCTTCGTCGCCATCATCGACGACGATCCGTCGATCCGGGACTCGCTGGTCAGCCTGCTGCGCTCGGTCGGGCTGACCGCCCTGCCCTTCGCCTCGGCGCAGGACTTCCTGCAGCACCGCTGGCCCGACGCGCCGGGCTGCCTGGTGCTGGACGTGCGGCTGCCCGGCCAGAGCGGGCTGGAGTTCCAGCGCGAGCTGACGGGGGCGGGCATCCATCTGCCGGTCGTTTTCATCACCGGCCATGGCGACATTCCCATGTCGGTGACGGCGATGAAGGCCGGCGCCGTCGAGTTCCTGGCCAAGCCCTTCCGCGACCAGGATCTGATCGACGCCGTCCACACCGGCATCGACCGCGACCGCGACCGCCGCCGCGCCGTCGACGCCCTGTCCGACCTTCAGGAGCGGTTCCGCAGCCTGACCCCGCGCGAGCGGGAGGTGATGCGGCTGGTCGCCGCCGGGCAGCTCAACAAGCAGATCGCCGCCGAGTTGCAGCTCAGCGAGATCACCGTGAAGGTCCACCGCGCCAGCGTGATGCGCAAGATGCAGGCGCGGTCCCTGCCCGATCTGGTGCGCATCGCCGACAAGGTGACCCCCGCCGGCGACGCCTGACCGGCCCCTGCTTACGATCCTTTGATGAAGGCGAGCACGTCGGCGTTGAAGCGGTCCTGGTGGGTGGCCGTCAGGCCGTGCGGCGCCCCCTCGTAGACCGTCAGCGTCGCCTGCGGCGCGATCTCCACGGCGCGGCGGGCCGCCGCGTCGATGGGCACGATCTGGTCGTCGTCGCCGTGGATGAACAGCGTCGGGAGCGCCATCTTCCTCAGATCCCCGGTGAAGTCGGTTTCCGAGAACTGCTGGATGCAGTCGTAGGCGCCCTTGATCCCGGCCATCATGCCCTGCAGCCAGAAGGATTGCCGCAGCCCCTCCGACACCTTGGCCCCGTCGCGGTTGAAGCCGTAGAAGGGCATGGTCAGGTCCAGGAAGAACTGCGACCGGTCGTCGTAGGTGCCCTTGCGGATGCCGTCGAAGACCTCCATCGGCAGGCCGCCGGGGTTGGCCGCGGTCTTCAGCATGATCGGCGGCACCGCCCCGACCAGAACGGCCTTGGCGACGCGCCCGGTGCCGTGGCGCCCGATGTAGCGGGCGACCTCGCCGCCGCCGGTGGAGTGGCCGATCATCACCGCGTCGCGCACGTCCAGCGCGTCGAGCAGCTCGGCCAGATCGTCGGCGTACTGGTCCATGTGGTTGCCGGTCCAGGTCTGGTCCGAGCGGCCGTGGCTGCGCCGGTCGTGGGCGATGACCCGGTAGCCCTGCTGGCCGAAGAACAGCATCTGCCCGTCCCAGGCGTCGGCGCTGAGCGGCCACCCGTGCGAGAAGACCACCGGCTGTCCGCTGCCCCAGTCCTTGTAGAAGATGCGGGTGCCGTCCTTGGTTGAGATCGTGCTCAAAACCCCCTCCATTTTTCGGGCGCGCGAAGGATCCGCGACGCGAGGGGAAGGCGGACACCGGCCTTTCCATGGGCAGCGCGGAACCTCGTCGGCGTCACAACAGTGCCGAAGGCGGTCCGGCCTGGAAACTATACGGAGGTATCGGTGGCCTGCCCGTGCGTATGGCAAGCGGGAGGACGGCGTCGCTGAACCGCGAGAAGGAGCGGAGAGAAAGGAAAGACACGCGAACCGATGTCGCCGCTGCTCGCCCGATGGTGGAAATATTTCGTTTTTTCAATCAGCTTCGGTGCTTTTGATGAGGATTTAGCCTCCTTTGTATCTTCCGGACGGACGCGGCATCGTTTATCTTCGGCAAGCGGTGGGCACAATGCCTATCCATCTGGGAAATAAGAAAACGGTTTCTTGGAGGAGTAGAGCTTGCGGATGCTCGTCGCCGTGGCCGATGAACTGCGCCGACACAGCCGCAGCGTCATCGTTCGCCTTATGCTGTTTGGACTAGTCCTGGTCTTCGTCGGCGCCTGCGCGCGCATCTGGGTTCTGTCCTCCTTCTTGGAGGGCAAGATCAAAGACCTCACCTCGTCCCAACAGCAATCGACGGCCTCCTACGTCGCCCACGACATCGACGAGAAGATCAAGGCGCGGCTCGACCTCCTGCGCCGCGCCTCCGGAAGCCTGCCATTGGCGAGCCTCGACGATCCCGCAGCCCTGCGGGATTGGCTGAAGACGCATCACGAGATCGCGCCCTTGTTCTCGCGCGGGCTGATGGTCGTCCGGACGGACGGCCACGGCGTCTTCGCCGATTATCCGGAACGCCACCGCTCGCCCGATTTCGACGTTTCGGATCGCGACTGGCTCCGGTCCGCGCTGAATGGCCGCGAACCGGTGATCGGGCGGCCCGCCCGCTCCACCATCGACGGAGAGCCGATGGTGGTCATGGCGACGGCGGTCACCGACGCCGCCGGAACCCCGGTCGCGGTCCTGGCCGGCGCCACCGCCCTGTCGTCGCCCGGTTTCCTCAATCTGGTCCAGGGAAACCGCATCGGACGCAGCGGAGGCTTCCTCCTGGTTTCTCCCCGCGACAGGCTGTTCGTGTCGGCCAGCGACCACGGGATGATCCTGACCGCGACCCCGCCGGAGGGTGTGAACCCGCTGCACGACCGGGCCATGGCCGGCTACCGCGGCACCGGCATCACCGTCAACGCGGCGGGGGTGGAGGAGTTGTCCGCCATCGCCGCGGTCCCGACGGCGGACTGGTTCCTGGTCGCCCGGCTGCCCACGGCGGAAGCCTTCGAGGGGGTCCGCGACCTCCAGACCTTCATCGCCACCAACAGCCTGATGATCGCCGCCTTCGCGGTGACCGTGCTGTTCTTCGGCATGCGCCGTTTCTTCCGCCCGCTGACCGAGGCGGCGCGGCGGATGCACCAGATGGCCGACGGGCACGTCGAGCTGTCGCCCCTGCCGGTCCACCGCATGGACGAGGTCGGGGAACTGGCACAGGGCTTCAACTATCTGCTGGGCAAGCTGCGGGAGCAGGAGGCCGCCCTGCGGGCGAACGAGGCGCGCATGGCCCACATGGCCCACCACGACGCGCTGACCGGCCTGCCCAACCGCGCCATGTTCCACGACCGGCTGCAACAGGCCATCGACCGGGCGGAGCGCGGCGGCATGCTGTTCGCCCTGCTCTACATTGATCTGGACGGCTTCAAGCCGATCAACGACACCCATGGTCACAGCCGGGGCGACGAGGTTCTGCGCGTGGTGGCGCACCGCCTGTCCGGCCTGTTGCGCAAGTCCGACCTGATCGCCCGCATCGGCGGCGACGAGTTCGCCATCATCCTGGAGGTGGAGGTGACCCGTGCCGGTGCGGAAACCGTCGCCGACAAGTGCCGGGCGGCGCTGGAGGAACCCATCGTGATCGACGGGCTGCGGCTGCCGCTCGCCCTGTCCATCGGCGTCGCGGTCTACCCGCAGGATGGGAGGGATGCCCAGCAACTCATCGTTCACGCCGATCAGGCGATGTACGCGGTCAAGCGGGGCGCCGCCCGGGTCCCGGCCCTGTAGACGCTCCCGCTCAGTGGCAGCTTGAACCGCCGCCGGCCGGGCCGCAGCCCTTGCACCCGCCGCCACAGCCAGAGCCCTTCGGCGCGGCCCTGCCCAGCAGGCGGGCACGCAGCCCGGCCGGCAGGACCACCCGCCACACCGTCCACGCCGCGGCCAGCGCCACCACCACCGCAACCAGCAGATCCTGCCACATGGCCGTGCCCTCCCCTCTCTTTACAGCAGCGCAGACGCGACGCGGTAGGTGATGAAGCTCGCCCCGTAGGCCAGCGTGATCATGTAGGCGAACATCACCGCCGGCCAGAACCAGCCGTTGGTCTCCCGCTTCACCACCGACAGGGTGGCGACGCATTGCGGGGCGAAGACGTACCAGGCGAGCAGCGACAGGGCGGTCGGCAGGCTCCAGGAGGCGGCCAGCGCCCCGGCCAGCGAGGATTGCAGCGCGTCGCCGCTCTCGCTCAGCGCGTAGATGGTGCCCAGCACGCCGACCGCCACCTCGCGCGCCGCGATGCCCGGCACCAGCGCCACGGCGATCTGCCAGGTGAAGCCGATGGGCGCCAGCAGCGGTTCCAGCGCGTGGCCGATCATGCCGGCGATGGAATACTGGATGGCCGGCTCGGTGGCCCCCTCCGGCGCGCCGGGAAAGCTCGCCAGGAACCACATGACGATCATCAGCGCGAAGATCGTCGTGCCGGCCCGCGCCAGGAAGACCTTGGCCCGCTCGAACAGGCCCAGCGCGATGTCGCGCGGGTTGGGCAGGCGGTAGGCCGGCAGTTCCATCAGCAGCGGCTCGCGGGCACCCTTGAACACCGTGCCCTTCAGAACGAAGGCGACGGCCAGCGCCGACAGGATGCCGGCGGCGTAGAGCGCGAACATCACCAGCCCCGGCAGCCCGACCAGCCCGCCCAGCAGCGGACGGTCCGGCACGAAGGCCGCGATCAGCAGCGTGTAGACCGGCAGCCGGGCGGAGCAGGTCATCAGCGGGGCGATCATGATGGTCGCCAGCCGGTCGGCGCGGTTCTCGATGGTGCGCGCCGCCATGACGCCGGGGACCGCGCAGGCGAAGCTGGACAGCAACGGGATGAAGGCCCGCCCGTGCAG
>NZ_WHOR01000199.1:0-10819 GCF_013340925.1 Azospirillum formosense
CCGCCCCCCCCCCCCCTCGGGTGAGGGGGGGCATGTGCCCCCCCCCGGCGCGGGGGGGGGGGTGAGGGGGGGGGGCTCCACCCCAAGCACCCAATCAAAAAAACACAAGTCCGATACACAGGGAGGGACGGTCATGTTCGACTTGCTGGGGGTGCCGCCCCAGGTCCTGTTCGGCCAGCTTCTGCTCGGCCTCATCAACGGGTCCTTCTACGCGCTGCTCAGCCTTGGGCTGGCGGTCATCTTCGGCATGCTGAACGTCATCAACTTCGCCCACGGCGCGCTCTACATGATCGGCGCCTTCGTGGCGTGGCTGCTGCTGACGAAGCTCGGCCTCGGCTACTGGTGGGCGTTGGGTCTGTCGCCGCTGATCGTCGGGTTGCTCGGCGTGGTGCTGGAAAAAACCATGCTGTCGCGCCTCTACAAGCTCGACCATCTCTACGGCCTGCTGCTGACCTTCGGCCTCGCCCTGATCATGGAAGGCGCCTTCCGCCACTTCTACGGCGTGTCGGGCCAGCCCTATCCGATCCCCGACGCGCTCAAGGGCGGCCAGAACCTGGGCTTCATGTTCCTGCCCAACTACCGCGGCTGGGTCGTCGTCGCCTCCCTGATCGTCTGCTTCGGGACGTGGTTCGCCATCGAGCGGACGCGGCTCGGCGCCTACCTGCGCGCCGCCACCGAGAACCCGGTGCTGGTCCAGGCCTTCGGCATCAACGTGCCGGTGATGATCACCGCCACCTACGGCTTCGGCGTCGCGCTGGCCGGGCTGGCCGGGGTGCTGGCGGCCCCCATTTATCAGGTGTCGCCGCTGATGGGCACCAACCTGATCATCGTCGTCTTCGCGGTGGTGGTGATCGGCGGCATGGGCTCGATCCTCGGCGCCATCGTCACCGGCCTGGGGCTGGGGCTGCTGGAGGGCCTTACCAAAGTGTTCTACCCCGAAGCCTCCAACATCGTGGTGTTCGTCGTGATGGCGATCGTCCTTCTCATCAAGCCCGCGGGCCTCTTCGGACGGGAGCGCTGAGCCATGGCCGCCCAAATCAAGACGACCGACTCTCAGACGACCACCATTGCGCTGCGCCGCCCGGGGCAGGACAGCACCCGCAACGCCATCATCCTCGGCATCGGGCTGCTGATCGCGCTGGCCGCACCCTACGTGCTGTATCCCGTCTTCGTGATGAAGGTGCTGTGCTTCGCGCTGTTCGCCTGCGCCTTCAACCTGCTGATCGGCTTCGCCGGGCTGCTGAGCTTCGGCCACGCCGCCTTCTTCGGTGGGGCGGCCTACATCACCGCCCATTCCGCCAAGGTCTGGGGGCTGGGGCCGGAGGTCAGCATTCTGCTCGGCATGGGCTTCTCCGCGCTGCTGGGCCTCGCCTTCGGCGCGCTGGCGATCCGCCGTCAGGGCATCTACTTCGCCATGATCACGCTGGCGCTGTCGCAGATGGTCTTCTTCATGGCCCTGCAGCTCAAGTTCACCGGCGGCGAGGACGGCATCCAGGCGGTGCCGCGCGGCCATCTGTTCGGGATGATCGACCTGAACCAGCCGTTGGCCATGTACTACTTCGTGCTGGCGGTGTTCCTGGTCGGCTTCGCGGTGGTCTGGCGCACGGTACACTCACCCTTCGGACAGGTGCTGAAGGCGATCCGGGAGAACGAGCCGCGCGCCGTGTCGCTCGGCTACCGGACGGAACGCTACAAGCTGCTGGCCTTCGTGCTGTCGGCGAGCCTCGCCGGTCTGGCCGGCGGGACCAAGGCGCTGGTCTTCCAGCTCGCCTCGCTGACCGACGTGACGTGGCAGATGTCCGGCGAGGTGGTGCTGATGACCCTGCTCGGCGGCATGGGCACGCTGCTCGGCCCGGTGGTGGGGGCGGCCATCGTCGTCACGCTGGAAAGCTATCTGGCGGCCACCAGCATGCCGGTTCCGGTGGTGATCGGCGCCATCTTCGTGGTCTGCGTGCTGGTCTTCCGCCGTGGTATCGTGGGCGAGCTCCAAGCCCGCTTCGGCCGGCGGTAAGATCGACGACACCGAACGACACAAAAGCCAAAACCAGGATCAGCACGATGGATCAACCTTCAGATCTGCCGCTGTGGACCCCGTTGGAGGCGCGCGTCGCCGCCTCCAACCTGACGGCCTTCCGGCAGGCCGCGAGCGCCCGCTTCGGGCTGCGGCTGGACGATTACGACGCGCTCTACGACTGGTCGGTCGCCGGCAAGGAGGACTTCTGGCGCTTCCTGTGGGAGTGGGCCGGACTCAAGGGCGACCTCGGCGGCGTGGCACTGGCCGATGGTGACCGGATGCCCGGTGCCCGCTGGTTTCCCGAGGCCAGCCTGAACTACGCCGAGAACCTGCTCGCCAACGCCCCGGAGGGCGAGGCTGTCGTCTTCTGGGCCGAGGACAAGGTCAAGCGCCGCTGGTCCGGCGCCGAGCTGAAGGCCGAGGTCTCCCGCCTCCAGCAGGCGCTCAAGGCCGCCGGCGTCGGCAAGGGCGACCGTGTCGCCGCCGTCGTTCCCAACATGCCCGAGACGCTGGCCGCCATGCTCGCCACGGCCAGCCTGGGGGCCATCTGGTCCTCCTGCTCTCCCGACTTCGGCGCCCAGGGCATCACCGACCGCTTCGGCCAGATCGAGCCGACCGTCCTCTTCGCCCCCGACGGCTACTGGTACAACGGCAAGAGCCACGACGTCCGCGCCAAGATCGCCCAGGTGCTGACCGAGCTGCCCACCGTCAGGGCCGCGGTCATCATCCCCTACATCAACGAGACCCCGGACGTCTCGGCCATCCGCGGCGGCGTCACCTGGGGCGACTTCACCGCCCCCTTCGCGGCGGCGGAACCGAGCTTCGAGCGGGTGGCCTTCAACCATCCGCTTTTCATCCTCTATTCCTCGGGCACCACCGGCAAGCCCAAGTGCATCGTCCACGGCACCGGCGGCACGCTGCTCCAGCACGTCAAGGAGCACCGGCTGCACAGCGACGTGAAGCCGGGCGACCGGGTGTTCTACTACACCACCTGCGGCTGGATGATGTGGAACTGGCTGGTCTCCGGGCTGGCCGCCGGGGCGACTCTGCTGCTCTACGACGGCTCGCCCTTCGCGCCGGACGGCAACATCCTGTTCGACTACGCCGACGCCGAGGGCATGACGCTGTTCGGCACCTCGGCCAAGTTCATCCAGCAGGCCGAGAAGTCGGGGCTGGAGCCGATGCGCACGCATCGGCTCGACACGCTGCGGGCGCTCGCTTCGACCGGCTCGCCGCTGATGCCGGAGAACTTCGAATACGTCTACCGGGCGATCAAGACGGACATCCATCTGGCCTCGATCAGCGGCGGCACGGACATCGTGTCCTGCTTCGTGCTGGGCAACCCGACGGCCCCGGTGTGGGCGGGCGAGTTGCAGACGGCGGGGCTCGGCATGGCGGTGGCGGCCTTCGACGATACCGGCCACGCGGTCAGCGGCGAGAAGGGCGAGCTGGTCTGCACGCGGCCTTTCCCCTGCATGCCGGTGGGCTTCTGGGCCGACCCGGACGGGGCGAAGTACCGGGCGGCCTATTTCGAGCGCTTCCCCAACGTGTGGACGCACGGTGACTTCATCGAGCGCACGGTGCATGGCGGCTGGGTGATCTACGGGCGCTCGGACGCGGTGCTCAATCCCGGCGGGGTGCGCATCGGCACGGCGGAGATCTACCGGCAGGTCGAGCAGCTTCCGGAGATCCTGGAGGCGGTGTGCATCGGCCAGGAGTGGGACGGCGACGTGCGCGTCATCCTGTTCGTGGTGCTGCGCGAGGGGCTGACGCTCGACAAGGCGCTGGAGGACACGATCCGCAAGCGCATCAAGGAAAACTGCTCGCCGCGGCACGTCCCGGCGCGCATCGTGGCGGTCAAGGACATCCCGCGCACGCGCTCCGGCAAGATCACCGAACTGGCGGTGCGCGACGCCGTGCACGGCCGCCCGATCAAGAACACCGAGGCGCTGGCCAATCCCATGGCGCTCGACGAGTTCCGCGAGCGCCCGGAACTGGAAGGCTGACCGCCGTTCCGCCCTCTCCCCAGGCGGGGGGAGGGCACCCAAACCATCAAGACAGCAGAGGATAAGCCATGACCTTGACTCAGAAGGTCGCGGTGGTCACCGGCTCGACCAGCGGGATCGGCTTGGGCATCGCGCGGGCGCTGGCCGGGGCCGGGGCGGACGTGGTGCTGAATGGCTTCGGCGACGCCGCCGCCATAGAGGAACTGCGCGCCGGTCTGGCGGCGGAGTTCGGCGTGCGCGTCGGCTATCACGGCGCCGACCTGTCCAAGCCGGCGGAGATCGCCGCGCTGATCGGCCACGCGGAGGAGACCTTCGGGTCCGTCGACGTGCTGGTGAACAACGCCGGAATCCAGCATGTCGCCCCGGTGGAGGACTTCCCGGCGGACCGCTGGGACGCGGTGATCGCGCTCAACCTGTCCGCCGTCTTCCACGGCACCCACCACGCCCTGCCGGGCATGAAGCGGCGCGGCTGGGGCCGCATCCTCAACATCGCCTCCGTGCACGGCCATGTCGCGTCGGTCAACAAGGCGGCCTACGTCGCGGCCAAGCACGGTGTGGTGGGGCTGACCAAGACGGTGGCGCTGGAAACGGCGGGCACCGGCGTCACCTGCAACGCCATCTGCCCGGGCTGGGTGCTGACCCCGCTGGTGCAGAAGCAGATCGACGCCATCGCCTCGACCAAGAACATCCCGGAGCCGCAGGCGAAGGCGGAACTGCTCGGCGCCAAGCAGCCCTCCGGCGCCTTCGTGACGCCGGACGAGCTGGGCGGGCTGGCGGTCTATCTGTGCTCCGACTCGGCGGCGCAGATGACCGGCGCCAGCCTGCTGATGGACGGCGGCTGGACCGCGCAATAAGGACTTTGTTTCCCTCTCCCGCCTCGGGGCGGGAGAGGGGTTTCACCATTACTTCTGGACGTTGGCGGCGGTCTGGCCGAACAGGATCTTCTTGCCCTCGTCGGTGACCGACGGGCGCTTGGCCAGTTCCGCGCCCTTCTCATAGGCGCGGACGGTCGCCGGGCGGGCCTGGATCGCTTCGAACCAGCGCTTCAGCTCGGGGAAGTCGGCGAGGTTCTGGCGCTGCCGCTCGTGCGGGACGATCCAGGGGTAGCAGGCCATGTCGGCGATGGTCAGTTCGTCCCCCGCGATGAAGGCGCGGCCGGCCAGACGCTTGTTCAGGACGCCGTAGAGACGGTTGGTCTCCTTCACGTAGCGGTCGATGGCGTAGGGGATCTGTTCGGGCGCGTACTGCACGAAATGGTGGTTCTGCCCGGCCATCGGGCCGAGGCCCCCCACCTGCCAGAACAGCCACTCCAGGACCGTCTTGCGGCCCCGCAGGTCGGCGGGCAGGAACGTGCCGGTCTTCTCCGCCAGATAAATCAGGATCGCGCCCGATTCGAAGACGGACACCGGCTCCCCGCCGTCGGCCGGAGCGCGGTCGACGATGGCCGGCATGCGGTTGTTCGGGGACATCGCCAGGAAGTCCGGCTTGAACTGGTCCCCGGCGGAGATGTCCACGGGATGGATCGTGTAATCCAGCCCGGCCTCCTCCAGGAACAGTGTGATCTTGTGCCCGTTGGGGGTCGGCCAATAGTGAAGGTCGATCATGGCGGTCCTTCCGGTTTGTCTCCAGCCCCGAAAAGTGATGGAGCGAACGGTTTCCGGCAACCCGCGCCGTGCGCGGATCAGCCCTCCGGAAGGGGCAGGCGACGGGCGCAACGTCGCGGCCCCCGAAATGTTGAATACGGTGAACCGACAATCATCATGAGGACCGTCATGAGCGACGACCGGACACCCGCCACCCAGCCCCAGCGCAAGGACGACCGGATCGACGAGGCCCGTGAAGGCACCGTCAAGCCTGAGCAGGGCGGCGAGGCCGAACTGACCGAGAAGGAGGAGCAGAAGCGCGGCGGCGCCAACAAGTCCACGCCGGGACCGATCTACGACGTGTAAGGCCGGCCCATCACGACACGAGCGCCAGGGTGGGGTCGGGCGGTATCGGCGTGGCGTCTTCCAGCGTCCGGGCCACCTCGTCCAGCGGGGCGGCGACCACCAGCGGTTCGGAGCGTCCGGCGAAAGTGATCTCTGTCCGCTCCCCTTCGGTGCCGCGCAGGTAGAGTACGCCCGCGGCGTTGATCAGGACCGGCGTCCCGGCGCGGTCGGTGAATTCGATGAACTTCATGCAGGACTCCCACGGAGGTTGCATCACGCTTGGACTGTCTCAAACACGCAAAATGGGCGGCGGGTTCGCTTCTCCGGATGGCACTGCCCGTTCGGTGCCCCGCCGGCTCGCTCATTGCGCGCAATCAGCCCCTTGATTGATGCACCGCATCGACAAACATGGGCGCTGCGGGCCACGTCGGTCCGCGCCGTCCGCCAACAAGGAACAGATGCCGTGAAGTTGCTCGTCGTCGAAGACGACCCGTTGATCGGGCCCGCCATCAAGGCCGTGATGGAGAACGCCGGATACACGGTCGTCGGCCCCCTGCGCGACGCCGCCAAGGCGACGCGGCTGGGGGTCCGGGAACAGCCGGATCTTGCCCTGGTGGACGTCTATCTGGCCGGAGGTGAGAACGGGCTGACGCTGGCCCGCAAGCTGTGGGAGGAGCACAACATCCCCTCCCTGCTGATCACCGGTTTCGACCACCGCGGCGAGGAGGCGCGCGATTTCGCGGTCGGCCTGCTGCGCAAGCCGGTGATGCCCGACGCGCTGGTCGATGCCGTCGGGGCCGTCGGGGAAATCCTGGCGGGGCTGCGACCGTCCTCCATCCCCCCGGCGCTGGAACTGTTCGGGCGGCCCGAGCGCGCGGCCGCCGCACCGCAGCCGACGCCGCAGACCGCACCCCAACCCGCACAACAGCCCATGCGGCGGCAGGGCTGAAGCCCTGAGGCCCCGCCCTGCCGTTTTCGCATGCTTTAAACAGTATCCTTAGACAATGACCGTTGGTCAGCGGTCCGGACTCTCTTCCGGACCGCCCGGCGCGGGGGCTTCCGCCGGCTGAGCGGAATTCTGCGCGGGGGCCGCGACGGATGAAACGTCCTGCGGCTTGGTGTTTTCGGAGCCGTTGCTGGGGTCCAGCTCTACCCACTGGCGATGATCGCTCATGACTTGTCTCCCGTCCGTCTGTGGTCGCGTCCCGTGGTGCAGGAATGGTCCGATGAGGCGCCTCTCGTTTCTCGGTTCGGGCGCCTGTCCTTTGGAATAACGCGTGGCGAAGGGATTCGATCAATCCCGAGCGAAGAAATCGGGTATTTTGTGAGGCAGCCCTGTCAAGGGGGCTCTTTCAAAAGCCCCGGCGGGCCAGCGCCGGTTCACCGCGCCGCAACAGCCGGCGAGCCAGCGACAGCGGGGTACGCAACATCTGGCGTACGGCGGCGCGGGGGCCGAGCGGTTTCTCGATCGCGTAGTATTTGCGGATCGTCTCCCGCACTTCCCAGACGCCGGTGAAGCCCCTGGGAATGACGAAGGCGTCGCCCTCTCCATGCTCCTGCGGCGCGCCGTCCCGGGGGGTGATGACCACCCGCCCGGCCAGCAGGACGCAGAACTCCTCGTATGGCCAGTCGGCCATGGCGATGGTGCCCGGCGTGCATTGCCAGACCCCGCAGGCGAACCGCCCCCCGCCGCCGTCGTAGAGGTTCAGGAAACTTTCCTGAGGGTCGCCGGACAGCACGGTCCCGAAGACGGCGGGCTTGCCGGGGTCGTTCCCGATCAGCCGCTGGTCGATGGGAACGAGCGCGCGGCGCGGCGGCGGGTTGCGGTCCATGGAACTCACCCCTCCCGCACCAGCAGCGCGACGGGGAAGTCCCGGAAGAGGTCGGCAGCGGTCACCGCGTCGGCGGCCTCCAGCGTCCCGTCGGTCAGCGCGTTGCGCCAGCGCTGCCCGCGCGGCAGCGGGACAGAGGTGTCGCCCCAGTCCGGCGTCTCGCCCAGCGCCCCTACGAGCCGCGGGGCGGCGACCACCACGGTGTCGTCGCCCAGCCGGCGGGCGAAGGCCACCACATGCTCCGCCCGTTCGCCCGTCGCTTCCAGCGGCAGGTACTCCCCCTTGGCGAACAGGTCGGGCATGGCCGTCCGCAGGGCCAGGGCGCGCCGGGTCAGGGAGAGCTTCACCGCGCCGTCCTGCCAGCGGTCCAGCAGGCTGCCGATCGCCGCCCCCTCGACCTCGTCGAGCAGGCGGCGGCGGGCGTCGTAGTCCACCGGGCGCCGGTTGTCGGGGTCGACGAGGCTGAAGTTCCACAGCTCGCAGCCCTGGTAGATGTCCGGCACGCCGGGGCTGGTCAGCTTCAGCAGGGTCTGGGTCAGTCCGTTGACCATGCCGATGCGGGCGAGCCGCTCCTGGAAGGGCAGGAAGGCGTCGAAGAAGGCGGTGCTGCGCGACACGTCCAGCGCGTCGTGGACGAAGCTGGTCATGGCGCTTTCGTACGCCTCGTTGGGAGACGCCCAGGTGGTGTGCACCTTGGCCTCGCGCATCGACTTGGTCATGGCGCCGGCGAGGCGTTCCGCGAACTCCGTCATCGCCTGCGGGTCGAGGCCGGCGGGGTCCGCGCCGGTCAGCTCCGCCGGCCAGGCGCCGACGAGGAGTTGGTAGAACAGATACTCGTCGTTGCGGTCGGGCGGGGCGGTGCCCTCCACATCGCCGCGGCGGGCGCGCAGCAGGCGGCTCCAGGTCTGGATCTGCCGCTCCCACTCCTCGGGCATCTCCGACAGGGCGTAGAGGCGGGCGCGGGTGTCCTCGCCGCGCTTGGTGTCATGGGTGGTGCTGCCCAGCATGGCGTGGGGCCAGCGGGCGGCGCGCTCCGCGTTGGCGTGGTGGAAGTTGGCGGTGCCGACCCCGAAATGCTCGGGATGACCGCCCACCTCGTTCAGCGCGGCCAGCCGGTTGTAGCGGTAGAAGGCGGTGTCCTCCAACCCCTTGGCCATCACCGGCCCGCTGTACTGCTGGAAGCGCATGGCGAAGCGCAGCACCTGCTGGCGGCTGTAGCCGCTGCGCGGTTGGGCCACCAGATCGGTGGTCAGCAGCCTTTGCAGGAAGTCGTAGGCGGAGCCGTCGGTGTTCGGGTCGGCCTTGCGCGCCTGGGTGATCGCCCAGTCGATGCTCCGCCGGTCCAACTCGCTCACGCCGCGCCAGTCCACATAGGTGCGGTAGACCGGGAAGCGGGCGATGGTCTCCTTCAGCGCCTGATGCAGGATGTTGGCGGTGAAGTCGGCGGTGCGCGGGTTGGCGCGGGCGATGCGCGAGGCCTGCCGGGCCAGAACGTGAAGCTCGCTGGACATCTCGCTGTCCATGATGCGGATCTTGCTCGTCCGCACCACCTCGTCGAAGCTCTCGCGCCGCCCGGTGAAGTCGGCGTAAAGCCTGGTGAAGGCCTCCTCGCCCTTCGGGTCGACGAACAGACCGCCCATCAGGTTGGCGAACTCGTAGCCGGTGGTGCCGTCGATCGGCCAGTCCTCGCGCAGCCGCTCGTGGCGGGCCAGGATCTTCTCGACCACCAGATAGAAGGGCCGCTCCGTCGCCTCGGCCAGCCGCTCGCAATAGCCCTTGGGGTCGTAGAGGCCGTCGATGTGGTCGATGCGCAGCCCGTCCAGCGTGCCGTCGTCGACCAGCTTGAAGGCCAGCCGGTGGGCGACGTCGAACAGCTCCCGCTCCTCCATGCGCAGGCCGGCAAGTTCGTTGATGTTGAAGAAGCGGCGGTAGTTGATGTCGTCCGCCGCCACCTTGAAATAGGCGGCGCGCCAGTTCTGGGCGGCGATCAGGTCGGTCAGGCGGCGCCAGCTCTCCGGCTCGCCCTCCTCGCCGCGGAAGCGCTTCAGCCGGCGCTCCACGGCTTCGGCCACGTCCGCCTTCTCGGAGACCAGGGCAGCCAGCTCGGCCTTCAGGGCGTTGGCGCGGCGGATCTGGTGCGGGCGCACCTGATCGAGATGGCGGAAGGCGTCGCCGATCCGCTCCAGGTCCGGCTGGTCGTCGCCGAGGATCGTGCCGTAGTCGGCGGGCCGGATGGGCAGCTTGTGGGTGTCGTAGGCCCAGACGGCGAAGCCGCCCGTCTCCTTGTCGAAGCGCAGCTCCAGACCGCCGGACTCAAGCACCGCGCCGAACTGGTCGCCCAGCAGCGGCACCAGCACCTTGCCGTGGAGGTAGCGGCGGTCGGGCTCCCACTCGATGTCGAAATAGCCGGCGTAGGGGCTGTCCGGCCCCCATTCCAGCACGTCCAGCCACCAGCCGTTGTCCGACCCGCCGACGCCCATGTGGTTCGGCACGAAGTCGAGGATCTGGCCCAGCCCGTTGCGCTTCAGCGCCTCGACCATGGCGTGGAAGGACTCCTCGCTGCCCAGCTCCGGGTTCAGGGCGTTGTGGTCGACGATGTCGTAGCCGTGGGTGCTTCCCGGCCGCGCCTTCATGTAGGGCGAGGCGTAGAGGTGGCTGACGCCCAGCCGCGCCATGTAGTCGGCGATTCCGGCGGTGCGGTCGAAGCCGAACTCGGCGCGCAGCTGCACGCGGTAGGTGGCCTGAGGGATCGGCTTATCGGCGTCCGCCGCCATGGGTTGGTCTCCTGAATCAGGAACGGTGAAGACCCCTCTCCCGACCCGGGAGAGGGAGGGGCCCGCCGCAGAGCGGCGGGAGGGTGAGGGGACCGGCCACGGGGAGAGGGGCGATGCTCCGGGGGAGACCCCGCCCCCCCCCCCCGCCGGCCCCCCCCCCCCCGGGGGGAGAGGGGGGGGCGGCGGGCCCCGCCGCCGGCCGGGGGGGGGCGTACAGGGCGGGGGCGACGGCGGGCCGGGAGGGACGGGGCCGCGCGCCGCGCCA
>NZ_WHOR01000019.1:0-39056 GCF_013340925.1 Azospirillum formosense
GGATAAAGAAGGTCGCCGATTTCGAGATTTCCGTCGCCGCCTATCCGGAGGCCCATCCGGAGGCTCCGAGCGCGCAGTTCGACCTGGACAACCTGAAGCGCAAGGTGGACGCCGGGGCGACGCGGGCGATCACCCAATTCTTCTTCGACAACGACGCCTATTTCCGCTTCCTCGACCGTTGCGCCGCCGCCGGCATCACGGTGCCGATCGTGCCCGGAATCCTGCCGATCACCAACTTCGCCCGCGCGGTCGAGTTCGCCGGCAAGTGCGGAGCGGCGATGCCCCAGCGCTTCGCCGAGACCTTCGAGGGGCTGGACGCCGATCCGGAAACCCGGCAGCTCGTCGCCGCGACCATGGCGGCGGAGCAGTGCCAGGCGCTCCAGGCCCAGGGCATCAAGGAGTTCCATTTCTACACCCTGAACCGCTCTGACCTGACGGTGGCCATCTGCCGGATGCTGGGCGTGAAGGCGAAGCAGCCGGCGGTGTCCTGACCGCCCCCCTGTGCTAGGGTGTTGCGGATGATCGCGGTCGCGGAGGAAGAGCCATGGACAGCCGGATCGGCTATGACGACGACTTCTACGCCTGGACCCAGGAACAGGCCCGCCTTCTCCGCGAAGCCGCCCGCGAACGCCTCAACACGCCCATCGACTGGGATCACGTGGCGGAGGAGATCGAGGACATGGGGCGTTCGGATGCCAAGGCGCTTGGCAGCGCGCTGAAACGGGTGATCGAGCATCTTCTGAAGCTCGAACATTCCCCCGCGCCCGCCCCCCGGCTGGGGTGGCGGGAGTCGGTGGTCAATCACCGCATCGCCGCCTGGGATGAAATCGACGCCAGCCCCAGCCTGCGCCGGAAAATCGACATTGCGCGTGCCCACCGGGACGCCCGCCGTCTGGCCGTCCTTGGTCTCGCCCGGGATGGAATGTCCGAAGATGCCGTCCCACAGGATTGCCCCTACACGCTGGAGCAGGTGCTTGATCACGACTGGTGGCCCACGAACCGCCATGGCCTTGAGTGAACCGCTGACAACCTCCTGACCCTTTCCGCCCGACCTTCCTTCCGAAACGGACCCGATCTTCCCATGCCGCACATTCTCGACACTCTCCGCGACCGCGTCCTGCTCTGCGACGGCGGGTTCGGCAGCCGCATCCAGGCGCTCGACCTCGACGTGGAGAAGGACTACTGGGGGCACGAGAACTGCACCGACATCCTGCCGCTCTCGCGCCCGGACATCGTACGGGAGATCCACCGCGGCTATTTCGAGGCCGGCGCGGACATGGTGGAGACGGACACCTTCGGCGCCTCCCCGGTGACGCTGGGCGAGTTCGGCATCTCCGAGAAGGCGTTCGAGATCAACCAGCGCGCGGTCGAACTGGCGCGCGAGGCGGCGGAGACCTTCACGGACGGGCAGCCGCGCTTCGTCATCGGCTCGGTCGGGCCGGGCACCAAGCTGCCCAGCCTGGGCCACATCCCCTACCAGGACCTTGAGGACAGCTTCTTCGTCCAGGCGGCCGGCCTGATCGCCGGCGGCGCCGACGCCATCCTGGTCGAGACCTGCCAGGACCCGCTGCAGATCAAGGCCGCCGTCAACGGCATCAAGCGCGCCCGCGCCGAGGCGGGAAGCGACACGCCGGTCTTCGTCCAGGTGACGGTGGAAACCACGGGCACGCTGCTGGTCGGCACCGACATCGCCGCGGCGGCCACGGTGATCCAGTCGCTCGACGTGCCGCTGATGGGCCTGAACTGCGCCACCGGCCCGCTGGAGATGAGCGAGCACGTCAAGTGGCTGACCCAGAACTGGCCGGGCCTCGTCTCCGTACAGCCGAACGCCGGCCTGCCGGAGCTGGTCGACGGCAAGACGCACTACCCGCTGCGCGCCGACGACTTCGCCCATTGGCTGGAGCGCTTCGTGACCGAGGACGGGGTGAACCTCGTCGGCGGCTGCTGCGGCACCAACGTCCCGCACATCGCGGCGGCGAACCAGATGCTGCGCAAGCTGGCCCCGGCGGGCTCGCACCGCCCGAACCCGAAGGGCCGCACGGTCCATTGGGTGCCCGCGGTCGCCTCGCTCTACTCCCAGGTCACGCTGCGCCAGGAGAACGCCTTCTTCGCCATCGGCGAGCGCTGCAACGCCAACGGCTCCAAGAAGTGGCGTGAGCTTCAGGAGAAGAACGACTGGGACGGCTGCGTCGAGATGGCGCGCGAGCAGGTGAAGGAAGGCTCGCACACGCTCGACGTCTGCACCGCCTTCGTCGGCCGCGACGAGGTGGCGGAGATGAAGGCGGTCGTGCAGCGCTTCGCCGGCTCGGTCACCGCGCCGCTCGTCATCGACTCCACGGAATACATCGTGCTGGAGAAGGCGCTGGCGCTCTACGGCGGCAAGGCGATCCTCAACTCCATCAACTTCGAGGACGGCGAGGAGCCGGCCCGCAAGCGCTTGGCACTCGCCAAGAAGTTCGGCGCGGCGGTGATCGCTCTGACCATCGACGAGGAGGGCATGGCGAAGACGCCGGAGCGCAAGCTCGCCATCGCCAAGCGCCTCTATGACCTCGCGGTCAACGAGTTCGGCCTGCCGGCCCACGACCTGCTGTTCGACCCGCTGACCTTCACCATCGCCACCGGCAACGAGGACGACCGCAAGCTGGCCATCTGGACGCTGGAGGGCATCGAGGCGATCAGCCGCGAGATGCCCGGCTGCCAGATCATCCTGGGCCTGTCCAACGTCTCCTTCGGCCTGAACGCGGCGGCCCGCCACGTCCTGAACTCGGTCTTCCTCGACCATGCGGTGAAGCGCGGCATGACCGGCGCCATCGTGCATGTGTCGAAGATCATGCCGCTGCACCAGATCCCCGAAAAGGAGGTCAAGACCGCCGAGGACCTGATCTTCGACCGCCGCGCGGAGGGGTATGACCCGCTCCAGGCCTTCATCGCGCTGTTCGAGGGCCGCAAGGCGGCGGACGCCAAGAAGAAGGCCCGCGCCGAGACGGTCGAGGAGCGGCTGAAGGAGCGCATCGTCGACGGCGACCGCACCGGGCTGGAGGACGATCTCGCCGAGGCGATGAAGACCCACCCGCCGCTGGAGATCATCAACACCTACCTGCTCGACGGCATGAAGGTGGTGGGCGAGCTGTTCGGCGCCGGCAAGATGCAGCTTCCCTTCGTGCTCCAATCGGCGGAGACCATGAAGGCCGCCGTGGCGTGGCTGGAACCGCACATGGAGAAGCTGGACGGCCAGCAGAAGGGCACCATGGTGCTGGCCACCGTGAAGGGCGACGTCCACGACATCGGCAAGAACCTCGTGGACATCATCCTGACCAACAACGGCTACAAGGTCGTCAACCTCGGCATCAAGCAGCCGGTCGGCGCGATCATCCAGGCGGCGAAGGAGCACAAGGCCGACGCGGTCGGCATGTCCGGCCTGCTGGTGAAGTCCACCGTCGTCATGCGCGAGAATCTGGAGGAGATGACCCGCGAGGGGCTGGAGGTTCCGGTCCTGCTCGGCGGCGCCGCGCTGACCCGCGCCTATGTGGAGACGGACTGCGTGGCCTCCTACGGCTCGGGCCGCGTGGCCTATGCCGGCGACGCCTTCGACGGGCTGACCCTGATGGATCAGGTGGTGGGCGGCAGCTTCGACCAGCAGCTCGCCATCCAGCAGGCCAAGCGGGCGGGGCGGGCGGTCAACCGCCGCCGCGTGCTCGGGCAGGCGACGAGCGCCACCGTCGGCCCGGTGGACAAGGATGCCGCGCGCGCCCGTCGCACCCGTCTGGCCGAAGGCGTGCCGGTGCCGACGCCGCCCTTCTGGGGGCCGAAGGTCATCGATCATGTGCCGCTGAAGACGCTGGTGACTTACCTGAACGAGCGCATGCTCTACCAGCTCCAGTGGGGCTACCGGAAGGACGGCAAGTCCTTCGAGGAGTTCAAGGAGTGGGCGAAGAAGGAGCTTCGCCCGGTGCTCGACCGTATTCTTCAGATCGCCGCGAAGGAGGAGATCCTGCGGCCCCAGGCGGTCTACGGCTACTGGAAGGCGGCGGCCGACGGCGACGACGTCATCCTGTTCGCCGAGGACGGGACCAGCGAGGTCGCCCGCTTCACCCTGCCGCGTCAGGCCAAGGAGGACGGCGAGTGCATCGCCGATTTCCTGCGCGACGTGAACGACGGCGAGCGCGACGTGCTGGGCCTGCAGATCGTCACCATGGGCCAGCATTGCGCCGAGGTGGCGCGGGAGTGGTTCGCCGAGAACCGCTATCAGGACTATCTCTACCTGCACGGCCTGTCGGTGGAGATGACCGAGGCGATGGCGGAGTATGTCCACGCCCGCATCCGCGCCGAGCTGGGCTACGGCGCCGAGGACAGCCGCGACAAGGAGAAGCTGCTGCAGCAGGCCTACCGCGGCAGCCGCTACAGCTTCGGCTACCCGGCCTGCCCGAACCTCGCCGACCAGGAGCAGCTTCTGACGCTCCTCGACGCCGGGCGGATCGGCGTGGAGATGTCGGACGAGCACCAGCTCCACCCGGAGCAGAGCACGTCCGCCATCGTCCTGCACCACCCGCGCGCCAAATACTTCTCGGTGTGAGTCCGGTTTGCTCCACCATCCTGGTGGAGCTGTCGCCGCGGCAAAAGACAAGCCCGCCCCTCGTTGGGGCGGGCTTTTTCTTTGGTGCACTGTCAATGAATCCGGCAAGAATTCAGGTGTATGAATTATGAATATGAAATCAAAAAATAGAGTCTTGAAACAAGATTCCCTCTAGACTCAGTTTGGTTATAAAGTGGAGTATCTTTCTCAGCGATGATCAATAGAAAATACAAAACGTAATGCAGATGTGTGCATTCGGTGATTATCGCTATCGCAAAATCAAAGATTTGGAGAATCACATGGGCGCGCGGATTACCAACGTTCTTATCACCTTCGATACGGAAAGCATTCTGAATGATTACAAGAATCTTTCCCGTGATCCGAAGAACCCGACGGCGATTTCGGCGAAATACATCTACATGGTGACCAACGGCGCCAACGCCATTTCCGGCCAGGCCGGCGGCGAGCTGAATCTGAAGGCCTCGGTGAACGACGTCATCCGCTGGCGCGAGGCGACGCTGACGCTGAGTTCGGATGACTCGGCGCTGATGTACGCCTTCGTGCCGACCGGCGGGGCGAACCTGATTTCCCCGCCTCAGGCGCTGCTGTCCACCGTGACGGTGCCGGTGCCCAATCCCGGCAATCTGACCACGCCGAACTTCGAGACCATCAAGGACTTCTTCTGGAACTCGATCGCTCTCGACACCGGCCGGGTCACCTATCATTTCCATTTCATGATCACCGACCGTTACGGGCAGGTGAAGGGCTACTGCAAGTGGGACCCGTACATCACCATTTCCAACTGAGCGTCTGACGCGTCTCTCCGGGTTCCTGCGGGAGCCCGGAGAGGTTGGATGCCGGGACGGCACGACGGGCGCCGGACGCGCCACGCCCCAAACGAAGAAAACGCCATGACCGCATTGCCTTCACCCATCGACATCCTCCTCGTGGTGGACACGGATGCTTTGTTGGAGCGGGTGTCGAAGCAGGAAACCACCTTGGAAAACCCCATGGTGGTCGAGCCCGGCCTGACCTTCGCCATCGTCCGGAAATGTCACGGTGACCCGACGCGCTCCGCCGGTGGGTTGCGCCTGACGTGTGAGGCCGGTGCCGAGCTTCGGCTTCGCATGGTTGGCCTGGGCGGTTATGGGCAGGAGTATGTTCTTCCCTATGCCATCGATCCGCTGGGCAGGAAGCAAAAGGTGCTGGCCTTCCGCAAGGTGAAGAACCGGTCCGTCTCTTCGCCGTTGCCCGATCCGCAAGCTTTGGAAAAGCCGGGGTTCCAGAAAGTGAACCATTCCTTCTGGTCTGGTCGGGTCGGTCGCGAGGGACGTGCGGAATTCGAAGTCCTTTTCATGCTCGCCGACCGTGGCGGCAGCGTCCGCGGTTACTGCCGGTTGCCAACCGCCTTCACCTTCGCCTCACCGGCGGAGGGCAACGGAGCGGCGGGAAAAGGGGGAGCCGGGAGGGGAACGGACGGGACTTCCGGGGATGGTGGGGCCGAAAACGCCTAGGACACATGCCATGTTTCGAGAGGCCGCAAGCCGGTTCCCAAAGCGTGGCGGCATCGCTTATCCTTGAGGGCATGAACCATTCGCCCACCCCGCTTCGCCTGCACCGGGAAACCGTCCGCCCGGAGTGGATCGACTACAACGGCCACATGAATGTGGCCTATTACCTGCTCGCCTTCGATCACGCGACCGACGCCGTGCTCGACCATTTCGGGATCGGCAAGGCCTACGCGGAGGGCGAGGGGCGGTCGATGTTCGCGGTGGAGGCGCACCTGACCTATGCCCGCGAGGTCACGGAGGGCGACGGGCTGACCTTCACGTCCCTGGTCCTGGGCGCGGACGCCAAGCGGCTGCATCTGTTCCACGAGATGCGCCATGAGGAGGACGGATTCCTCGCCGCCACGGCGGAATTTGTTCTGCTCCATGTCGATCTGGCGGAGCGCCGTTCGGCACCGCTGGCTCCGGAAACCGCGGAGCGGCTGGCCCGCACCGTGGCGGAGCACGCCGTTCTTCCGATCCCGCCGCAGGCCGGGCGTTCGGTCGGGCTGCGGACGCCGAAGGGGGCGTGACGGTAAGTCGCTGCCCGCCACCGCCTTTTGTTGCGTCGGACCCTTTGTTATTCGGTCCTTGCGACACTATCTGTTGGCGCATGAAGACGACAATTTTCGCCGCCTTCGCGGTACTTGCCACCTTCCTGGGCACAGCCCTGGTCCCCACTGCCGCATTGGCCGAATGCACCGACCCGGCGCAGCCGAAGGTGAACTGGCGCCGCTGCTATTTCGACGGGCGCGATTTGTCGTCTGCGAAGCTGGCCGGGGCGATGCTGCGCGACGCCACCTTCCAGCGGTCGACGCTGAAGGACGCCGACCTGTCGGAAACCGACGGCTATCGCGCGAAATTCTTCAGCGCCACCATGCCGGGGGTGAAACTGGACGGCGCCCGCCTGATCGAGGCCGATTTCACGCGGGCGGATCTGACCGGGGCATCCCTGAAGGAAACCGACCTGCGCAACGCGAAGCTGGTGAACGCCATCCTGCAAAAGGCCGACTTCACCGGGGCGCGTTTGGGCGGTGCGGACCTGCGGCACGCCGATTTGTCGGGCGCCACCTGGATCGACGGCACGACGGTGTGCGCCGAGAAATCCGTAGGTCAGTGCAACTGAGGAATTCGGAAGTAAATTTCCTCTCAATTGTAATATAATGACCCATCTGGAAAGTCGCTTGCCCGTCTCTTTCCCGCTGCGGTAGCTTTTTTTCAAAGCGTAGTGGAAAGGCGGGGCACGATGGCGGGCGATCAGGATTTCGAGACGGCGCGGCTTCTCGCGAGCCGCGCCATGGATCGGATCTCCGTCCATGGGCTTTTGCCGAATCCGGAAAATTTCACGCTCTGGTACGCCTATTTCGGTGGGCAGAACCCGGACCTGACGCGGGCCATCGAACTGGCCCAGCGCGACGGCGCCACGCTGTCGCAAGGTCATTGCGACGAGCTGTACAAACGCTTCTTCACGCTCGATGCCGAGGCCCAGGCCATCCGCGAAACGTCGGAACGCGCGCGCGTCGCTCTGGGGCGCATCCTCGACCAGTTGGGCAGCGTCGGGTCGGAGACCGACCGCTACGGGCAGGCGCTGGCCGGTTTCCGGGGGGAACTGGACCAGCCGATGAGCCTGGCCGAGCTGCGCGCCATGGTGGCGGCCATCGCGGCGGAGACGACCGCCATCGTGGATCGCCAGACCCGTCTGCAGAGCCAGCTCCTCGAATCCAGCCAGCAGTTGGCCGAGTTGCGCGTCGTGCTGGATTCCGCGCGTCGCGAGGCGATGACCGACGGGCTGACGGGCATCGTCAACCGGCGCGGCTTCGATCTGGCGCTGGCCTCCGCCGCGGAGGAGGCGATGCAGACCGGGATGCCGATGACGTTGTTGATGGTGGACATCGACCATTTCAAGCGCTTCAACGACGTCCACGGCCATCTCGTCGGCGACCATGTGCTGAAGCTGGTCGCCAAGGTGCTGACCGAGGGGGTGAAGGGGCGCGACACCGTCGCCCGCTACGGCGGGGAGGAGTTCAGCGTCATCCTGCCCCACACCGCGCTTGCCAACGCCATCAAGGTGGCCGAGCAGCTTCGCGCCTCGGTGGGGTCGCGGCAGATCATCAACCGGACGCGCAACGCCAACTACGGATCGGTGTCCCTGTCGGTCGGCGCGGCGGAATATCGGCCCGGCGAGGATCTGCTGGCCCTGCTGCGCCGCGCCGACGAGGCGCTCTACACTGCCAAGCGCGGTGGGCGGAACCGCGTCTGCGCGGAGGCCACGGTGGCCGACTGACCGCCACCCGTCAGATGATTCCCGCCAGGCGCCGGACCGTGGCGTCGGTTTCATCCACCAGCCGCGCCATCAGTTCGGCCGCCGTCTGCCGCCGCGCGAGACGGACGCCTTGTCCGGCCCACAGCGAGAGGAACTCGGCGCGCCCCTGCTGCGCCGCGGCGGTGCGCATCGGGCGGGTCAGCGTGTTCTGAAGGGGGAAGGGCAGGGCGTCGCCGTCCGCGATGTCCTCCATGACCCGGTTCACGATCCCGCGCGCCGGGCGGCCCGAGAAGGCGCGGGTCACCCGCGTCTGCGTCTCGCGGGCGTCGAGGATCGCCTGCTTGTGCGCCTCGGGGATGCCGGCCTCGGCGCAGGTCAGGAAGGCGGTGCCCATCTGCACACCGGCGGCGCCCAGAGCCAGGGCCGCCGCGATGCCGCGCCCGTCCATGATCCCGCCGGAGGCCAGAACCGGCAGGGTCACCGCGTCCGCCACCTGCGGAACCAGAGCCATGGTGCCGACCAGTCCGGCGGCGAAGTCCACCTCGCCCGGGCCCATGGCGAAGCTGCCGCGGTGCCCGCCGGCCTCGGCCCCCTGGGCGATCACGGCGTCCATGCCGGCCCGTTCCAGCGCAATGGCTTCCTCGACGCCGGTCGCCGTGCCGATCAAAAGCATGCCCCGCGCTTTGATGGCGGCCAGCGCGTCGGCGGGCGGGATGCCGAAGGTGAAGCTGAAGGCCGACGCCCCGCAGTCCAGCGCCGCCGCCAATTGAGCGGCGAAGCCGTCGGCTCCCACGGCCGGTGTTCCGGGAGCGGGCAGGCCGAGATCGGCGTGGTAACACGCGATGGCGGCGACCGCCGCGTCCATCCTCCCGGCGCTCGGTGCCTCGGGCGCGGGCAGCGGGGCGAACAGGTTGATTCCGAAGGGACGCGAGGTCCGGGCGCGGATCGCCCGCGCCCGTTCGGCGATCTGCTCCGGGGACAGATAGGCCGCCCCGACGAAGCCGACGCCGCCCGCCTCGCCCACCGCGGCGACGAGGTCCGCCGTGTCGGCGCCTCCGGCCATCGGGGCCTGGACGATGGGGTTGGACAGGCCCAGGCGCTGGGTCAGTGTGGTGTGAACCGGCATCGCGCCGCCCTCCGCTTTCGGTGATCCGCGGAGGGAGGCTAGGACAGTCCGGCCATCGTGAAAAATGATTTGTTCAGATGGGACGGATCATGTCCGGTGATGGGTGCCGGAGTGGGCTCAGGCGGCGCGCAGCCACACCGCCGTGTCGTGGAAGGCCGCACCGCCCGCCGGCGGGATCGGCTCGGGCGAGGTCAGGGTGTTGATCCCGATCCCTTCCAGGAAGGCGCTGTTCGGCCAGATGCCTTCCACGATCACCACCCCGCGCGGCACCCCGGCGAAGGGCTTGGCGTGGACGACGACGCTGCCCAGCCCGTTGCCGAGGCGAACGGCGTCGCCGTCGGCCAGGGCGAGGTCTGTCGCGTCCTCCGGATGGATCAGGGCGGTGGGGCGGCCTTCGCGGCGCTGGGCCGTCACCGTCTCGGTGAAGCTGGAATTGAGGAACTGCCGCGCCGGGGCGGTGACGAGGCGGAAGGGATGCTCCGCGTCGGCCGGGCGGCCCGGCGCCATGTGGTCCGGGAACTCCGGCAACTGGCCGGCGCCGTAGGGGCCGAGCGCCGCCCAATCCGGCGCGAAGCGGAAGCGCCCGTCCGGGAAGGCGAAGCCGTTCAGGAAATGCGAGGTCTCGAAATCCGGCTGGGCGTCGATCCAGCGCTGCTCCGTCAGGGTGGCGGCGTCGGTCAGGCCGGAGGTCTTCAGCATGGAATCGATGATCTCCAGCGCGCTCATGCCGAAGCCGGGATGCTCGGCGCCGACGCGGCGGGCCAGCTCGGAAATCACCCAGTGATTTTCGCGCGATTCAAACTGCGGCTCGATCACCTTGCGGCCGATCAGGATGTGCATCTGCCCGCCACCACGGTAGAGGTCGTCGTGCTCCAGGAAGGTGGTGGCGGGGATGACGATGTCGGCCAGTTGCGCCGTGTCGGTCATGAACTGCTCGTGCACCGCCACGAACAGGTCGTCGCGCAGGAAGCCGCGGCGCACGCGGGCGCTGTCCGGACAGATCGCCGCCGGGTTGGTGTTCTGGATCAGCATGGCGGTGACGGGCGGACCGCCGGCGATGTCCTCGCCTGTCAGCACCGCGCCGATGCGCGACTGGTCGAAGCCGCGCACCGACGTGTCCAGCCGGTCCAGCCCCTCCGAGAGGGTGCGGTCGATGCTGTAGATGCCCGACGAGCAGTAGAGCGCCCCGCCGCCCTTGTGCGCCCAGGCGCCGGTGACCACCGGCAGGCAGGACACCGCGTGCATCTGCGCCGCCCCGTTGTGGGCGCGCGTCAGCCCGTAGCCCAGCCGCAGATAGCTGCGTTTGGTCGTGCCGTAGAGCCGGGCGAAGCCGACGATCTCCTCCACCGTCAGGCCGGTGATCGCCGCCGCCCATTCGGGCGTGCGGGTGGTGAGATGGGCTTCGAGCCGATCCGCCCCGGCGGCGTAGCGGTCGAGATAGGCGCGGTCGGCCAGCCCCTCGCGGAACAGGACGTGCATCACCGCGCAGGCCATCGCGCCGTCGGTGCCGGGGCGCAGCATCAGGTGCAGGTCCGACACCTCCGCCGTGCCGGTGCGGTAGGGGTCGATGGTGATCAGCTTCGCCCCGCGGCCTTTGCGGGCGCGGCTGACGTGGGTCATCACGTTGACCTGGGTCGCCACCGGGTTGCCGCCCCAGTTCACGATCAGGTCGCTGTCGGCCATCTCGCGGGGGTCGGCGCCGCGAATGTCGCCATGGCCGGCCAGCCAGCCCATATTGGCCGGCGTGTCGCACACCGTGCTGATCTGTCGGGAATAGCCCTTCGCGTGGCGCAGCCGTTGGATGCCGCCGCGCTGCACCAGCCCCATGGTGCCGGCGTAGAAATAGGGCCAGACGGCTTCCGCACCATGGACCCGCTCGGCGTCCAGGAAGGCGTCGGCGATGCGGTCCAGCGCCTCGTCCCAGCCGATTTCCGCCCACTGGCCGGAGCCCTTGGGGCCGGTGCGCCGCAAGGGGGTCCTCAGCCGGTCGGGGGAATGGACGCGCTCCGCGTAGCGGCTGACCTTCGCGCAGATCACGCCCGCGGTGTAGCTGTTGGCGGCGGCCCCGCGGACCTTGCCGATGCGGTCCGGCGCGACCCGCTCCACTTCGAGAGCGCAGGTGCTGGGACAGTCGTGCGGGCAGGCGGTCGGCAGGAAGACGGAGTTCACGGAAGGACGCCTCGGCGCTGGGAAAGCGGCGGTCAGCTTATGTCCGGCTTACGGCTTTCCGCAACCGGTCAGGAATGTTTAAGGACCGCCATCAGATTTCAATATTGCAGCCCTATCCTTGTGGAGGCGCGTCGCGGAAAGATGTATGTTTTCCGAAAAATACTCGCATAAGGCGGCAGTTGGGCCGCCGCGAGTGCGGAACGACACAGCAAGGGGAAGCCGTATGATCGCGACTGTTGCCGGGAGCGCCCGGCGGACGCTGCGGGCCGGGGTGTTCGCCAGCCTGTTCGGTGCCATGGTCGGAGCCGTTGCCGGCATGGCCGCTCCGGGGATCGGTACGGCGCGGGCCGACGGCGTCAAGCTCGGCTATGTGGAATTCCCACCCTACACCCAGACCGACGGCGGGGCCGCGAAGGGCAGCCTGATCGAGGCGTTCGACAAAGCCGCCAAGGCGGCCGGGATCGCCTACACCGCCGAATCGGCCCCGGCCCGCCGTCTCTTCTCCGGCATCGCGGACGGCGAGTTCAACATTTTCCTGGGCATCCGCACGGTCAAGGAATTCGACGGCTCCACGCTGATCAGTGCTGCCCCGATCGCCCGGATCGAGCTGAACGCCTACGGCATGGGCGAAGCCCCGGCGGTCAAGGCGAAGGAGGATCTGTCGGGCAAGGCGGTCATCGCGCTGAACGGCTATTCCTACGGCGGCTGGCGCGCCTGGATGGAGGACCCGGCCAACAAGGTGCAGCTGGTCGACGCGCGCACCGCCGATCAGGCGCTTCAACTCCTCCAGGCCGGACGGGCGCCGACGCTGCTGCAATACTCGCTGCCCATGCAGCAGGCGCTGGGCGGGAAGACGCTCGCCGACCTGAAGGCGACGCCGGTCCAGAGCCTGGACGTCTACATCGTGGTGTCGAAGAAGACCCCGGACGCCGCGGCGGTTCTGGCGAAGCTCGAAGCCGGGTTCAAGGCGACCCAATAGCGCCGGGACGGGCGCCGACCGATCGGCAACCGATTGTTCAGCAAGAGAAAAGGGCGGATCATGACGGTCAGCGGCGCGGCAGACGGGACGCAGGACAGCGGGAATCAAGGTGGTGGTCTGGGGCTGCGCCTGCGGGCGTTGCTGCTGATCGGCGGCGTGCTGCTGGTCTATCAGGTGCTGGCCATCGCCTGGGGCGTGCACAGCTCGGCGAACCAGGCGAAGGAGACGCTGGCGGCGCGCGCCGACATGGTGGCCTCGCTTCAGGCCCGCGCCGCGGCGATTCCGCTCTTCGACTTCGACACCGAGCAGGTGCGCGAGGTTGCCAAGGCGCCGTCCTCCGATCCCGACTTCCTCGGCGCCCAGGTGCGCGACGACAAGGCCAAGGTGGTTGCCGAGGTCGGTGACACCAAGGCCGCGAAGGGCTTCATCGAGGTGGTGACACCCATCGTCGGCGGGCAGGCCGGGCAGCGCAAGACCATCGGCGAATTCGTCCTGCGCCTGCGCACTGACCGGGTGGAGGCGCGGGTGACCGCCGACGCGGTGACCCAGATCGCCGTCGGCGCGGTTGCCTTTCTCGCCATCATGGCGGCGCTTTACCTCGTGGTCTCTGCCATCACGCGTCCGCTGATGCAGATCACCGCGATGGTGGGACGGCTGGCCCAGGGCGACTACGCGGTCGCCGTGCCCGCCCTGGACCGCCGCGACGAGATGGGGGCGATGGCCCGCACCATCGACATGCTCCGCCAGAACGCCCAGCACCGCCAGCAGCTCGAAGCCGAGAAGCTTGCCCGGCAGGCCGAGGAGGCGCAGCGGGGCGAGCGGCTGACCCGCCTCGCCGCCGCCTTCGACCGCTCGGTCCAGGCGACGGTCGGCGAGGCCTCCACCGCCGCCTCGCAGATGAAGGGCAGCGCCGGCAGCATGCTGGAGAGCGCGCTGCGCGCCGACCAGTGCAACGCCTCGGTGGCCGGCGCCGCCGACGAGACCAGCCGCACCGTCCAGACCGCCAGCGCGGCGGCGGAGCAGCTCACCCAGTCGATCCGCAGCATCGCCGAGAGCGTGAAGCAGTCGGTCGCCATGTCCGCCCAGGCCATCGACCGCGCCGACGCCAGCCGCAAGACGGTGGAGGCGCTGGCCGCCGGCGCCGCCAAGATCGGCGAGATCACCAGCCTCATCACCTCCATCGCCGGACAGACGAACCTGCTGGCCCTGAACGCGACCATCGAGGCGGCGCGGGCCGGGGAGGCCGGCAAGGGCTTCGCCGTGGTGGCGAGCGAGGTGAAGAATCTGGCCAGCCAGACCGCCAAGGCGACGGAGGAGATCGCCACCCAGATCGGCGCGATCCAGTCGGTGACCCAGGAAACCGTGTCCGCCATCGGCGCCATCACCGAAACCATCGGCCAGCTCAGCCAGCGCTCGGCGGAGATCGCCGCCTCGGTCCAGCAGCAATTGGCCGCGACCGGCGAAATCGCCGAGAAGGTCCGCACCGTGGCCGGCGAGGCCGACACCGTGACCCGCAGCATCGCCGTGGCTTCCGATGCCTCGTCGGAGGTGGCGACAGCGGCTCGCGAGTCGGTGGAGGTCGCCCAGACCCTCCAGGCGCGCTTCGTCGACCTGCGCGACGAGGTGCAGAGGTTCCTGGCCTCGATCAAGGCGGCGTAAGCGGCCTTAAGATGACACGCAACTTGCTCGCGGTGGGTGGAATTGCCCGCCGCGGGCAAGTTGCGTTTCCGGATTTCGCCTCGCCGCACTAGGATGCCGCTCCCGAACGGCGAGGATGATATGGACGACGGATTGAAGTGCCCGAAATGCAACTCCGAGCATGTCTATCAGGACGGCATGCTGTGGATCTGCCCGGAATGCGCCCATGAATGGAACCCGCAGGCCGAAGGCGGCGCGGGCGCGGGCGCGGGCGCGGAGGCGGCGGCGGATCAGGGGGTGCGGGACGCCAACGGGAACGCGCTGAGCGACGGCGACGCCGTGACGGTCATCAAGGATCTGAAGGTCAAGGGCTCGTCCCTGGTCGTCAAGGGCGGCACCAAGGTGAAGAACATCCGTCTGGTCGACGGGGCCGACGGGCACAACATCGCCTGCAAGATCGACGGCATCGGCGCGATGAACCTGAAGTCGGAATTCGTCAAGAAGGCGTGACGTCCTCCGGCTTCTCCGAAAAGAGAAAACCCCTCGCCGGAGCGCTCCGGCGAGGGGTTTTCCTTATGGGCCTTCGCCCGGGGACGAGGGATTACATCATCCCCAGCGCGCGCGGCAGCCAGGTGGAGATGATCGGCACGTAGGTGATCAGCACCAGGAAGCCCAGCATCGCCAGCAGCCACGGCCAGACGGCCACGGTCAGCTCGGTGATGCCCATCTTGGTGATGCCCGACGCGACGTAGAGGTTCAGGCCCACCGGGGGGTGGCACATGCCGACCTCCATGTTCACGACCATCATGATGCCGAAATGCACGGGGTCGATGCCCAGCTTGATGGCGACCGGGAACAGGATCGGCGCCATGATCAGCACGATCGACGACGGCTCCATGAAGTTGCCGGCCATCAGCAGAAGGATGTTCGTCACCAGAAGGAAGGCGATCACGCCCAGCCCCTGGCCGACGATCCAGTCGGCGATGGCCTGCGGGATGTTCTCCGAGGTCAGCACGAACGAGAACAGCACCGCGTTCGTGATGATGTAGAGCAGCATGGCCGACATGCTGGCCGAGGACAGCAGCACCTTCGGCACGCCGCGCAACGGCATGTCCTTGTAGACGAAGACGGCGATGATGAAGGCGTAGACGGCGCTCATCGCCGCGGCCTCGGTCGGCGTGAAGATACCGGAATAGATGCCGCCGATGACGATGACGATCAGCAGGAGGCCCCAGATCGCCTCGCGCAGAGCCTTGAGGCGCTGGCCCACGCTGGCCTTCGGCAGGCGCGGATAGCCGAACTTGCGGGCGCGGTACCAGGTGACGCCGCCCAAGACCGCCGCCAGCATCAGGCCGGGGATGACGCCCGCCATGAAGAGCTGGCCGACCGAGGCGGCGTGCGGGCTGCCGCTGGTGGCGACCGAGTACATCACCATGACGATGGACGGCGGGATCAGGATGCCCAGCGCGCCCGAGGTGGTGATGACGCCGGCGCCGAACTGCTTCGGAAAGCCCTGGGCGACCATCGCCGGAAGCACGATGGAGCCGATGGCCACCACCGTTGCCGGGCTGGAGCCGGACACCGCCGCGAACAGGGCGCAGCCCATCACGCCGGCGAGGCCGAGGCCGCCATGCCAGTGACCGACCATCGCCGTGGCGAAGTTGATCATGCGCCGGGCCACGCCGCCGTGCGTCAGGAAGTTGCCGGCCAGGATGAAGAACGGGATCGCCATGATCTCGAACTTCTCGATTCCGGTGAACAGCTTCAGCGCCACGGCCTCGATCGGCACGTTGGTCATGGTGAAGAGGAAGGTCAGAACCGTCAGGCCGAGCGAGATCGAGATCGGCATGCCGGTGAGCATCAGAACCAGCAGAAGGCCGAAGATGATGGCGGCGTTCATCGGTCGTTCTCCTTCGGTCCCTTACCGGCGGCCGGGCCGTTTCCGGGCTTGCGGCCCTCGTGATGGGCGATGTCGTGCGGGTGCAGGTTGTCGTCCATCTCGAACCAGTTGACGTCCTGCGCGGCGCGCTGCGGGTCGGTGGTGTCCTCCTCCAGACCCTCGACATGGCCGTGGTCGTGGTGCGGCAGCTCGCCGGTGCGCAGGAAGTTCACCATCACCTGAAGGAAGCGGAAGCACATCAGGTAGGAGCCGATCGGGATCGCCAGATAGATGATCCACATCGGCCATTCCAGGTCCGCCGAGACCTGCTCGGTGTCCGACATGTGCCAGACGAAGGTGGAACCCATCGTGCCGACGACGCCGGTGAACGTCGCGCCGGCCAGCAGGCCGAACACGATGAACTTCGACCGCATCGGGACGGACAGCTTGTTGATGAGCACGTCCACACCAACATGGATGCCGGTGCGGACGCCGTAGGCGGCGCCGAACTTGGCCATCCAGACGAACATGTAGATGCAGAGTTCCTGCGCCCAGGCCAGATTCCAATGCAGGATGTAGTCCTGGATGACGGGGATGCCGGACGCGTAACGGTGGACGACGGCAACGAAGATGATCGTCGTCGCCGCGGCCATCAGGAAGGCGATAAGAATCTCCTCCAGATGGTCTAGGATTTTCATGGGCATGGTGGCTCCGCGCGCAGGAGGAAGCGCCCGCGTCGTATGCGCGGGCGCTTGCCGAAGGCCGTGCTTTCGTTTTCTTTTCTTAGAAGACCGGGCGGGAGTGCCGCCCGGTTAGCCGAACCGTGTTACTCGCACTTGGCGGCGTCGGTCTCGGTCTTGATGCTCGCCAGCAGTTCCTTGCCGACGCGCGACGCCATGTCCTCGTGGACCGGCAGCATGGCCTGGCGCCACGACGCGCGCTCGTCCTTGGTCAGCTCGTAGAACTTGGTCTTGCCGGCGGCCTTCATCGCCTCAAGGGCCTTGTCGTTCTCTTCCTGGGCGATGTTGTTGGCGTATTCGGTCGCCTCCTTCATCGCACCGTCGAGCTCGGTGCGGACATCGGCCGGCAGGCCGTCCCAGAACTTCTTGTTCACGATGACCGCGTAGCCCAGATAGCCGTGGTCGGAGAGCGTGGCGTGGCTCTGCACCTCGTGCATCTTCTGGGTGTACATGTTGGACGGCGGGTTCTCGGTGCCGTCGACGACGCCGGTCTGCAGCGCCTGATAGACCTCGGAGAAGGCCATCACCTGCGGCAGGGCGCCGAGCGCGCGCATCTGCGCGTCGAGCACCTTCGAGGACTGGATGCGCATCTTGAGGCCCTTGAAGTCCGCCGTGGCGTGCAGCGGCTTGTTGGCGCTCATGATCTTGAAACCGTTGTCCCAATAGGCCAGACCGGTGATGCCCTTGTTCTCCAGCTTCTGGAACAGCTGCTTGCCGATCGTGCCGGTGGTGACCTTCACCAGGGCGGCCTTGCAGGGGAAGATGTAGGGCAGATCGAAGATCTCGAATTCCTTGGCGCCCAGCGGACCGAACTTGGCCAGCGACGGGGCCAGCATCTGCACGGCGCCGAGCTGCAGGGCCTCCAGCTCCTCCTTGTCCTTGTAGAGCTGGCTGTTCGGATAGACCTCGACCTTCACCTTGCCGCCGGTGCGCTGCTCGGCCAGCTGCTTGAACTTCTCGGCGCCCTTGCCCTTCGGGGTCTCCGGAGCGACGACGTGGCTGAACTTGATGACGATCGGCTCCTGCGCGGTGGCGGCGGTGGCGGCCATCAGGCAGCCGGCGGCGACGGTGGCGCACAGCAGCGAAACGAACTTCATAGGGGTCATCCTCCACTTGTTGTTGGTCAGACTGATGGTCCGACCTTTGATATTCTTTCATTGTTCGATAATTTCTCCCCCGACGCTATTGTGGAAATCCGTAGCTGTGAACGTGACATATTGGTTGCCGTGCCAACACCTCTCCCCCCTATGACCGGCGGTGCGGCCAGCGCCGCCCATGGCCTCGGCCAGCGCGGCCCGGTGCAGGCGATGCCCATCGTGGCGATGGCGCTGGTCGTCCTTCTGTTCGGCGTCTTCCTGTGGGTGCTCCACCGCAGCGAGCGGGAGGAGGAAACTCTCACCCTCATCAAGGACGTGCTGTGGGTGGAGCAGAACCTGCATTTCCAGCTCACCTCCGACGAAGAGAAGCTGCAGTATCTCGCCGAATCGCTGGGGCGCGAGGACACCACACCGGTGAACTACTCGGTGATGGCGCGCCACATCGTGACGGTGAATCCAGCAATCCAGCGCGTGGTGCGGTTGGACCCGCAGGGGCGGCCGGTGCGGTCGGAACCGCCGGTGGACGACGGGCCGGTGCTGGACGACGCCTTCGGCCCCAGCCCGCGCGCCGACGCCTTCCTGATCGCCCGCTCCTCGGGCCGCCGCGCCTATTCGGCGCCTTACCGGCTGGGGGCCACGGACACCGCCTTCGAAATCGTCATTCCCATCTTCCGCGGGCAGGAGTTTGCCGGCGCGCTCGCCGGCGTGCTGTCGATCGACGCGTTGCTGACCCACCACGTTCCCTGGTGGTTCGCCCAGCGCTACCAGCTTGAGGTCATCGACCCCTATGGAGCGGTGCTGGGGACGAAGTCGCGCATTGCCATGCCCGAACCTCGGCGCAGCCACGTCGTGCCCTTCGATCCGCCGGGGCACGGCCTGACCCTGGTCGCCACGCTGCATCAGCTGTCCGGCAACCTTGGGCGCAACATCCTGATCGCCGCCATCTTCGCGCTGACCGTCTCGGCGCTGTGGAGCCTGTGGGCGGTGCGCCGCCACATCGCCCGGCGCATCCGGGCGGAGGAGGCCCTGCGCGCCGAGCACGCCTTCCGCAAGGCGATGGAGGACAGCCTGACCGTGGGCATGCGCGCCCGCGATCTGGAAGGGCGGATCATCTATGTGAATCCGGCCTTCTGCCGGATGGTCGGCTGGACGGCGGAGGAGTTGGTGGGGGCGGGGCCGGTCATGCCTTATTGGCTGCCCGAGGATCTTGTCCACACCGAGGAGGTCTTTCGTGCCGTCCTGGCCGGCAACGCGCCGGCCAACGGCTTCGAGCTGCGCTTCCGCCGCGCCAACGGCGAGCGGTTCGAAGCGCTGATCTACGAGGCCCCGCTGATCGACGCCAAGGGGCGGCACACCGGCTGGATGGGCTCCGTCCTCGACATCACCGAGCGCAAGCGGGCGGAGGAACTGGCCCGCCAACAGCAGGAACGGCTCCAGCAGACGGCCCGGCTCATCACCATGGGCGAAATGGCCTCCACCCTGGCGCATGAGCTGAACCAGCCGCTGTCGGCCATCGCCAGCTACTGCACCGGCTGCCTCAACCGCCTTCAGGCCGGCAGCATCCGGCCGGACGAACTGGCGACGGCGCTTGAGAAGCTGTCCGGGCAGGCCAAGCGGGCCGGCCAGATCATCCGGCGGATCCACGACTTCGTGCGCAAGAGCGAACCGAACGTCGCACCCTGTTGCCTGTCGCAGGTGCTGGAGGATTGCGTGGCGCTGATGGAGGCCGACGCCCGCCAGCAGGGGGTGAGGCTGGTGCTGGAGATGGGGCAGGGTTTGCCGACGGTGATGGCCGACCGCATCCTGCTCCAACAGGTGGTGGTCAATCTGATGCGCAACGGAATCGAAGCGATGGCGGCGGCCCGTCGCGACCGCCGCCGGCTGAGCGTGACGGTGCAGGAGGTCGACGGGTCGGTCCTGACGCGCATCCAGGACCGCGGCTGTGGCATTTCGCCCGAAAATGCGGAAAAACTGTTCTCTCCCTTCTTCACCACCAAGACCGAGGGCATGGGCATGGGCCTGAACATCTGCCGGTCCATCATCGAACACCATCAGGGGCGCCTGTGGTTCGAGCCCGCGCCGGAGGGCGGCACCGTCTTCCTCTTCTCCCTGCCGGTCCTGTCGGAGCCGTCGGCGACGGGCGCGGCGGACTCCCATGACGTGAGAGCGGCCGATGTGTGAGCCGAAGCTGCACATCGTCGACGACGACGAGGCGATCCGAGACGCCATGGGCTGGCTGTTCCAATCGCGCAACGTGCCGGTGGCCTCCTGGCCGTCGGCGGAGGCGTTCCTGGCCGACTACGATCCCGCCATGGCCGGCTGCCTTCTGCTCGACATCCGCATGGAAGGCATGAGCGGCCTGGAATTGTTCGACCGGCTGTCCGCCATGGGCTGCCGGATGCCCGTGCTGTTCCTGACCGGCCATGGCGACGTGCCCATTGCCGTGTCCGCCTTGAAGAAGGGCGCCCGCGACTTCGTGGAGAAGCCCTTCAACGACAACGACCTCGTCGACCGGGTGATCGAGGCGCTGGCCTTCGATGCCGGAGAGCGGGCGAGACAGGCCGGCCAGGCCGGTGTGGCCGCCCGCCTGGCGACCCTGACCCAGCGCGAACGGCAGGTGATGGGTCTGGTGGTCGCCGGCAAGCTGAACAAAGTCATCGCCGACGAACTGGGGATCAGCATGAGGACCGTCGAGGTGCATCGCGCCCACGTCTTCGAGAAGATGGGCGTCAAGACGGCGGTGGAACTGGCCCGCATACTCGCGACGGTGGGGTGAGGGAAGAGGGAGGGCAACCGACGGGCTTGACAGGCGGACCGTTGCGGGCGACCCATTGGGGTGGGAAGCGCACCGTCTTCCTCTTTCCAATCCGGACGCCGTTCCGTTTCCGTCAAAGGTCGGAGAGTGTCTTGCGCCTGCCCTCATCGACGCTTGGCCTGGGGCTGGCCGCCATTGCCCCGCTGCTGCTCTTCCTGGCGGTGGTGGTCTGGATTCTGGATATCCGGCAGCAGGATGTGCTGGAGGCGGAGTTGGCGGCGCAGGCCCGTTCCGTGATGGTCGCCATCGACCGGGAGCTGGAAAGCAAGGCCCGCCCACTGGAGCTTCTGGCCGCACTGAGCCGTGACACGGTGGACGATCTCGCCTTGCTGAAGTCGCAGGCCGCGGAGGCCGTGCGCAGCCAACCGGGCTGGCTGGCGATTGGAATGGTGAGGGTGGAGGATATGTCCCTCCGCTTCCACACCCAATACCCGCTGGGCGCCCCCCTGCCACCGCCGCGTCTGGACGAGGTGACCCGACAGGTGGTCGCCACGCAGCGGACGGTGGTCGGCGGGGTTTTGCCTCCGGGCGGGCCGCCGGGGCGTCCGGCGCTGATTGTTCGTGCGCCGATCCTGGACCCTGAAGGCCATCCGGGCGCGTCCGTCCGGCACGTCCTGTCGCTGGCGGTCGGGCTGGACGGGTTGGCCGCGGTGCTGCGCGGATCGGGAATCCCTCAGGCATGGACGGTGTCGGTCGTCGATCCGTCCATGGTCATCGCCGCGCGGTCCCACGACCCCGACCTGCATGTCGGCCAGAAGGTCAGGGATCAGATGGTTCCCCGGCTCGTCGAACAGCATCCGAAACTGTTTTCGGCGACGACGCGGGAGGGGCACAAGGCGCTGGTTCTCGTTCACCGGTCGCAGCAGACCGGCTGGTCCATCATCGTGGCCGTCCCGTTCGAGCAGATCAGCGACCAGTTGAACCGGACGCGCACCACCATCCTGGCCGGTGCGGCGGGGGCCGGTCTGGCAACGCTGGTCCTGTCGCTGGTGGTGACGCGCCATGTCCGGCGCCGCCGCCACGCGGAACGCGAGGCCCGTCAGGCCCGCGAAGCCATGCTGGCGGAGCAGCGCCGCCGCCTGGAGGCGGAGAAGGAACATGCGGAGGCCGCCAACCTCGCAAAATCCGATTTCCTGGCGAACATGAGCCACGAACTGCGCACGCCGCTGAACGCGATCATCGGCTTCAGCGAGGCATTGCTGTCGGGTCTGTTCGGCCCAAGCCCACCGAAGCACCAGGAATACATCGCCAGCATCCACGCTTCCGGTCAGCATCTGCTATCGCTGGTCAACGACGTGCTGGATATGGCCAAGGTGGAGGCGGGGCGCCTGGAGCTTTATCCGGAGTCGGTTCGGGTTGCCGTCCTGCTGAGCGAATGCGTCGAGCTGTTGGAGGCGCTGGCCTGTCAGAAGGGCGTGCGGATGGAATGCTCCCCCGTCGAACCCGGCCTCACGGTGACGGCCGACGCCATCCGGTTGCGGCAGGCCGTCCTGAATCTGCTGTCCAACGCCATCAAGTTCACGCCCCTGGGGGGGTGGGTTCGCGTGGAAGCGACGCGTGGAGGGGATGGCTCCGTGACGGTGACGGTCGCCGATACCGGCATCGGCATGTCACCGGAGGACATCAAGATCGCACTGGAGCCCTTCCGCCAAGTGAACAACTACATGACCAAGGCCCATTCCGGAACGGGGCTGGGGTTGCCGCTCGCCAAACGTTTTGTGGAAGCCCACGGCGGGCGGCTGACGTTGAGCAGTGCCCCCGGAGAAGGCACGGTGGTGAACATCATCCTTCCGGGCACCCTGTCGCCCACCATCCCGCCGGCCGAACGCGAGGCTGTCCTGCTGTTCAAGGCGGAATGATGCGGCCCGGTGAAGGGCGCGTGGCGGTCAAGCCGCTTTGCGCCTCAGGCAGGCTTCCATGTGGTCGAGACCGTTGACCAACTCTTCCGCCGCCTGGTCGGCGATGGCGCGGGCGAAGGCCCAGGAGTCGTCCGTGGCGATGCGCGCGGCCTCGACGCGGGCGCACAGCCGGTTGTGCTGGCCGCGCAGGGCGTCCAGGGTGCGTTCCATGTTCTCCCGGCTCATGGCTTCACGAGCCTCGGGGCCGGACCGCTCAACCAGCGACCGCAGCCGGTCCAGCCGGTCGGCGGTTGCCTGGAGAAGGTCGCGGCATTCGACATCGTAAGCGTGCCGGTTGCGGCAGCCCATTTCTCACTCCTCCCTTCGGAACGCTTGGGGACCGCTCGCCTGATCGTCAGGACTTCGGTCCGGAGCGGCGCTGCATTGCGGATGGGTTTTTCCGCAGTATGTGCATTGCAACAAAAATTCTGCTGCGGCGCCAAAATAAGAAATCCGTACGGTTGCCTTTCATAGACGTATGAAAAGCATTTCCAGTTCCCAAGAACTTGAAGTTTTGTGTATCCAGCCCAGTCGGGAGCGTCCCGTGCCGCTCCGAGGTCTTTGGATTTCTTGAATCCGATTGGGCTCTTTCTGCATCATCGGCCCCGCCTCGTCAAGCGGGGCAGGGGTATAAGACTATGGCGATTTGTCGCAGCCTAATGGAAGATCCCGATTGATGCCGAAAGTCAGAAAAACGGCACAAAAACGGTGGACCAAGCCCGAAATAAATCGTCGGGCTTCTGGATCAGACGAGAAGTCCGCGCTCAGGGGATGGCGTCTGCTGTTGCGGGGACTTGGAGGAATCAGGCAGCAAGCGCCCGTCACTCCGCCGCGATGCCGTAGGGGAAGTTTTCGGTGTTGGCCGGTTCCGGCAGCGAGGGGGGATGCTGCGTCGCAGCGTGGCTGGGGCAGCTCGGGCACTGGTTCGCGCAGTGGCTTTGCACCATGTCCCGCATCATCGGAACGCATTTGCCGCACTGGACCTGACGCTCATAATGCCGGAAGACGGAGGCCGGGGTGCGGGCGCCGTTCTCCAGCGCTTTGGTAACCTGCTTGTCGTTCAGCGCGTGGCAGATGCAGACGTACATGGGCCCCCGGCAGCGGTGCGTGTTGTGCGGTCTTGCTGGAGCCAATGTGCTGCGACTGAGAATGATTGTCAATTGATCTGAATCATGACGACCAAATTTGAGCGGATTGCGGCGGAATGTCACAGCCCTTGCGAACGGGGGATGCGGCTACCTCCATCGTCGAAGCCCTTCTTCGAGCGGTGGGAGGTTGCGGTGCTGCGAATGGGATGGTTGCTGATCGCTGGAATCGCGGCCTTCTGGTCGGGCGGAGCCACGGCGGAGGTGGGCATGCGCGCGCTGTCCTTCACCGACCCGGCGGACGGCGGGACCGCCCGCGTGGTGGTCTGGTATCCGGCGGACATGCCGGAAACGCCGGTGCGGCGCGGCCCCTTCACGTTCCAGGTGGCGGAGGGCGCGCCGGTGGCCGAGGGGCGCCACCCGCTGGTGATGCTGTCTCATGGGTCCGGGGGGAGCGCTTACGGGCATGCCGACACCGCCATGGCGCTGGCCCGGCGCGGCTATGTGGTCGCGGCGGTCCATCACCGCGGCAATGCCTTCGACGACGACCGGGATGCCGGCACGGAACGGATGTGGCGGAACCGCCCGGCCCAGCTTTCGGCTGCGCTCGATCACGTTCTGGCGGACCCGGACCTGGCCGGCCGGCTCGACGGCGACCGCATCGGCGCCTTCGGCTTCTCGGCCGGTGGTTACACGGTTCTGGTGGCGGCCGGCGGGGTGGCGGAACTGGGGCGCATCGCCGACCATTGCCGGACCCCGCCGGCCGGGGAGCGCTTCTGCCATCTCGGGAACGAGGAGACGCGGGCCCGCATCGAGGGGCGCGACACGCGCATCCGTGCCGCCGTCCTGGCGGCGCCGGTCGGCGTCACGTTCTCCAAGGACGGCCTCGCCGGGGTGGCCATCCCCATCCGCCTCTATCGGGCGGAGCGGGACGAGCAGATCGCCTCCTCCCAGGTCGAGGGGCTGCGCGACCGTCTGCCGGCACCGCCCGAGCACGAGGTCGTGCGCGACGCCGGGCATTTCGCCTTCCTGATGCCGGTGCCAGCCGCCTTCGCTGCGGAGGTCGGGCCGCCCGCCTGGGACCCGCCGGGCTTCGACCGTGCCGCCTTTCATGAGCGGCTCAACACGGAGATCGCCGATTTCTTCGACCGCGCTCTTGCAATCCAACGCCAGGGGCGCTAGCCCCTCGGCATGAGCGACACATCCGACACTTCGCCCGCCCGCGCGACCCCGGCGCACACCCTCCTGGGGCAGACCATTTACTTGGCGCCCGAGGGCTTCGTGCAGGACCTCGTGGCCGAACTGGGCGACGTGGCGGCGGTGGAGGACCGGCTGGTCTTCGCCGACGGGCCGGCGCGTCCGGCCGCCTGGGCGCAGAACATCTGGCACGACCCGGTGCGCATCGAGTTCGCCTCGATCAAGGAGGGGGCGCGGGCGCTGCGCTCCATCCAGCGCAACTGGGCGCTCTGGACGCTGCGCCATCACCGGCGGGCCAGCCTGATCCAGGACAACCTGCCGCATGTCTCGGCCAAGCCGGTGGTCTTCCCGTCGCCGCTGCCGACCGCCCCGCTGGGCTCCTGGACGCTGCTTGACGAGACCACCATCGTCGCGGCGGCGCGCTGCTCCAGCCCCTACCGCCACGGCGAGGTCACCTTCGTCGAGAACCGCACGGTGCCGCCCAACCGCGCCTATCTGAAGCTGTGGGAAGCGCTGACCCTGTTCGGGGAGCAGCCGGGACCGGGCGCCCGCTGCATCGACCTCGGCGCCTGCCCCGGCGGCTGGAGTTGGGTGCTGCACGAATTGGGCGCCAGCGTGGTCAGTGTGGACAAGGCGCCGCTCGATCCGGCCATCGCCGCCCTGCCGCGCATCGAGTTCCGCCAGGAGAGCGCTTTCGGCCTGAAGCCGCAGGACGTCGGGCCGGTGGATTGGCTGTGCTGCGACGTGATCTGCTACCCCACGCGCCTGCTGCGGCTGGTGAACCAGTGGATGGAGAGCGGACTGGCCAAGCGCTTCATCTGCACGCTGAAGTTCCAGGCCGAGACCGACCACGAGACGGCCCGCGCCTTCGCCGCGATCCCCGGCGGGCGGGTCCTGCACCTCCACCACAACAAGCACGAACTCACCTGGATGTGGCCGGCGGCTCCCGTCTGAGCGCGGCTATGCCCGGCGCAGGGCCAATTCCAGCGCGGGCTTGAGGATCGAGGCGGCGCCGTAGCCGATCTCCACCACCTCCTCCGCGCGGTCGAACTCCAGAATCCCGATGTGGGCGAGGCGGGGCGCGATCAGCACGTCCGGCGGCTCGCCGGCCAGGCGGGAGCGGGTGATGCGGTCCTGCATGATGTCGATCGACCCGGCCATCACGTCCATCACGTTGGGCGGCACGTTGGAGGCCGGGGCGCGCGTCAGCTGGTCGGCGAGGAAGCGCGTGCGCGCCGCCGGGCGCCGCCCCATCCAGGAGGCGATCTGCGAGGTCAGGGTGGAAAAGACCGGCGAGGTCGCATCCCCCGCCGGCGCCATCGCCACCTCCGGCACAGGCTGGGTCTCCTGCATCCGGGCCTGCTGCATCTGGGCCGCCTGCATTTGGGCGGGGTTGGCCTCCGCCGCCTTGCGCAGCTTGGCGGCGCCGCGTCCGGAGGGGCGGCTTAGCGGCGACAGTTCGCTGTTCAGGTTGACCGCGATCACCACGTCCGCGCCCAGCGCGCGGCAGAGCGACACGGGCACCGGGTTGACCAGAGCGCCGTCCACCAGCCAATGGTCGTCACGCCGCACCGCCGGGAACAGGCCGGGCATGGCGGCCGACGCCTGCACCGCGCTGAGCATCGGCCCGTCGCGCAGCCAGATCTCCCGCCCGGTGCTGAGGTCGGTGGCGACCGCGGCGAAGGGCTTGCTGAGCTGATCGATGGTGACTTCGGTGCGGTGGTTGCGGAAACGGTCGAAGGTGCGGTCGGCGGCCAGCAGCCCGCCGCGGCGGAAGGTGAGGTCGATGATGCCCAGCATGCCGAGCCAGCCCATGCTCTGCGCCCAGGCCTGCAACTCGTCCAGCTGGTCCGTCAGATAGGCCGCGCCGACCACCGCGCCGATGGAGGTTCCGCAGATCACGTCGGGCTCGACCCCGATCTCCTCCAACGCGCGCAGAACGCCGATGTGCGCCCAGCCGCGGGCGGCCCCGCTGCCCAGGGCCAGTCCGATCTTCAGTCCGCTCACCGCCAGCACCTCGTGTCTTGTGGGCTTGGTCAGGTTTGTCCGGCGCTGCCGCGTCGATGGGTGTCCAAAGGGATTTGGGGGGCCGGGCCGGCGGTGGAAACCCTTCCATCCGGGGGACGCGGAACGCGCACGGGGGCCTCCTCATGGGGGATGCCGAAAATTGTACCCGCTTTTGCCCTCTATTTGACTTGTATCAGTTTTTCTTACGATTACCTGTGGCATTCCGATGGATGAAAGAGTTTCCGGGGGACGTTAACCAAACATCAACTGGAAACGTCCAATGTCGCTCTCAACACGGACAGTCAGGGATGGCGGAGGTTGCCATGGCCCAGGATCTCAAGAGTTTCAAGAAGGACTGGCAGCGCTGGTCGTCAGCGGAGAAGCTGACGGCGGTGGCCATCCTGATCGTCGCCGCGGTCGCGCTGGGTGGCCCGGTGACCATCCTGTTCTGAATTGCCCCGGGTGACCGGCGCATTTCGCCTCACAGCAGAGAGGCGAGGGCCGCGATCCCGAACGCTCCCAGCACCGCGCCCGAAACGCGGTTGATCCACAGCATGGCGGCGGGTGTGACCCGGCGCCGGACCGCCCCGACAGAGGCGCTGAGCCCCAACCACCACATCGCCGAACCGATGAAGACGCCCGCGACGAGCAGGGCGGCGACGCCGGTGCTGCTTCCGTTCCCCGCCGACACGCCCAGCCCGCCGAACACCGCGGCGAAGCTGAGGATGGTCGCCGGGTTGGCGAGCGTCAGGGCGAAGGTGGAGACGTAGGCCCCGGCCAGACCGCCGCCGCCGCGGGCTTCCGCGGCGCGCTCCGCCGGGCGGGCGCGCAGGGTGCTCCAGCCCAGCCACAGCAGCATCAGCCCGCCGACCAGCTTCAGCGCCACCTGCGCGCCCAGCAGAGCGTCGGTGACCAGAGCCACCCCGAAGCCGGCGATGGCGCCATAGACCGCGTCCGCGCTGGCGGCACCCAGCCCGCTGACGAAGCCGTGCGCCGGCCCGTCGGCGAGGGTGCGCCGGATGCACAAAAGTCCGATCGGCCCAACCGGGGCGGCGATGCTGAATCCGATGATCAGGCCCTTCAGCAGGGCGGGCAGTGCGTCCATGGCGGATGCTCCGGGTGGATCAGTCTGAAGCGATGGGAAGGTTCGGCGTCTCCTTGACCGAGGAGAGCGCGATCACGGTGTGGGAGCGCACGACGCCGGGCAGCGCCTTCAGCCGGTCGGACAGGAAGCGTTCCAGCGCCTCCGTGTTCGCCACGCGCACCTTGAGCAGATAGGACCAGTCGCCGGTGACGTGGTGGCATTCCTGGACCGCCGGGGTGGCGCGCATGGCGTCGCGGAAGGGCGCGTCATGCTCCGGACGGTCGAGCAGCACTTCGACGAAGGCCAGCACGTCCAGCCCGGCGGCTTTGGGCGACAGCCGCGCCCCCCACCCCTGGATCACGCCGTTGGCCTGCAGCTTCTTCAGCCGCTCGTTCACGGCGGACACCGACAGTCCGGCCGCCGCACCGATGTCAGCGTAGGAAGCGCGTCCATCCTCCTGGATGTGCGCTATGATTTTGCGGTCTATGTCGTCCATGAGCGCAATAATTTCCGAGTATGCGCGATATGGCAAGGCTTATGTGCCGTTCAGCCGCCCATCCGGCAAATCTTGGAAGGCGGTGCCCGTCGGCGCGCCGTGCTCCGGATCGCCGTCGCGGGGGTTGGTACTCCTAGCCGCGGCCATCGCCACCGCCTTATCGCCAGGTTTCGGACCGGCGCAGGTCCTTGGCCCGGGCGGGACGGACGATTAAGGCGATGAGGACGGAAGGGATCAGGCGCAAGGCGCCGCGGCGGGGAAAAGAGCCGGGAAAAGAGGGCATGGCGGACGGCGGGGCGGTTCGAAATGCCGCACCACGCCCCACGCTGCCTTGCGGGATGACGACGGTCGTGGAACGAAGGGGAGTGGGTCAGCGCCGCCGCGGCACCTTGCCCTTGAAATGGGCACGATGGAGCTTCGCGCCGGCCAGATCCGCCCCGTCCAGGTCGGCGTTCTCCAGATCGGCGTCGGTGAGGTTCGCCTGAACCATGCGGGAATCGGTCAGCATGGCCTGCCGCAGGTCGGCGCCCATCAGATTCGCGGCCCAGGAACGTCCCGTGGGTCGTCCGCTCGGGTCCTTGATCTCCGCAGGGCCGAGGTTGACCCGCGTCAGGTCGGCGCCGGTCAGCTTGGCGAAGCTGAGGTTGGCGCCGCACAGGTCGGCCCCCATCAGGTTCGCGTGTTCCATATTGGCGCCGGAGAGGTCCGCCATCATCAGCCGCGCGCCGGTCAGCGCCGCGTCGGACAGGTTGGCGCCGCGCAGCGAGGCGGCGCTGAGATTGACGCCGCGAAGGTCGGCGCGGCTGAGGTCGGTGCCGTCCAGTTCGGCGCGCTCTCCGCGCTGGCCGACGCTGTCGATCCAGCGCTCATGGTCGAAGATCGCCCGCTGGATTTCCGACCCCATGCTGTCGATCGGGCGGGTCATGCAGGCGTAGCCGAGCTTGGCCCGCGAGAGGTCGCAATCGACCATCCGCGTGCCGACCAGATCGGCGTTGTCGAAGGTGCAACCGTCCAGCAGAGCGCCGGTCAGATCGGCCCCGTTCAGCCGCGCCCCGGAGAGGTTGGCGTCGGTCAGCACCGCGCCGGTCAGGTCGGCGTTCTGAAGCACCGCCCCACAGAGGTCGGCTTCCGTCAGGTTGGCGCCCGCCAGCACGGCGCCGGTCAGATCGGTCGGAATGCCGCTCTCCGCCGTGGCTCCGTTCTGAAGGCGGGCCAGGGCGGTACGGTGGGTCTGCCGGATGGCCTCGGCATCCTGAACGTCCGGACCGGAGCCGCGGCGGGCGGTGCCACCTGGTTCCAATGTGCCGGCGCGCAGGTCGGCGTCGCGCAGATTGGCGTTCGAGAAATCGGCGGAGCGCAGCCGGGCGCCGCGCAGATCCGTCTGCATGAGGTTGGCGCGGGTGATGTCCGCATCCCGCAGGTCGACGCCGAACAGATCGGCCCCGGCCAGATTGGTGCCGCTGAGCCGGCTGCGCGCCAGCTTCGCCCCGACCAGCCGCGCACCGCGCAGGTCGCGCTGCGAGAGATCGGCGCCCTCCAGGTCCGCCAGGGCCAGATTGGCGCGCGCTCCGCCCGGCTGGCCCGTGATCCAGCGGGCGTGCCGGTCCAGGACCTCGGCCAGTTGGTCGGGCCGAAGATAGGAGGAGGCCGACGCAGGGGTAGTGGCGACGGGGGGCACGGGCAGGATTCTGACGGGGGTTGTTTTCGCTATCCAAACTATGGGGGTAGATTCGTTACCGAAGACTAAACGGTAGAGGTCGCGGAAGTACCCCTTATGGTTGCCGTTTTTTGCCCTGCCGTTGTCACGGCCGGTCCCGGGAGGGACTCGGGCGAATCGGAGGTCCGGTCCGTTGTGTTTCACCCCTGTAACCAAGCCCGCAGCCTCCCCGGTGGCCTCGCGGCCATCCCGGCAAGTCCAGGAATCGCGGGCTTTTTAAGAACGTTAACCATTGGTTTCTTGACACCAGCGGGGGCTCTGCCGCCAAAAGTCATCGGACAAAAAGGGGGTGCTCTATGCGCCGCCTTGTTCGGGACCCCATGGAGGCATGATGACCGAGGCCAAATTCCAACCGACACCAGCAGCCACGCTCGGCCGGAGGGAACTGTTGCGCATCGGTCTGGCGACGGCCGCCGCCGGGATGGTGATGGCGCCGGAGGTGTCGGAGGCGGCGTTGCGCGCCCCGCCGCGGCAATTGGTCCTGCTCAACCTCCACACCGGCGAGCGGGTGCGGGCGGAATACTGGTCCAAGGGCCGCTACCAGCGCGACGGCCTGCGCGAGATCAACCATCTGCTGCGCGACCATCGCACCGGGGCCGTGCATCCCATCGACCCGAAGCTGCTCGATCTGCTGCACGCCCTGACCCGCAAGGTCGGCAGCAAGACGCCGGTGCACATCATTTCCGGCTACCGCTCCCCTGAATCCAACGCCTGGCTGCGCGAGCAGGACGGCAGCGGCGTTGCCCAGAACAGTTTCCACATGCAGGGCAAAGCCATCGACCTGCGGGTGCCCGGCCTGCCGCTGCGCACGCTGCAGCGCGCCGCGCTCAGCCTGCGCGGGGGCGGGGTGGGCTATTATCCGGACAGCAATTTCGTCCATGTGGATGTCGGTCCGAAGCGCCACTGGGCGTCCTGACCGGACTCCCGGGAGAAAACAAAAAAGCCCCCGCCGATTGGACGGGGGCTTTTTCTTGGGCGGGACGTTGTATGACCGGGTCGCCTTACTCGACGGTGACCGACTTGGCGAGGTTGCGCGGCTGGTCGACGTCGGTGCCCTTCAGCACGGCGACGTGATAGGCCAGCAGTTGCACCGGGATGGCGTAGAGCAGCGGGGCGACAAGCGGGTCGCAGGCCGGAAGCTCCAGCGACCAGCGGACCTTGTCGGACAGCTTGTCGATCCCCTTCTTGTCGGCGATCAGCAGCACCTTGCCCGACCGCGCGCAGACCTCCTGCACGTTGGACACGGTCTTTTCGAACAGGTTGTCCGACGGCACCAGGACGATCACCGGCACGCTCTCGTCGATCAGCGCGATGGGGCCGTGCTTCAGCTCACCCGCCGCGTAACCTTCGGCGTGGATGTAGCTGATTTCCTTCAGCTTCAGCGCGCCTTCCAGAGCCAGCGGGTACATGGCGCCGCGGCCGAGATACAGCACGTCGCGGGCTTCCGCGACCTCCTGCGCCAGCTCGTGCAGGCGCTCGTCGTGGGCCAGCACGTCGGCGGCGCGGGCCGGCACCTCGCGCAGGGCCTGGGCGATCTGCTGCATCCGCTCCGCCGGGATGACGCCGCGGGCGTGGCCGACCGTGACCGCCAGACAAGCCAGCGTGGTCAGCTGAGTCGTGAAGGCCTTGGTCGAGGCGACGCCGATCTCCGGACCGGCCATGGTGTAGAGCACCGCATCGGATTCGCGGGCGATGGTGCTTTCCGGCACGTTGACGATGGACAGGATCTTCTGGCCCTGGCGCTTGCAGTAGCGCAGCGCCTCCAGCGTATCCAGCGTCTCGCCCGACTGGCTGATGAACAGGGCCACGCCGCCCTCGGGCATCGGCGCCTCGCGGTAGCGGAACTCAGACGCGATGTCGACCTCGACCGGCAGGCGGGCCAGCGTCTCGAACCAGTATTTCGCCACGACCCCGGCGTAGTAGGCGGTGCCGCAGGCGACGATGGTCAGCTTCGTCGCCTTGGCGATGTCGAAGCTGGTCTCCGGTAGCGTGACTCGGCCGGTCTCCGGGTTGATGTAGGCGTTCAGCGTGTCGCCGATGACCTGCGGCTGCTCATAGATCTCCTTGAGCATGTAGTGCCGGTAGCCGTCCTTGCCGATCAGCGCGCCGGACAGGGCGGTGGTCTTGACCGGACGCTCCACCACGGCGTCGGTGGCGTCGTGGATCACGGCGGCGGTGCGGGTCAGCTCCACCCAGTCGCCGTCCTCCAGATAGCAGATGCGGTTGGTCAGCGGCGCCAGCGCGAAGGCATCGGAGGCGAAATACATCTCCCCCTCGCCGTAGCCCACGGCCAGCGGCGTGCCGTGGCGGGCGCCGATCAGCATGTCCTCCTGGCCGGAGAACAGCAGCACCAGGGAGAAGGCGCCGGTGAAGCGCTTGAAGGAGGCGGAGGCGGCCTCGACCGGGCCCAGCCCTTCCTTCTCCATGTAGTAGGTGACGAGGTGGGCGATCACCTCGGTGTCGGTGGCGCTTTCGAAGACGTAGCCGTGCTCGATCAGCTCGGTCTTCAGCTCCTGGTAATTCTCGATGATGCCGTTGTGCACCACGGCCACGCGGTGGGTGGCGTGCGGGTGGGCGTTGTTCTCGGTCGGGCCGCCGTGGGTGGCCCAGCGGGTGTGGCCGATGCCGATCACGCCCGGCAGCGGCGCCTCGCGCAGCTTGGCGTCGAGGTTGATCAGCTTGCCCTCGGCGCGGCGGCGCTCGATGCCGCCCTTGACCAGCGTGGCGACGCCGGCGCTGTCGTAACCACGGTATTCGAGGCGGCGGAGACCCTCGACGAGACGGGGGGCCGCGTCATGCGTGCCGATGATGCCGATGATGCCACACATGAACCTGCAACTCCTGAATGATGGCCGGGGCCGGGTGAACGGTCAACCGGGGCAATCTTACGCCTTTTTCGCTTTCTCGTTTTGCTTCCGTTCGCGGAAACGCTTGGCCCAGCCGGTGTAAGCCTGCTGGCGCCCGCGCGCCACGACCAGCGCGTCGCCCTCCACGTCGGTGGTGACCACGCTGCCCGCCCCGACGATGGCGCCGTCGCCAACCCTGACCGGAGCCACCAGCGCGGTGTTGGAGCCGATGAAGGCCCCGGCGCCGATGTCGGTGTGGCTCTTGGCGTAGCCGTCGTAGTTGCAGGTGATGGTCCCGGCGCCGATGTTGGCCTTCGCCCCCACCCGCGCGTCGCCGATGTAGGTCAGGTGGTTGACCTTGGCCCCGGCCTCGATCTTCGCGTTCTTGATCTCGACGAAGTTGCCGATGTGGGCGTCGGGGCCGATCTCCGCCCCCGGGCGCAGGCGGGCGTAGGGGCCGACCTGGGCGCCGCTGTCCACCCGCACCTGTTCCAGATGGCTGAAGGCCTTGATCTCGACCCGGTCGGCGACGACCACGCCGGGGCCGAACACCACGTGCGGGCCGACGATCACGTCGCGGCCGAGGCGGGTGTCCACGCAGAAGGTGACGCTGTCCGGGTCGGTCAGGGTGGCGCCGTTGTCCATGGCGGCCTTGCGCAGGCGGCGCTGGATCAGCTTCTCCACCTCCGACAGCTCGGCGCGGGAATTCACGCCGACGACCTCCGCCGGGGCGGCCTCGACCACCGCGCAGGCCATGCCGTTGCTGCGGGCGATCTGCACCACGTCGGTGAGGTAATATTCGCTCTTGGCGTTGCTGTTGCCGATGCGGCTGATGAGGTCGAACATCCGCGCGCCGTCGAAGGCCATCAGCCCGGCGTTGCACAGGGTGACCTGCCGCTCCTCCTCGGAGGCGTCGAGATACTCGACGATCTTCTCCAGCCCGCCGCGGGCGTTCAGGATCAGGCGGCCATAGGCGCCGGGATCGTCGGGGCGCATGCCCAGGACGACCACCGCCGGGTCGCCCGGCTGGCGCCGCGCGGCGACCATGGCGCGCAGCGTGTCCGGCGTGACCAGCGGCGTGTCGCCATAGAGAACCACCACGTCGCCGTCGAAGCCTTCCAGCAGGCCGAAGGCGGCGCGCACGGCGTCGGCGGTGCCGCGCTGCTCGTGCTGGACGGCGGTGGGGTAGGGGGCGACGGCGTCGGCCACATTGTCCATGCCGGGGCCGACCACCACGACCACATGGTCGGGGTCGAGCGCCCTCACCGCGGACAGCACATGGCCGACCATCGGCTGGCCGGCGACGCGGTGCAGGACCTTTGGCAGGTCCGACTTCATGCGGGTGCCTTTGCCGGCGGCGAGAATGACGCAGGCGAGCGGGCGGTGCGGAGTCATCGGATATCCCTGCAGTATTGGAAACGGGTTATGGCAAACGGGTGGAAAAGCGTGCGCATCAAAATCCGGGCAAACGGTCCGTCCTCAAGCATTGAGTGCCACATCCGGCGCCAGGACCCCAAGTCAACTTTTGTGTCAATCTGACATACACAAAACGCGGCCCGAGGGTGTACGCATCCCGCGCCAGCGGCACCGAAGGGCCTATGCCCGGGGAGATTGCCGGAACAAGGGGTCGCCGTCGGAGGAGGGGCGTGCTATCGAACGGAGTGCCGCTCACCTTTGGGCTATCATGGAACCGAAGCCGATGTCCGCCCTGTCCGCCACCATTCCCTTTTCCGCGGTCGTCTTCGACCTGGACGGCACGCTGATCGACAGCGCGCGGGACATGACCCGAGTCCTGAACCGCACCCTGTCCCGTTTCGCACGGCCCGCCCTGACGGAGGAGCAGGTGCGCGGCATGGTGGGCGACGGGTCGGCCGCACTCGTCCGGCAGGCCTTTGCGGCGACCGGCGACGCCCTGACCGAGGATGCTCTGAAGACGGCCCTGGCCGACTATCTCGACGCCTATTTCCGGGATGACGAACCCCCGACGCTCTATCCCGATGTGCCGGAAACCTTGGCGGCGCTGGCGGACAGCGGCGTCAGGCTGGGGCTGTGCACCAACAAGCCGGAGCGGATCACCCGGAAGCTGCTGGACGGGCTGGGCCTGTCGCCGCTGTTCGGCGCGCTGGCCGGCGGCGACACGCTGCCGGTGAAGAAGCCGGACGGGCGGCATCTGTCCTGGGTCGTCGAGGCGCTGGGCGGCGGCAGCGCGGCGATGGTGGGCGACAACCGCAACGACGTGAAGGCCGCTCGCGCCGCCGGCGTGCCGGTGGTGGCGATGACCTACGGTTATCCCCGCATGCCGGTGCAGGAACTGGGCGCCGACATCCTGCTCGACCGCATCGCCGATCTGCCGGACGCCCTGCGGCGGCTGGGCGCCTGAGCGGCCGGCCGCGCCGCCGGGTCCAGCGGGGGCTTCGCCGTAGGTCTCCTTCTTGTCATGGTTAACGAGAGATTAACAGTGGCTAACGAAAGGTAAATGTAGTTGGATGGGTGCATCGAATGGTGGTGAGCGAAGGAGACACCCGATGGCCCAGATCCTTGCCTTTCCCGGTAAGACCCAGACCGGCAAGACCCTGTCCGCCGACGCCCTGTCCGCTGACGCTCTGTCCATCGAAGCCAACACCGCCGCCCGCACCCCGGCCAACAGCCAGATCGATTCGGCCACCGCCGACTTCGACCGGATGATGGCCCACCACAGCGACCTCCAGCGCAAGATGGCCGAGTTCAACCGTCTGTGCGAGCAGGCGCTGGCTGAGCGGCCCATGGCCGAATTGCTGTACCATCCCACCGCCTGCAGCGGCAGCGTCGGGCGGGCCTGATCCGTCAACGAATCGGTGACGGCACCGGCTCGGGGGGGCGCTCTGCCGTCTGGTCGGTCTTGCGGGCGGCGGTGAGGTGGACGACGACCCCGCCGAATCCGCTGTCGGTCTCCAGCCGGACGGGCAGGGGCGGGCCGACTCCCTCCAGCGGGGCGATCCACAGATCGACGGGCGGGCGCTCCTCCCGGCCTCCGCCGCGCTGCCAGAAGGGCTGGCGCGGCGTGCGTTCGTAGCCGGCGATCGGCTTGTGGGACACCCGGCATTGCCGCGCCGCGCCCGAGAACACCGAATGGCGCGACTCCCCGACCATGGTCATTCCCCGGTCCGTGAAAATCATGTCGTACCGGCGGCGCCCGTCATAAATGGGCACCGTGCGCTGGCATCCCGCGCCTTGCAGCCCGGCCAGCAGCACGTCAACGACTCCGCTCAAGGGATCGCGACTCTGCCGGGTGAGTTCCTCGGGGACGGGGTCGCGGTCCTCCTCCTCCGGGGGCGGGGAGACCTGCGTGCGAACGCGGCCGTCCGGGCCGTACTCCAAGGTGACGGTGCGCGGGGAGCCGCGCAGGACGCCGGACTGGGTGTGGCGGATCGGGGCGACGCCGTCGGGCCGGACCGTGCCGACGCTGAGCGATCGGGTTTCCCAAGGAAACAGGCGCCCCAGAAAGCCGTCCGTCGCGGCGTCGACCTGGACGCTGTAGCGGTCCTCGGTCAGGGTCAGTTCCGCCCGCGCGTCGAGCACGGCCACACCGCCGACATGGACGCGGTAGTCCAACTGCCAGCGCTGCGCCTGGGCGGGCAGGGGGAACAGTCCCGCGAACGCCGCGCACAGCCCGGCGACCACGACCGCCGAGGGACGCGCGGCTGAGAGCTTTGCGGCAAATGCGGTCCGGTGCGTCATATCCATTGCCTCATCGGGGGCTCCGGGCGAAAGGGTTTCTTTGATATTGGTGTGAAACAGGTGCTTGACAGGAGGGGGCGAGGCCTTTAGAAACCCGCCTCACCGCAGCGGCGGCAACGACGCGACAGCGAAACGAGCCTGATGCCGACGCGGTTTTACTGGGATGGGCGCATAGCTCAGCGGGAGAGCACACCCTTCACACGGGTGGGGTCGTAGGTTCAATCCCTACTGCGCCCACCATCCCAAAGTCCGGTGGTTCATGGGCTTTGCGGATGGTACCATCCCCTTCACCACAAGGGCCGGTCAGGATCGGGGTCCGTCGGGCCTCGCATTGTCGTCTCTGCGGTGCGTCAGCGGTTGTTTCTTTGGGATGGGCGCATAGCTCAGCGGGAGAGCACACCCTTCACACGGGTGGGGTCGTAGGTTCAATCCCTACTGCGCCCACCATCCCAAACACCGCCTCCTCTTCAAGACATTGTTGGAATTCGCCAGTAACAGGCCGTTGCCCCAGGCGCGTGGCCACGTTCTTCTGCGTGGAAACCACAAAAATTCCCCGCTCATTCGCCTTATGCCTTTTTGAGACGAACGCCGCCGCAGTTGATTCAGATCAGCTACAGCGCGTGGGGTTTTCGTCTATCGCTTCCAGCATCCGATTTGCTCAATCATCTGGAAGCAGTGACATGGAAGATACGCGCGTGACCCTTCTCGCCCTCGGCCTGCTGGTCGTGGCGCTCGTCGTGATCCTCGGTTCGGTGGTCCTGTCTCCGGCCACCCTGGTCCTCCTGGCCACGCTCGGCGCCTGGGTGAACCTGACCTATCTGGTCGTCGTCACGCTGATGCGCTGACCCCGCCCGCGGGCGGGGGGCCGTACGGTCCGACCCGCCCGCTGGTCCGCCCGCAGGATGGAAAAATTTCAAATTCGCGCTCGCCCGGTTAATTCCATGACTGGACAGCGCCGGGCCGGCGGTTTATCCCAGCGCCGTTTATGACGCCTGTGGAGCACCCGCCATGACCTCCCTCGCCGCCGCCCGCCTGCCGGAGTCGGAACAGCCCCTGCCGGTCGTCCGCAGCGTGGACGATCTCCGCGCCCAGGTCGCCGCCTGGCACCGCGACGGCAAAACGGTGGCCCTGGTGCCGACCATGGGGGCGCTGCACGACGGCCATCTCGCCCTGGTGCGCCGCGCGCGGGAACTGGCCGACCACGTCGTCGCCAGCGTCTTCGTCAACCCCACCCAATTCGCCCCGCACGAGGACTTCGACCGCTACCCGCGCGACGAGGCCGGGGATTCGGGCAAGCTCGCCTCGGCGGGCTGCCATCTGCTCTACGCCCCCACGGTGCGCGCGATGTATCCGGAGGGCTTCGCCACGGCCATCTCGGTCGGCGGCCCGGCGGAGGGGCTGTGCGGCACCTTCCGGCCCCAGATGTTCGGCGGCGTCGCCCTGGTCGTGACCAAGCTGTTCCTCCAGGCCCAGCCCGACGTGGCGGTGTTCGGGGAGAAGGACTACCAGCAGCTCATGGTCATCCGCCGCTTCGCCCGCGATCTCGACATTCCGGTGCGGGTGGAGGGGTTGCCGACGGTGCGCGAGGCCGACGGGCTCGCCATGTCCTCGCGCAACGCCTACCTGTCGGCCGACGAGCGCGCCCGCGCGCCGGAACTGAACCGCGCGCTCCTCGACGCCGCCTCGGCGTTGGCCGGCGGCGCGGAGGCCGCCACAGTCCTGGAGGCGGTGCGGGCGCGCATCACCGCCGCCGGTTTCAGCTCTATCGACTATGTCGAGCTGCGCGACGCCGACACGCTGGCGCCGGTGACCCGCGCGGAGCGTCCGGCGCGCCTGCTGGCCGCCGCCTGGATGGGCAAGGCCCGCCTGATCGACAACGTGCCGGTCTTGCCGGCGTAAGCGCCGACCTCCCTTCCCCGGTCCGCGCGCCCTGTCCATGCCACGGGAAGGATCGCAGACCGGGCGTGGTGCCCTATACTCTCTGCCGAACGCGCGGCCGACCGCGAGGCCGCGCGCAAGAAATGAGGGAAGGAAGGCACCATGCCATATGATTCCGTGGACACCGCCCGCCGTCTCGGGTTGAAGGACGCCGAGCTGCTGCGCTTCCAGTGCTTTGTCGATGGACGGTGGATCGACGCCGACAGCGGCAAGACCGTGGAGGTGACCAAACCCGCCGACGGCAG
>NZ_WHOR01000001.1:0-100233 GCF_013340925.1 Azospirillum formosense
CAGTCCCCTCCCCTGCGAAAGCGGGGGAGGGTTAGGGTGGGGGCCCAACGCAACCACCCGCCAAGCATTTCTGCTTTCCCGCCCGCTTGGTCACTCCGCCGGCTGCGGATGCGCGTCCGAGGGCGGATGGCCGGTCGGATGGCTGGCGGAGCCGTCCAAGGCCGGGAGGGGCTTCTTCTTCGCGATGTAGCTGTAGACCGTCGGCACCACGAACAGCGTCAGGAAGGTGCCCAGCAGCATGCCGCCGACGATCACCGCGCCGATGGCCTGCCGGCTCTCCGCGCCGGCCCCATGGGCGTTGGCGAGCGGCACGGCGCCCAGCACCATGGCTCCCGTGGTCATCAGGATCGGACGCAGGCGCAGCACGGCGGCCTCCTCCACCGCCTTGCGGATGTCCACCCCCTCGCGCTGGAGCTGGTTGGCGAATTCCACGATCAGGATGCCGTGCTTGGTGATGAGTCCGACGAGGGTCACCAAGCCGATCTGGCTGTAGACGTTCATCGTCCCGCCGGTGAAATGCAGGGCGGCCAGCGCGCCGGTCATCGACAGCGGCACCGTCAGCATGATCACGAAGGGGTCGATGAAGCTCTCGAACTGCGCCGCCAGCACCAGATAGATGAAGGCCAGCGCCAGAATGAAGACAAAGTACAGGCCCGTCGCCGATTCCCGGAACTCGCGGCTCTGCCCCGCATAGTCGGTCTGGGCGGTGGCCGGCAGCACCCGGTTCGCAGCATCCTGGAGGTAGCCCAGCGCCTCGCCCAGCGAGGTGCCCGGCGCCAGCGTGGCGGTGATGGTGACGGAGCGCAGCTTGTTGAAGTGGTTCAGCTCCTTGGGCGCCACCCGCTCCTCGATGCGGACGAGGTTGGCGAGCGAGATCATCGCCCCGGTGCTGGTGGCGACACCGGCCTCCGCCGCCATGGTCGGCGTGCCGCGGACGTAGATGGAGGCGATGTCGTCCGGGTTGCGGCGGTCGACGTCGCCGACCTGGACCACCACGTCGTACTGCTTGCCCTCCTTCTTGAAGCGGGTGACCTGCCGCCCGCCCAGCAGCGTTTCCAGCGTGCGGCCCACTGTCTCCACGTCCACCCCGAGGTCGGCCGCCTTGTCGCGGTCGATGGTGATGCGCAGTTCCGGCTTGTTCAGCTTCAGGTCGGTGTCGAGGTTGGTCAGGCCGGGGAACTTCCGTGCCTCCGCCATCAGCCCGTCGACCATCTTCTGAAGCTCGTCGTAGGGCAGCGAGCTTTGGATGACGAAGTTGACCGGCTTGTCCACCGGGCTCTGGCCGAGCGACGGCGGGTTGGTGACGAAGGCCAGGATGCCGGGAATGCCGAACATCTTGGGGAAGAGCTGGGCGGTAATCGCCTGCTGCTTCACGTCGCGCTCGTCCCAATCGATCAGTCGGACGAAGGAGATGCCCTGGTTGACCACCGGGAAGCCGACCACGACGAAGAACTTCTCGACAATGGGGATCTGGCGGAACAGGTCCTCCATGCGCTTGGCGTAGCTTTCCGTGTAGTCGAGCGTCGAGCCCTCCGGCGCGATGGCGATGCCGACGATGGTGCCGCGGTCCTCGACCGGGGCCAGCTCCGACTTCAGCCCGGTGAACAGCGTGTAGCTGAGCCCCGCCACCACCGCGCCGACCAGCAGCACCAGCGGACGCGCCTTCAGCGACAGGCGGAGGATGGAGCGGTAGCCGTTGGTCAGCCCGTTCAGCAGCCGCTCGATGGCATTGTAGAGCGCGTTGTGCTTGGTCTGGTGCTTCAGCAGCTTGGAGCACATCATCGGCGACAGGGTCAGGGCGACGAAGCCCGACACGATCACCGCCCCCGCCAGCGTCAGGGCGAACTCGGAGAAGAGTCGGCCGGTGCGACCGGTCATGAAGCCGATGGGCGCGTAGACCGCGGCCAGCGTGATCGTCATCGCGATGACCGCGAAGCCGATCTCCTTCGACCCCTGCAAGGCCGCCTGGAAAGGCGGCACGCCCTCCTCGATGTGGCGGTAGATGTTCTCCAGCATCACGATGGCATCGTCCACGACGAGGCCGATGGCCAGCACCATGGACAGCAGCGTCAGCGTGTTGACCGAAAAACCGAAGGCGTACATCAGCGCGAAGCCGCCGATCAGCGACACCGGGATGGTCACCAGCGGCACCAGCGTGGCGCGGAAGCTGCGCAGGAACACGAAGATGACCAGAACGACCAGGACGATGGCCTCGAAGATCGTGCTGAACACCGCGTCGATGGACTTGGCGATGAAGACGGAGCTGTCGTAGCCGACGTCGACCCCCATGCCGTCGGGTAGGGCGGCGCGGATCTTCGGCAGCGCCTCGTTCACCGCCTTGGACACGTCCAGCGGGTTGGCGGTGGACTGCTTGACCACGCCGATGGCGACGGCGCCGCGCCCGTTGAAGCGGGCGCTGACCCGCTCGTCCCGCGCCCCCAGCTCGGCCCGGCCGACGTCCTTCAGCCGGACCAGATAGCCGCCGTCGTCGCGCAGGATGATGCGGTCGAACTCCTCCGGCGTGCGCAGGTCGGTTTCGGAGACGACGGTGAACTCCCGCGCCTTGCTCTCGACGCGGCCCGCCGGAATCTCGACGTTCTGCTTGCGCAGCGCGTTCTCCACGTCCTGCGGGGTGACCCGGTAGGCGGCCATGCGCTGCGGGTCGAGCCACAGACGCATGGCGAAGCGCCGCTCGCCGAAAATGCGCACCTGGGCGACGCCGGGCAGATTCTGCAAACGGTCCTTGACGTAGCGGTCGGCGAAGTCCGTCACGTCCAGCGGCGAATGGCGGTCGGAGGAGAAGGCCAGATAGATGATCGGCTGCGCGTCGGCCTCCACCTTCGCGATGACCGGCTCGTCGATCTCGTTGGGAAGCTGGGCGCGCACCCGGCCGACGCGGTCGCGCACGTCGCTGGCCGCCGTGTCGACGTTGCGGTCCAGCCGGAAGCGCAGGGTGATCTGGCTCTTCTCCGCCCGGCTGATCGAGGACATCACGTCGATGCCCTCGATGCCCGACAGCGAGTCCTCCAGGATCTGGGTGACCTGGCTTTCGATGATCTCGGCCGACGCGCCCTTGTAGGTGGTCTCCACCGTGACGACGGGCTCGTCGATCTTCGGGTATTCGCGCACCGACAGGCGCTGGTACGACACGATGCCGATCAGCATGAGCGCGAGGCTCATGACCGTCGCCAGGACGGGCCGGCGGATGGAAATGTCGGAGAGAACCATCGGCTCAGCTCCCCGCCGGCTTGTTGTTGACGACCATCACCGGGGCGCCGTCGCGGATCTTCAACTGGCCGGCGGTCACCACCACGTCGCCGGGCTGCAGGCCGGCGGTGATCTCCACCTCGGCGTTGCGGCGCTCGCCCAGCGTGACCGTGGTCTGCACCGCCTTGCCCTCCACCACCTTGAAAACGAACTGCTTGTTGCCGAAGGCGCTGACCGCCTGCTCGGGCACCAGCACGGCGTTCGGATTCTGGTCCAGCGTCAGGGCCACCCGGGCGAACAGACCGGGGCGCAGCGAGCCGTCGCTGTTGGGAACACGGGCGCGGATCACCACGGCGCGGCCGTTCACGTCGACCAGCGGGTCGATGGCGTAGACCGTGCCGTCGAAGGTCCGCCCGCCGAAGGAGTCCACGACAACCTTCAGGGTCTGGCCGGTGCGGACGGTCGGCAGATACAGCTCCGGCACCCGGAAATCGAGCTTGAGGACCTCGATGGCCTCCAGGTTCACGATGTCCTTGCCCGCCGCCACCACGTCGCCCACCGAGACCTTGCGCAGGCCCAGCACGCCGTCGAAGGGCGCGGTCAGGGTCAGCTTCTCCAATTGCGCTTTGGCGAGCTGCACCGCCGCCTCGTCGGACTGGAGCTTGGCGAGCGCCTGCTCGCGGTTGCGGGCGGGGCCGGTGCGCTGGCGGTACAGTTCCTCGGCGCGGGACAGCTCGGCGCGGGAGAAGGCGATGCTCGCCTGCGCCTGGGCCAGCGTGGCGCGGGCGATGGAGTCGTCCAGCCGGATCAGCACCGCGCCCTTCTTCACCGCCTGCCCTTCCAGGAAGGCGATCTCCGAGACCTTGCCCGCCACCTCGGGCCGGATGACCACCGACTCGCTGGACAGCAGCGAGCCGACCGCGGTGACCTGACGCGACACGGTGCCAATCTTGACCGGCAGGGCCTCCACCGGCATCGGCGGCGGTCCCCCCGGCGGTCCGCCCGCCGCAGGACCCGCGGACGCGCCGCCGGGGGACGGAACCTTGCCGGCGAGCAGCGTGTTGATGGTCCCGCCCTGCTTGACGAAGTACCAGTAGGCGCCGCCGCCGAGAGCGACCAGGACCAGAAGGGCGACGATGCGAAGCGTGTGACGCATGGATACGGAACCCGCGCAGGCCCGCCGGCCCGCCGGGCGGGCGCGCGGGGCGTTTCGTGTCAACCGGGCCGCTGTGAGGTGCGGGCGGTAAACTGAACTATATCGTTCAGTTCAGTTCCGGAGTCGAGACGGTTGCAGAGGGGTCAGCCGCCGGACGGCGGCGGATCGGGTTGCGCAACCCGGCCCTTTTCCATCTCCAGCCGCTCCCCATCGGGAAGAATCACCGTCAGATCAGCGGGTTGACCAGGGCCGACGGCGGTGCAGCCGCCGCGTGGTCGAACGGGCCCGCCGTCGAGGCAGAGGCCGGGCGCGCAGCAGGGCGCCTCGCCCGCCGGTAGAACCGCGCGAATCCGATCGCCTTCGATGCGAAGATCGGCCAGCAGAGCGCCGTCCGCGCCGGGTGGAGGTGCGCCCTCGCCGAGATCGGGGGAGGCGATGCGGGCGCGCTTCAGCCAGAACTTCCCGGACGCCAGCAACCGTGCGAGCAGGCAGGAGGAGGTGGACGCGCTCATTCCCCAATCCGATGCAGTGGCGGCAAGGGTGTGTTCAGGCGATGGGTCAGCCTGCCATGGAAGCGTAAAGGAAGTTTTGCTCCGGTTGAACTCTTGAAGACATTCGGGAAATCGGCGATGTGACAATCCTTGGTCCTTCGACCCTCGCGTCCCCAGGGGTGCCCGATGCTGATCGCCCAGATCTCCGACCTGCATGTCACGGCCCCCGGCACCGCCCCGACGACGGAATACGACACCAACGACCGGCTCGCCGCCGCGGTGGCCCATCTCAACGCGCTGGTGCCGCGCCCCGACCTCGTCCTGATCACCGGCGACCTCGTCAACGGGCCGAAGCCCGGCGAGTATGAAGCGCTGTCCGCCCTGCTGGAGCCGCTCGCCATCCCCGTCCGCGCGCTGCCGGGCAATCACGACGACCGGGACGGGCTGCGCCGGACCTTTGCGGCGACCGGCTGGATGCCCATGGATGGCCCCTTCCTCCACTATGCCGTCGAAGAGTTTCCGGTCCGTATCCTGATGCTCGACTCGGTCGTTTCCGGAACGGCGGCGGGCGGCCTGTGCGCCGACCGGCTGTCCTGGCTGGCGGAGCGTCTGGCCGAACAGCCGGAGCGGCCGACCGTGCTGGCGCTGCACCATCCGCCCTTCGACACCGGGCTGGCTTTCCTTGATACGCTGCGCTGTCTTGAGGGCGCTGAGGAACTGGGACGGCTGGTGCGGAGCCGCCCGAATGTCCGGGCCGTTCTGAGCGGTCACACCCACCGCCAGACCGCGGTCGCCTGGAACGGGGCGCACGGCTATGTCGCCCCGTCCGTGGCCTACCAGATCGCCCTGGACTTGGCGCCGGAGCCTCCCTACCGCTGGACGGAGGAGCCGTCCGCGCTCGCTCTTCATCAATTCCGACCGGATGGCACGGTGGTCACGCATCTGAGCGTGATCGGCGACTACCCCGGCAAGGAGTTTTCCCGCAAGGCCAGGAATTCCTGAAAGCTGGCGCAGCGCCCGGCGGCCTGCGCGGCCATGTAGGCGGCGTTCAGGGCGCGCTTTGCGTCCAGGGCGGCGGCGAAGCGGTGGCGCAGCGCGGCGTCGGCGATCCGCAGCCCGTCGCCCGCCAACCGCTCCAGAACATGGCGGTAGCAGAGGTCCGCCCGCGTGCCGCTGTCGGCGGAGCAGGTGATCGACCCCTCCCGCTGCCGGTATTCGTACAGCGGTTCCAGCACCAGAGGCAAACGGCCCACCCGGTCGATAACCTGGACGTTGAAGACCACGTCGTCGCAGAAGTCGACCCCCTCCTCCCAACCGGGAACATGGTCGCGGCGGACCACGGGGAACATCGGAATGGAGGTCTCCAGGAAGGCCGCGGCGTCCAGCGTCGTTGTCCCGGCGCCGGGCGGAAACAGGATGGAGAGCGGCGAACCATCGCCGTCGCGCACCACCGCCACATTGTCCGCCGCTGCCCCCTGCGCGGCCGCCAGCGGGGCCAAGCGCGCCAGCCGGTCCGGCTCGAACCGGTCGTCGGCGTCCAGCGAGGCGATCAGCGGTCGGCGCGCGCAGCGGAGCCCGGCGTTGCGCGCCGTCGAGGCACCGGACCCGACGCGGCCGGTTCCGGTGAAGGTCAGGCGCGAATCGGCGATGCCGGCGGCCTGCAGAACGGCCCGGTAATCGACGCCGTCGTCGCTGACCACCACCGCTTCCCATTGGGCAAAGCTCTGCGCCAGGAGGCTGGACACGGCGCGGACGATGGTGTCCTGCGCCCGGTAGGCCGGAATGATGACCGAGACGCCGATCCCGCTGCCCTCGTCCATGCACCGCCCTCCGATTGTGCAAGGATCAGTTTGCCGCTCCTTTCCGGATGCGCGCAAGCGGCGATCCGCACCGATACGGCCAGCCTGAGCGCGACTATGACGGTGCGGGGGTGGGATTTGGCGTCGCGGCCCGTTGAACAAGGAACCGATACGGGCTATGTGGAGAAACGAGTGGCGTGGTTCGGTCCCCATCCGACAACCCAGGCCCCCGCAAGCCAAAGCCCCCCGGTAGACACGCCGACCTCAGGGAGTTCAAAAACGATGGCGCAAGACGGATACACCCGCTTCGACGACGAACCCGAGCAGGAGCCGGACGAGAAGTCGAAGGAAAGCGCCCCGCCGCCGTTCGCTGCCGTGCAGTCGAACCTGTTCAAGGCGCGCACGGTGCTGATCTTCGGGCAGATCGACATGAAGCTGGCGCAGGCCGTCTCGGCCCAGCTGCTGGCTCTGGCCCACGAGAGCAACGACGACATCACGGTCGTGGTGAACTCCCCCGGCGGCCACGTCGAGGCGGGCGACACCATTCACGACATGATCCGCTTCGTGAAGCCGCGCGTGAAGATGCTGGGCACCGGCTGGGTCGCCAGCGCCGGCTGCCACATCTTCCTGGCCGCGAAGAAGGAAGACCGCTTCTGCCTGCCGAACACCCGCTTCCTGATCCACCAGCCGCTGGGCGGCACCGGTGGCCGGGCGACGGACATCGCCATCGAGGCGAAGGAAATCATCCGCATGCGTGAGCGCCTGAACCGCATCATCGCGCGCGAGACCGGCCAGCCGGTGGAGAAGGTTTCCAAGGACACCGACCGGAACTATTGGATGCTGGCGGACGAAGCCCGCGAGTACGGCATCGTCAGCCACATCATCGAGACCTTCGACGAGTTGAAGTAAGCGGTCCTCCGGAACGCACGAAGCCCCTCTCCAGCGAGAGGGGCTTTTTTTATGGCCGTGGCTTGGCTTGAGCGATCATGCCAAGCAAATCAGCCGCTTACACGACGATGTTGAGATTCTGTCCGCGCGTGGCGGTGACGTTGCCACCGGACGAGGACGCATCCGAACCGCCCTGAAGCAGCGTGGCGATCGCCTGATCCTGCTGCTGCGCGGTCTGGTTCAGCGTCTTCACGCCGAAGTCCATCTGTCCCTGCGCCTGCCGCAAACCGACCGCCGCGCCCAGGGTGGAGGATGAAACATCGAGAGCCATCGGAAAAAACCTTCAAAGGAAACCGGCGGCAGAAGCCCACCGTCCGTGTCGTCAGATGACCACGTTGACGGAACCGGCCCCCGACGAAGGAGCGGCCGCCGCGTGGGCCACCATCGGGGTCGAGGCTACCACCGGTGCGGCGTGCGCGGAAGTCCCCTGTGACGGGCCGATGCGGCCCCCGCCGGTCCCGGAATGGCCCGTGGCCCAGCGGTGCACGGGCGAGCCGTTGGCGGAGGTCCCGCTCTGGCCGGCGCCGTTCGGTTGGTCCTGCCCGTCCGAGCCACCGACCAGAAGCTCAAGCGACGCCTTGCCGCTCTTCCGATCCTTCTGCGCTTCACGGTATTGCCGCAGCGCCGCCTCGGTCGGAATCTGGTCGAGGGTCGCTCCGTCCTCCGGGCTGCGGAACAACAGCACCAGCCGCGACGCGTCGGCGTCATAGCGGTACGCGGTCTTCGTGTAGCGTCCGGAGAGAGGTTCGGACTGCCCGGTCACGGGGTCCTTCGCGGGCGGAGTCCCGGTGTCGGCCCCTGTTTCAACAGCCTCGCTGTTGCGGGCCGTCATGAAGGCCAACGGCCTTGCAGCCGTTGCGGTGGCGATGGCCACGTTCATGACATTACACCGATAATTGGACAATCCAGCTCATATATTGCAGCCGCACTCGTGCATTGTAAAGGGTTCGTTCACCTTTTTTCCGGCTATGCCAAAGGATGAAGTCCCTCAGGCTGTTTCCGGCACCAAAGCTTCGCATTCCAGGACCAGCGGAGCCGCCGCTCACCCTTTTCACAGCCGTGAGGCTTGCGGAGGGGCGCCGGGGTGCTTAAGCCTGTATGCATGGCTACGATCGCGGAAGCGCTGACGCTCGCCCTGGACCACCATCTGGCCGGCCGGTTGGCCGAGGCCCAGCAACTCTACAACCGCATCCTGGATGTGGAACCGGATCAGCCGGACGCTCTGCATTTCCTGGGCGTCCTGGCCGGGCAGGTGGGGGAGCAGACGCTCGGCCTGCAACTCATCGGCCGCGCCATCGCCCAGCGGCCCGAAGCGGCGGACATGCACGCCAACATCGGCAACATCCGCCGTTCCGCCGGGCAACCAGAAGCGGCGGTGGAGGATTACCGGCGCGCCATCGCCCTCCAGCCCGATTTCGCGGAAGCCTGGACCGACATGGCGAACGCGCTGCGCAGCCTGGGCCGTTCCGCCGGGGCCATCACCGCGCTGGAGCGTGCCGTCGCCTCCGCCCCCAGCCTCGCCATCGCGGTGGAACGCCTGGGCGCGCTGCGGCACGAAGAGGGGCGTTTGCTGGTGGAGCAGGGACGCGGCACGGAATCCCTCCGCCCGCTGGCCCGCGCTGCGGAATTGCTGCCGCTGGACGCCGACGTCGCCTTTCTCTACGGCAACGCGCTGTTCGCCATGGGACTGCGGGAGGATTCCACCCACGCCTACCGCAACGCCCTGGCCATCACGCCGGATTTTCCCTCCGCCGCCTTCAATTTGGGAGTCGCGCTGGGGGTCGTGGACCGGTTGGAGGACTCCGCCCGCGCTCTGGAACGGGCCGCCCGTCTGGACCCCCGCCATCTCGACGCCATCGACCGGCTCGTCGTCGCCCTCGCCTTTCTCGGTCGGGACGACGAGGCCGCCGCCTGGGGCGAACGCGCGCTGGACCTGAAGGACCGGGCGGCCATGGGCACTACTCCTGCCCTGCCGCCGTTGCCCGCCCGGCCGCGCGGGGCCGAGGCGCGGCGGCGGAGCGTCATCGCCTTCAGCCTGTGGGGCGGCCAGCCCACCAGTGCCCACGACCCGGCGGAGATTGTGCGGCAGACCGTGGCGCTGTATCCGGGTTGGACCTGCCGGGTCTTTCACGACGACACCCTTGCCGCCGACCGGTTGGCCGAACTGGCCGCGGCCGGGGCGGACCTCGTGGCGGTGACGTCCGGCGCGCCAATCGGTGGCCCCTATTGGCGCCTGACCGCGGCCGACGACCCTACGGTGGCGCGCTTCCTCTGCCGCGATTGGGACGCGTTGCCGTCCGCCGAGGGAAAAGCCGCCGTCGATTCCTGGGTCGCCTCCGGCCTGCCCTTCCACGTCCTGCGCGACGGGGTGCTGCACACGGAGGTGATGTCGGGCGGTCATTGGGGCGGCGTCGCCGGGCTGCTGCCCGACCTGTTGCCGCTCGCCGAGCGGCACGCCGCCGCCGAGGCGGACCGGGTGCAGGATCACCGGTTCCTGCGCCGCATCGTCTGGCCGATGATCCGCGACCGCGCCCTGATCCACGACCGTGCCCACCCCCGGCACGGTCTGCCCTTCCCCGCGGTGTGAGCGGCTACAGCACCTGCTTTGGCAGCGACAGCAGCTCCTTGCGGATCTGGCCCATGCTCGGCCGGTTGTCCGGCCCAAAGGCGATGGGGCGGCACAGATGCATCGCGGTCAGCCCGACCCGCGCGGTCAACAGCCCGTTGATCACCCCCTGCCCCATGCGGGTGGAGATGGCCGCGGCGATGGAGCCGCCCAGCGCCTCGACGGCGACATGGTGGGCGCTTTCCGCCACCCCGGCGACGGCGAGGTTGGCGAGCATCCGCCGCAGCAGCCGCAGCGACCCGACATAGCCGGGCCGCGCCCCGTAGAGCGCCGCGATCTCCCGCACCAGCTTCAGGTTCCGCCACAGCACCACCGCGAGGTCGACGACCGCCGCCGGGCTGAGCGCCGTCGCCACCGCCGTGTCGCGCGACGCCCGCAGGACGGTGTGGTAGGCGCGGCGGTCGAGCGGCCCCATCACCTCGCGGTCGAGCAGGCGCAGGATCTCCGCGTCGCCGTGGGCATCGGTCACATGGTCGCGCACCCGTTCCAGCGAGGGCGCCAGATCAGGACGCCCCTCATAGAGGCGGGTCAGCGACCCGGCGAAGCGCTCGGCGTGGCCCGGCTCTCCGGCCTTGGTCACGATCTCCGTGGTCAGGCGCCCGGCCTCGCCGCGCAGTTCCTCGATCTTGCGCAGGCGGCGCAGCGCGCGCAGCTCGCGCAGCAGCATCGCCAGCGCCGCCCCACCGGCCACGGTCACGGCGGCGGCCACCAGGACGCCCAGGGCGGCGCTGGTGGCGAAGGCGCGGTTGAATAGGTCCCAGGTGTCGAAGCCCAGCGCGATCAGCACCAGCGCGGCGACCGAGCCGGCCAACCAGCGGCCCAGCCGGCTGCGCGGCCGGTCTTCCGCCAGCAGCGCGGGAAGGCGCTCCGCCGCGGACCCGGACAGGGGGCCGGCGATGATCGCCTCCTCCTCCGCCGCGGGGACGGCGGCGGCGCGGGTGGGGTCCAGCTCCATCGGCGGGACCCAGTGGCGGTCGCGCGTGCGCTCGCTCATTCCAGATAATCCCCCAGCAGGAACTGCATGGCCTGATCCAGCCGGATGTGCGGCAGGCCGCGCGCCTCGCGGGCGAGGTCGGCGGGCGGCTGGAAGGCCATGAAGTTGTAGGGCCGCTCCTGCCCCGGCGGGAAGTCTGCGTCCTCGGGGATTTCGCCGGGGAACAGCACGGTCGGGCGGTCACGGCCGAGCGGCACGCCGCGCACGCAGCGCAATTGCCGCCCCTCATGCTCGGTCACCACCGTCTCGGTCGATTTCAGGGCGGCGATGGCCATCGTTTCCACTTGCGCCCCTTCGAAGCGGATGCCGGCGCGGGCGTCGGAGACCAGCCGGTCCAGCAGATGGCGCAGGCTGTTGTGCTGGTGCGAGGCGACATGGTCGGCCTTGGTCGCGGCAAACAGCACGCGGTCGATCTTCCGGCCCAGCAGCCAGTCCAGCCAACTGCTGGACCCGTGGCGGAACGGCTCCAGGCTCAGTTCCAGGGCGCGCTTCATGTCCGCCATGCCCGCAGGGCCGGAGTTCAGCGCGCCCAGCACGTCGATCAGGACGATCTGGCGGTCGAGGCGTGCGAAATGCTCGGCGAAGAAGCGGCGGACCACCTTGGACTTGTACGCCTCGTAGCGGTCCTCCATCAGCCCCCACAGGCTGCCGCGGGTGCGCGGACGGTCACCCGGCAGCGGGCAGAAGGTCAGCAACGGAGCGTTCGCCATGTCGCCCGGTTCGACGAAGCGCCCCGGCTGGATCAGGCTCAGCAGATTGTCGGAGCGGCGGCAGGCGTGCAGGTAGTCGGTGAACAGCGCCGCGCCGCGCCGCGCCTGCTCCTCTTCCGCCGGGGCCGCCGTGTCGATGGTCGCGAGCCAGCCGCGCCAGGACACCGACAGCTCGTCGCGCGGCGCCCGCCCGGCGAGTTCCAGGGTCAGCGCGCTCCATTCCGCGAAGGACTGGTAGAGCAGCGGCAGGTCGAGCAGCCATTCGCCGGGATAATCGACGATGTCCAGATTCAGCGTGGCGACCGGCTGCACCGTGCGTTTCAGCATGGCGTTCGGGCGGTAGCGCATGGACAGGCGGAGCTGGCTGATGCCCCGCGTCTCGGTCGGCCAGTGGGGCGCCGGGCCGGTCAACTCGGCCAGCCGCTGCTCGACCTCGAAACGGGGAACCTGGGCGTCGGGCTGCGGGCGCAGGCGCGACGCCTGGAAGCGGCCGGAGGACACCACGTCGAGGAAGGGAAGCCGCCCGGCCTTCAGGAGGTTGTCGACCAGCGAGGTGACGAAGACGGTCTTGCCGGCCCGCCGCAGCCCGGTGACGCCGAGACGGACGTCCTGTTCCAGGATGCCGCCGGAAACGAGATCGCCGGCCCGCCCCAACAGGCGCGAGCCGGCGTCGTAAAGGTCGTTGAAAATGGGCACGCGCACGGTCAGCCGGTCCGTGTGGGGGAAGGATCGCCCCTCTATATGGGGGACCGTCCGCCCACGCCTATACCCTGACCGGTGCTTTAGGACGCCCCGAAGTCGAGGTTCCAGGCCTCATAGCGCTCCGGATCGTTCTCCCAGTCCTCGCGCACCTTGACGAACAGCATCAGGTGGACGCGCTGCTCCAGCATCTCCTCCAGCTCGGTGCGGGCGGCCTGCCCCAGCGCCTTGATGCGGGTGCCCTGCTTGCCGAGCACGATGGCCTTCTGGCTGTCACGCTGGACATAGACGACCTGGGATATCTTGACCGACCCGTTCTCGAACTCCTCCCACTGCTCGGTCTCGACCGTCGCCGCGTAGGGGAGTTCCTGGTGAAGCTGCTGGAACAGCTTCTCGCGGGTGATCTCCGCCGCCAGAAGGCGCATCGGCATGTCGGAGATCTGGTCCTCCGGGTAGTGCCAAGGGCCTTCCGGCATGCGGGCGGCCAGGAAGCCGCGCAGATGCTCCACCCCGTCGCCGGTCGAGGCGGACAGCATGAAGATGTCGGTGAAGATGCCTTCCTGGTTGAAGCTGTCGGCGAGGCCCAGCAGCTTCTCGCGCGGCACGAGGTCGATCTTGTTCAGGATCAGGATGGCCTTGCGCCCCTGCTCCTTCAGCCGGGCGATGATGCCCTGGGTGTCCTGGTCGATGCCGCGGCGCGACACGTCGAACAGCAGGCCGACCAGATCGGCGTCCTCCGCCCCCTGCCAGGCCGCCGCCACCATGGCGCGGTCCAGCCGGCGCTTCGGCTTGAAGATGCCCGGCGTGTCCACGAAGATGATCTGGCTGTCGCCGGCGATGGTGATGCCCAACACGCGCGTGCGGGTCGTCTGCACCTTGGAGCTGACGATCGACACCTTGGAGCCGACCATCGCGTTCAGCAGGGTCGACTTGCCGGCGTTCGGCGCGCCGACCAGGGCGACGAAACCGCAGCGCGGGTTTTCGGGCACATAGGCAGCCACTTCGGCGCCCTCTTCGGCACCAGTGTCGGCACCCTCGTCCACGCTCTCGCTCACGCCCTCGTCCTTATCGTCGAAATCGTCGTCTTCAAACTTGTCGCGGCCGTCAGTCATCGACCTGCACTCCCAATTGGCGCAGCAAGGCGCTGGCCGCTTTCCGTTCGGCGACCCGCTTGGATGGGCCGGTGGCCGTCACCGGCTCCATGCCCTTCAGCCGGACCGCGATGCGGAACACCGGCTCGTGCGCCGGGCCGCTCTGCTCGATCAGTTCATAGGTGGGAAGGGGCCGCTTGTTGCCCTGCGCCCATTCCTGCAACGCCGTCTTGGAATCCAGCGGCGGCGGCTCCGCGCGGTCGATCTGACCGGCCCAGGCCCTGCGGATGAAGTCCCGCGCCTTGTCCATGCCGCCGTCCAGATAGAGCGCCCCGATCACCGCCTCGCAGGCGTCGGCCAGGATGGTGTTGTTGCTGCGCCCGCCGCCCTGCGCCTCCGACGGGGACAGGCGCAGGTAGCGCCCCAGTTGCAACGCGTCGGCGACACGGCTCAGCGCCTCCCGCCGGACCAGCGAGACGTGCCGCTTGGCGAGCGCGCCCTCGCGTTCGTTGGGGAAGCGCTCCAGCAGCCATTCCGCGATGACGAGGCCGAGCACACGGTCGCCCAGGAATTCCAGACGTTCGTAGGCAAGGCCCGGCCCCTGCTCGGGCCGTCCGCCGCGGACGTTGCGCTCCAGCCCCATCAGGCTGGGATGGGTGACCGCGTCGGCCAGCCGTTGCGGGTCGGCGAAGCGGTGGCCGATGGCCGCGGCCAGTTCCGCAAGGTCGGCGGAATCGGCGCTCACGTCCGCGTCGGACGCCATGGGGGTCCCCCGTTCTTCAGGGCTCACAATAATCGGTCTCCGCGCCCCGGTGCTGTGCGGGGCTCACTTCACGGCGTTGAACAGGCGGCTGAACCGCAGGTCCGCCGGCCATCGCCACACCTCGAAGAAGCGCGTCCCGTCCTCCAACGAGAAGAACAGGAATTCGGCGCGCCCGACCAGATTTTCCATCGGGACATACCCCACCTGCGACGGGACGCGGCTGTCCAGCGAGTTGTCGCGGTTGTCGCCCATCATGAACAGGTGGTTCGCCGGCACCTTGAAGGCCGGGGTGTTGTCCAGTGGACCGTTGTCCGATTCCTCGATGATGCGGTGGCTGCGCCCGCCCGGCAGGGTCTCGACATACTGGGCGATGCGGACCTCGCGGCCCAGCGCGTCGCGGGACACATAGTCCTCGATGCGCTCGCGCTTCACCGGCTGGCCGTTGATGTGCAGCACGCCGCCGGTCACCTGGACGGTGTCGCCGGGCAGGCCGATGACGCGCTTGATGTAGTCGGTCTTGTTGTCGCGCGGCAGCTTGAAGACGGCGACGTCGCCGCGCTCCGGCGCGTGGCCCATGATGCGGCCCTCGAACAACGGCAACCCGAAGCCGACGGTGTACTTGCTGTATCCGTAGGAGAACTTGGACACGAACAGGTAGTCGCCGATCAGCAGCGTCGGGATCATCGAGCCGGACGGGATGTTGAAGGGCTCGAAGGCGAAGGTCCGCACGCCGAAGGCGATGATGACCGCGTAGAAGACCGTCTTCACCGTCTCGGCAAAGCCGCCTGTCTCTTTGGATTTGCCGGTCAAGGCGGTCTCTCTGTTCATGGTCATGCGGGGGGTGCCGTGGAGGTGGTGATGGAGGTGTCGGAGGAGGTGTCGGCCGGTTCGGCGCTGATGATGACGAAGGCTTCCGCCATCGGGTATTCGTCGGTCAGCGTCACATGGATGCGCGCCTGCATGCCCGGCGGGGTGATCGCCTGCAGCCGTTCCAGCGCGCCGCCGGTCAAGCGCATGGTCGGCTGGCCGGAGGGCAGGTTCACCACCCCCATGTCGCGCCAGAACACGCCGTCGCGGAAGCCGGTGCCCAGCGCCTTGGAGCAGGCCTCCTTGGCGGCGAAGCGCTTGGCGTAGGTTGCGGCCCGCGCGCTGTGCTTGCCGGCGGCTCCGGCGCGGCGTTCGGACTTGGCGCGCTCCACGTCGGTGAAGATGCGGGCGATGAAGCGGTCGCCGAAACGGTCCAGCGACTGCTCGATCCGACGGATGTCGATCAGGTCGTTTCCGATGCCGAGGATCATGAGACGCCCCTAGCCGCCGCGCGGGCGTCCTTCATGACGGCGCGCATGCGCTGGAGTGTGTTGCCCAGCCCGACGAAGATCGCCTCGCCGATCAGGAAATGGCCTATGTTCAGTTCCACGATGGTCGGGATGGCGGCGACCGCCCCGACCGTCTCGTAATTCAGCCCGTGGCCGGCGTGGCATTCCAGGCCGATGGCCTCGGCGTGGGCCGCCGCCCGGACGATGCGCTCCAGCTCCGCCGCGCGCTCCGCCCCGGCGGGCGCGTCGCAATAAGCGCCGGTGTGCAGTTCCACCACCGGCGCGCCCAGCGCCTTGGCCGCGTCGAGCTGCGCCGGCTCCGGGTCGATGAACAGCGAGACGCGAATGCCCGCGGCGCCGAGATCGCCCACGGTGCGCTTGAGGTTGTCCAACTGCCCGGCGACGTCCAGACCGCCTTCGGTGGTGACCTCGGTCCGCTTCTCCGGGACGAGGCAGCAGGCGTGCGGCCGGTGGCGCAGCGCGATGGCGAGCATCTCGTCCGTCGCCGCCATCTCCAGGTTCAGCGGCAGCCGGATCTCCGCCATCAGCCGCTCGATGTCGGAATCGATGATGTGGCGCCGGTCTTCGCGCAGATGGGCGGTGATGCCGTCGGCCCCGGCTTCGGCGGCGAGCTTCGCCGCGCGCACGGGATCGGGATGTCGCCCGCCCCGCGCGTTGCGGACGGTCGCCACGTGGTCGATGTTCACGCCAAGGCGCAAAGGGCGGGGCATAGGCTCGAAACTCCGGTGTCGCGCCGGTCCCGCATCCTGCATCCGGCGGGCACCGGTTCTCCCTGCTATATAGCGGCGGCGTGGCGTGGCGTCACGCCGTCATTCGACGCGTGATGCGCGGCGATCCGCGCGGCGAGCGCCTTCAGCTCCTCGATGGGCGGGTCATGGCGCGGCCAGACCAGATCGGCGCCGTCGTTCTCGTAGCGCGGCACCACATGCACGTGAATGTGCGGCACCGTCTGCCATCCCGCCGGCTTGTTCGTCTGGAGAAGCGTGATCCCCTCCGGCGAAAAGGCCGCCTGGACGGCCTGGGCGACCTTGTGGACGGTGCGGAACAGGGCCGCCGCCTCGTCCTCCGTCACATCCAGAATGGTCGGGGCCGGGCGCTTCAGAGCGACAAGCACATGGCCGGGGTTGACTTGCCCGGCGTCCATGAAGGCGAAGGTCTCCGCATCCTCGTACACCACGGCGCAGGGCAGCTCGCCGGCGATCAGGCGGCTGAAAATGGTCGGGCTGGACATGCTTCCCTCGCTCCTGATGGGCACGCTCAACGCCCGCGGGCGCGCTCCACCGCGTTGATGGCGGGTGTGGCACGCAGGGCCGCCATGATGTTGGTCAGATGCTTGGCGTCCTTCACGTCGATGTCGATCAGCAGCTCGAAGAAGTCGGTGTTGCGGCTCGTGATCTTCAGGTTCGTGATGTTGCCGCCGTTCTTGCCGATGACCGTGGACAACGTGCCGAGCGAGCCCGGCTCGTTGTTGACCACCAGCGAGATGCGCCCGACATGCTCCTCCGGGCTGTCCGGTCCGATGTCCCAGGCGACGTCGATCCAGCGCTCCGGCGACTCGTGAAAGCTTTCGAGCGTTTCGCAGTCGATGGTGTGGATGGTCACGCCCTTGCCAGTGGTCACGATGCCGACGATGCGGTCGCCCGGCAGCGGGTGGCAGCAGCGGGCGTAGTGGACCGCCATGCCGGGGATCAGGCCACGGATCGGCAGCGGCGCGTTGTTGCCCTTCGCCTTCGGCTTGGGCTTCGGCACCGTGATGGAGTTCTTGTCGTCGCCTTCCTTGGGCGTCGCCACATGCGGCTTGTGGCCAGGGAAGACGGCATGGAAGACCTCGCGGCCCGAATGCAGGCCGGACCCGACGCTGGCCAGAAGGTCGTCGGCGCTCGGCTGCTGGAAGATCTTGACGACACCGTCCAGCGCCTTTTCCGAGAACTCGTAGCCTTCCGACTTGAATTGGCGCTGCAGGATGGCCCGGCCCAGCTCGATGTACTGGGTGCGCTGCTGGGTGCGCAGGAACTTGCGGATGCGCGCCCGCGCCTTGCCGGTGACGACGAATCGTTCCCAGCCCGGAACCGGGGTCTGGGCCTTGGAAGTGATGATGTCGACCTGATCGCCGTTCTGCAGCTGCGTGCGCAGCGGCAGCATCCGCCCGTTGATCTTGGCGCCAACGCAGTGGTCGCCGACCTCGGAATGGACGGCGTAGGCGAAGTCCACCGGGGTCGCCCCGCGCGGCAGCGCGATCAGGTCGCCCTTTGGTGTGAAGCAGAAGACCTGGTCCTGGAACAACTCCAGCTTGGTGTGCTCCAGGAACTCCTCGGGCTTCTGGGCGTGCTCCAGGATGTCGAGAAGCTCACGCAGCCAGCGGTACTCGCGCCCCTGCTGGGTGCGTTGCTCGCCCTGCTTGTAGGCCCAATGGGCGGCGACGCCGAGCTCGCAGATCTCGTGCATGTCGCTGGTGCGGATCTGCACCTCGATGCGGTTGCGCTCCGGACCGATCACCCCGGTGTGGAGCGAGCGGTAGCCGTTGGGCTTGGGCGTCGAGATGTAGTCCTTGAAGCGCCCCGGGACGACCGGGTAGTGGGCGTGGATGACGCCCAGCGCCTGATAGCATTCCGGCACCGTGTCCACCATGATCCGGAAGGCCATGATGTCCGACAGTTGCTCGAAGCTGACATTCTTGCGCTGCAGCTTGCGCCAGATCGAATAGGCGGTCTTCTCGCGTCCGGTGACCGCGGCGTTGGGCAGCCCCTCTTCCGCCAGCGTGCCGCGGAGTTCCTGGATGATCCGCTGGACCCGGTTCTCGCCCTCGGAGCGCAGGCGGGAAAGCTGGGCCAGGATGCTGTCCCGGGCGTCCGGATTCAGCTCCGCGAAGGAGAGATCCTCCAACTCGTCCTTGACCTGATGCATGCCGATGCGCTCGGCGAGCGGCGCGTAGATCTCGATCGTTTCACGCGCGATGCGCTTGCGCTTGTCCGGGTTCTTCAGATGGAACAGCGTGCGCATGTTGTGCAGCCGGTCGGCCAGCTTGACCAGGAGGACACGGATGTCCTCCGACATCGCCAGCACCAGCTTGCGGAAATTCTCGGCCTGCTTGGCCTGCTCGCTGTGCAGTTCCAGGCGCGACAGCTTGGTCACGCCGTCGACCAGACGGGCGATCTCCTTGCCGAAGTGCTTCTCGATGTCCTCCAGCGTGGCGACCGTGTCCTCGACCGTGTCGTGCAGCAGCGCCGTCGCGATGGTCCCGGCGTCCAGCTTGAGCTGGGTGAGGATGCCGGCGACTTCCAACGGGTGGAGGAAGTAGGGATCACCCGAGGCGCGGGTCTGCGACCCGTGCGCCTTCATGGAAAAGACGTAGGCGCGGTTGAGCAACTCCTCGTCCGCCGAGGGGTCGTACGCCTTGACGCGTTCGACAAGCTCATATTGCCGGATCATGCCACCCGACCCGGCGCAGTGTGCGCCATAAAGTTTCGCAAACGATTGGTTCGTGGACGGAAAGGGGGCCGATCGACCCCCACAGCCGGTCGCTGTCGCTCAGCGTCAGAGATCCCCGTCCGCATCGCGGCCGACAACGTCGTCCTCGGTCTCGCCGAAGGCCGCCGCCGGGTCGCTCTCCATGTCGGACAGCAGGTCATCGCCTTCGCCGACTTCCTCCGCTTCGCTCATCCCGTCCTCGTCCTCCAGCGACGTGTCGCCGCGGGCGGCCCAGTCGTGCTCGCCGGCCATCAGTTCGACGATCTCCTCCTCGGGCTCGTCCGGCTCGACGTGCTTCTGGTGGCCCTTGATCAGGGCGTTCTTCAGATGCTCCAGCATCACCGTCTCATCGGCGATCTCACGCAGGGCAACGACCGGGTTCTTGTCGTTGTCGCGGTCGATCGACAGCGGGGCGCCGGACGCGATCTCACGCGCGCGCTGGGCCGCCATCATAACCAGTTCAAACCGGTTCGGAACCTTGAGGACGCAATCTTCGACGGTAACGCGAGCCATACCAAACCAACTCCGGGATCTGCGAAGGCATCCGAATATATTGATGCGTTCGCGCCTGCGCAAGCGCTTCGAGCCTTGTCGGGTCCGCCCGCCGTACCCCGCCCGCGGCGCGCCCATGCCAGCACTCCCCCTTGCTCGCGCGAAGACGACCTCCTACTTTACTTATCTGGTGAATCGCAATTTCGCGTATGCCTGGCATATAATTCAATCCATCGTGGAAGGATTACGGAATTGGATCGGAATACGACTTTGCCGAAAGATGTTACGAAGCTCTTTTATAAGGAAGAGCGTCTGGCGATGTTCATCGACGGCGCCAATTTGTACGCAGCCGCCCGGTCCCTGGGCTTCGATATCGACTATAAGCGTCTTCGCGACGGCTTCGCCTCCGAAGGGCGACTGGTGCGGGCCTTCTATTACACCGCGTTGGTGGAGGATCAGGAGTATTCGCCGATCCGCCCGCTGGTCGACTGGCTTGACTACAACGGCTACACCATGGTGACCAAGCCGACCAAGGAGTTCACCGACGCCTCGGGCCGGCGCAAGATCAAGGGCAACATGGACATTGAGCTGGCCATCGACGTCATGGAGATGGCCGAGCGGGTGGACCACATCCTGCTCTTCTCCGGCGACGGCGATTTCCGCCGGCTGGTGGAGGCGGTGCAGCGCAAGGGCGTGCGGGTCAGCGTCATCAGCACCGTGCGCTCCCAGCCGCCGATGGTCGCCGACGAACTGCGCCGTCAGGCCGACAACTTCATCGAGCTTCAGGACCTTGCCCCCAGCATCGCCCGTGTCCATCATCACCGCGAGTCGATGGGGAACCCGAGCGCTCCGGGCGCTCCGGGCGCTCCGGACATGCCCGGCCAAGGCGGCCCCTACGCCAATTTCTGATCGGCACCGCTCTCCGCGGGCGGGGCGCGTTTTCCGGTCAGCGCCCCGCAACGGTGGGCTTCAGAGCATTCGCCGGAAGTTGGAACATCATCAGATAGGTCCGCTGAAGCGGGCTGCGGTTGTCGTCAGAGACAATGTAGAGCAACAGGTCGCCGTCCGGGCCGGGCCGCACCGCCAACCCTTCGAAATTGTCGGTCGGCAACGGCGGCTCCAGCCGAGCCAGTTCGACTCCATCCATCGTTGCGCCGCCGCGCAGCGAGTCGGAGGACACGTGAACGATGCGTGCCGCCCAACCACCCAGCAGGGACACCCGCCGTTCCAGCACCAGCACCCCACCGTCGGGCAGGGGCGCCGCCGCCGTGGGGCGGAAGCGCGGCGCGGCGCGGTAGGTCAGCGGCAGCCAGTCGCCGCGCGACGTTGGGTCGGCAGGGGCGATCCAGGCGTGGCGTTCCCGAACGCCGTCGTCATCCCCCTCCTCGATGGCCAGGAGGCGGCCGTCCGGCAGCGCGGCCAGAGCCTCGACCCCACCGTTCGACGGAGCCTTCTCCAGGCCTAGCGGCGTCGGAAGCTTCCGCGGCTTTCCCTCGGGCCGGTCGGCCCCGTCGTAACGGAGGATGCGGTGATTGCGTTCGAACGGCACCAGCCAGCCGCCGTCCGGAAGACGGATGAGGTCTTCCGAGTCATTGAGCCGACCGCGGTAATCCGGGTCCCTGTCGATCACCAGAGGGCGGACATCATAATGTCCGGCACCGGCCAGATGCCCCTGAGCGTCGTAGGACAGCCGGCCCGTGACGCTTTTGCCGTTGTCGGACAAGGCGACGAAACGGTCGCCCGAGTCGCTGACCCACAGGCCGGACAGGCCCCCGACACCCGCCCCATCGGGCAGACGGAGGGCGCCACGAAATGGCAGCGCACCGACCTCCGCAAGGGCCGGACGGTCCGGGTCCAGGGCTATCGGAACGGAGGGCACGGCCGGCCTGCCGTTACCGGCCACCGCGGCGCAGCCGCCGGCCACGGCCAGCAGAGCGCAAAAGGGAATCACCAAGCTTCTCAAACGCATGGCGGCACTCATGCCACGTCGGGGCGGCTGGGGGAACGCATTTTCCGGCTTGCCCCGCCTGCCCGTGATACCGACCCTTCGTCCTCCCGGCTCATAAGCCCCTCCTCTCCGTCCGAACGTGAACGAACGAATTGGCTATGCGCAGAGGGTTACTTCCTCAGAACCAACTCGGGAGTGGGTTCAAGCGCATAAATTGTTCTGAACCTAAGTAAAACGTTGCCCAGCCTCAGCCGAGAATTGCGTGATGCCCAATCCCCTCCGGTTCCAGCCGGTCGCCCTGCCTGCTGATCGCCCCGCCACCGGTTCGGGAGCGCCGGAGGACCCAATTGCGGAACGCATCCGCGAGTTGGAAGCCGAACTGCGCGAGCTTCAGCACCGGGCCAAGAACAGCCTTCAGCTGGTCATCAGCCTGCTGAAGCTGCAGACGGGCCGCATCCGCGACCCGGACGCCCGCGCCGCCTACGAACAAACGCTGGTCCGCATCGAAGCGCTGGCGATTCTCTATCGCCAGCTCCACGAGTCGGGCACCGGCACCCATGTGAATCTGGGCCGTTACATCGAATCCCTTGCCGATGCGGTGAAGCATGGAACGCCCGGCGGCCTCGCCAACGTGCCCATCGAGGTGAAGAGCGACCCCATCCAGATCGGCCTGTACGAGGCCATGCCTCTGGGCCTGATCACCGCGGAGCTGATCACCAACAGCCTGCACCACGCCTTTCCGGAGCAGGGCTGGATCCGCGTGTCGGTGACGCAGGAGAACAACGGGCGCGCCCGCCTGATCGTCGAGGACAACGGGCGCGCCCTGCCCGCCGGCTTCGACACGACGGCGGAGGACGGGCTGATGCTGGCCGAGGCGCTGGCCGCCCAGCTCGGCGACACGCTGAACACGGAAAGCGACGCCGCCGGCACCACCGCCAGCGTGTCTTTCCCTGTGTGACGACTCGGGCCGCTTGACGAATCAGGCCGGCGGCCCGTGGCGCTCCTGCGGGGCGTCACCAAGGTCGTGGTCGTGATGGCCGTGGTCGTGATGCTCGTGGGGATGCTCGGGCAGCGGCGCCGTCTTAACGGTTCCGGCGAACCAGTCACGGATCGCCTGTACCGGGTCGGTCTCCAGCGTGGTCACCGGCTCTATGCCGCGGCGCTTCATGTGGTCGATGAAGCCCTGGCCGGAGGAGCCGGTGATGACGACCCGCACTGCGTCGATGGGATGCGGGCGCCCGTCGCCGGCGAGGTGAAGCACCTCATCCTCCGCCAGTTCGATCCGCGTGACCTCGACGGGGTCGCCGCCCACCTCGGCCTCGAAGACCAGGAAGCGGCGGGTGCGTCCGCCATGGGTGGCGATGCTGCGGTAATCCTGCGTGCCGACGGCGAACTTCATCCCACTTCCCCCATAAAGCCCAGCGGCCTTACCGTGGCACGGCGTACCGCCGCGCACAGTGAGGGAGGTCAATGCGCGTCAGAGGATTTCCGTTTCGTCGGAGCGGATGACGTCCGTCCACTTGCGCTCCAGGCGGCGCAGCGTGCGGTAGGTGACCTCGAAGTCCTGGCTGTCGCCGTCGCTGCGGATCAGACCGTCGGAATGGACGGACGCCATATGGCGCAGCCGTTCGCACAGCTCCAGCCCCCTCGCCGACAGCTTCAGCCGGGCGGCGCGCTTGTCGCGCGGCGAGGCGGAGCGGTCCACATAGCCGCTGTCCACCAGCTGCTTCAGGTTGTAGGAGGCGTTGGAACCGAGGTAGTAGCCGCGCTCGATCAGGTCGCGCACACTGATCTCTCCGTTGGAGATGTTCAGCAGCATCATCACCTGCACCGGGCTGATGTCGTCGATGCCGATGCGGGACAGCTCGATTCGCAGAACGTCGAGGAACCGGCGGTGCATCCGTTCGATGATCCGCGCCACCTCATGGTACATCTGGGTGGCGGACACCTTGCGCTCAGCGTCGCTGCGCTCGGCGTCTTCGGTCGGCTGGGGCTGAACGAGCGTCGTCATGGGCCTCGGTTCTGCGTGGGGATCGGGGGAGCACGGCCTTCCTTGCCCGACGCACCGTAGGGACCTAACTGTTTAATTTATATTAACTGTGATGGCGGCACGAAGGCGCACCGGCCCTTTCCCAAAGGTTGGCACGCCTTCGCCAAAGATTGGATAAGGCAAGGACTGGATAAGGTCAGATCCAGCTGTCGTCTCCACCGCCATCGCCGCCGCCGCCATCGCCGCCGCCATCGTCGAACGAGGAATCGTCGGTCTGGTAGTCGACGTTCTGGAGGTTGTTGTCCTCCGGCGGGAAGCCCTGGTCCGCGCCCTGGTCGGCGGAGTCGCCGTAGTAATTGTTGATGATCGTCTCGCCATGGCTGGCCGTCTGGCCCGCCGCCGCGGCGGCCTCACCGAACGGACCCGGCGAATGGCTGAGCATCGAGGAGATGGCGCTGGCCGCCAGCATGCCACCAGCCACGCCGGCCGCGGTCTGGGCGGCCCCGCTCAGGAACCCGCCGCCGCGCGGCGCGTAGCCCTGCGGGCCGAAGCCGGGCTGCGGCGCGTAACCGGGCTGGGGCGGAAAGGCAGGCTGGCCATAACCGGGTTGCCCGCCACCTTGCGGAGCGGCGCCCCACGGGCTGCGCGACGGCGCCCCGGGCGACTGCATCGGCGGCTGCATCGGGTTGTAGGCCGGCCCCTGGGGCGACGGGGGCATCGGCGCAGGCCGCGGCTCAGCCGCACGGCTTCCCCCACCGGCCCACGGGCTGCGCCCCAGGCCGAGCGCGTTGGACAGGAAGCTGCCGCCGGACGGCTGGGTCTGGGTCTGCTGGGCGCGGGACTGCGCCTCCCTCACCTGCCGCTCCAGATCCTCGATGCGCTGCTGGGCGGCGGTCAGCGCCTGCTGCTGCACCAGGACCGACTGCGCCATGTAGTAGGCGGCGGCGGGCTGGCCCTGGATCATCTGCTGGATGAAGCGTTCCGCCTCCGGATCGCGGGGCTGGTTCTCCACCTCGCGCAGGTGCGTGAACAGATCGGAAAGGAGGGTGCGTTCCTCGGGCGTCATGATCGTCTCCTGTGCGCGCTCCGTGCGGGCGCGCCATTGATGTGGCGCACCGCACCCCCGGTGCGCAAGGGTCCCGGCCCCTGCGGAGAACGCTACCCGGCCTTGCGCTCCGCCCCCGCCTCTGAGGTCTCCGACACCAGGGCGGCGCGGACGGCGTCGTCCACCCGCTCCAGCCAGACGAAGCTCAGCCGCTCACGCACCGCCGCGGGAATGTCGTCGAAATCCTTGCGGTTGCGGGCGGGCAGCATCACCGTCTTCAGGCCGGCACGCTGGGCGGCCACCACCTTCTCACGGATGCCGCCGACCGGCAGAACCAGCCCGCGCAGGCTGATCTCCCCGGTCATCGCCGTGTCGGAGCGGATGCAGCGCCCGGACAGCAACGACACCAGGGCCGTGAAGATCGCCACCCCGGCGGACGGCCCGTCCTTCGGAATGGCGCCCGCCGGCACGTGGATGTGGATGTCGTAGCGGTCGAGCCCCTCCGGGTCGAGGCCGAGGTCCTTCACCCGCGACTTGACGAGGCTGAGGGCGGCCTGGGCGCTCTCCTTCATCACCTCGCCGAGCTGGCCGGTCAGGATCAGCCGGCCCGAGCCGGAAAAGCGGCTGGCCTCGATGAACAGGATGTCGCCGCCGACCGGCGTCCAGGCGAGGCCGGTCGCCACGCCGGGCACGCTGGTGCGCATCGCCACGTCGTTCTCGAAGCGCGGCGGCCCGAGGATCGCCGTCAGGTCCGGCGGCTCGACCCGCATCCGCTCGACCTCGCCCTCGGCGATGCGCACGGCGGCGTAGCGCCCGACCGCGCCGATCAGCCGTTCCAGCTGGCGGTTCCCCGCCTCCCGCGTGTGGTCGCGGATGATGGCGCGCAGGGTGTCGTCCGGGATCTCCAGTTGCTCCGCCGTCAGCCCGTTGGCGGCGAGCTGGCGGGCCAGCAAGTAGCGCTTGGCGATCTCCAGCTTCTCATCTTCCGTGTAGCCGGACAGTTCGATCACCTCCATGCGATCGCGCAGCGGGCCGGGGATGGTGTCCAGCATGTTGGCGGTGGCGATGAACATCACCTTCGACAGGTCGAAGGGCACGCCCAGGTAATGGTCGCGGAAGGTCGCGTTCTGCTCCGGGTCCAGCACCTCCAGCAGGGCGGCCGAGGGGTCGCCGTGGAAGCCCTGCCCCAGCTTGTCCATCTCGTCCAGCATCAGCACGCAGTCGCGCGTCCCGGCCTTGCGGATGGCCTGGACGATGGTGCCGGGAAGCGCGCCGACATAGGTGCGGCGATGGCCGCGGATCTCGCTCTCGTCATGGACGCCGCCCAGCGAGACGCGGGCGAAGGCCCGCCCGGTCGCCCGCGCGATGCTCTGGCCGAGCGAGGTCTTGCCCACCCCCGGCGGACCGACGAAGCACAGGATGGGGCTGCGCCCCTCCGGGTTCAGCTTGCGCACCGCGAGGAATTCCAGGATGCGGCGCTTGACCTTCTCCAGCCCGTAATGGTCCTCGTCGAGGATGCGGCGGGCCTCGGCGATGTCGATGCGGGATTCGGAACGGCGGTCCCACGGCATCTCGATCAGCCAGTCCAGATAGCTGCGCACCATTGAATATTCCGCCGCCGCCTCCGGCATGCGCTCCAGCCGGCGCAGCTCCTTTTCGGCGTGCTCGCGGACGTCGGGCGGCATACCGGCCTTGGCGATGGCGTCCTGAAGCTCGCCGATCTCGGCCTGCCGGCCCTCGTCGGCCTCGCCCAGTTCCTTCTGGATGGCGCGCAGCTGCTCGCGCAGCAGATATTCGCGCTGCCGCTCGTCCATCGCCTCGCGGGTGCGCTCGCGGAGGTCGCGCGACAGCCGCAGCACCTCGATCCGCCGGGCGAGCAGGCCGCCGACCTTGTCGAGCCGGTCCGGCAGGTCGAACGTCTCCAGCACCTCCTGCTTCTCGGCGGGTTTCAGGTCCATGTAGCTGGCGGTCATGTCAGCCAGCTCGCCGGGGCTCTCCAGCGCCTGGACGGCGGCAAGCAGCTCCTGCGGGGCCTGGGGCAGCAGTTGCAGCGCCTCCACCGCCTCGTTGCGCAGGTTCAGGAAGCGGGCCATGACCTCCGGCGTGGCGGTGTCGCTTTCCTCCACCATCTCCACACGCGCGGCCATGAAGGGATGGCCGGGCACCCATTCGACGATGCGGAAGCGCTGCTGCCCCTGGCACACCAGATGATGCGAGCCGTCGGGCGTGGTGACGTAGCGCAGGATGCTGGCGGTCGTGCCGACGCGGTGCATGTCGGCGCCGGTCGGGTCCTCCACCGCTTCGTCGCGCTGGAGCAGGATGCCGACCGGCCGTTCGGTGCGGGCCGCCTCCTGCGCCGCGGCGACCGAGCGCGCCCGCCCGACCGTCACCGGCAGCACCACCCCGGGAAACTGCACGAGGTTGCGCACCGGGATGACCGGGATCACATCCTCCGGCAACCCGGAGGCGGGCGTCGAGGCGGGTGGCGTCTGGGGGGGCGGCGTCGCTTCGGCAGCGTGCTCATCAGTCATTGGACGTCCTTCATCCCATCTTGTCGAGCGTCAGCACGAGGCAGCCCGCCGACAGCTCACGCCGCCCCATGCGGAAGGCCCCGGCGGGCAGCTCGATCCGCCGCTCGAAGCGGCCGTGGGGAATCTCAAGCCGGTGAATGATCCCGTCGCAGCCCAGCGGCAGAGTCCGTTCGCCGGCAACCACCAGAACGCCGTCCTCGACGGCGACGTGAAGCTCCTCCGCGCCGACGCCGGGAAGGGCGACGACGATGGTCACCGAATCTTCCGTCTCATAGACGTCGATGGGCGGGGTCCAGCAGGCACGGCGGCCGGGAGGGGCCGGACGGAAGAACTGGCGGTGCAGCCGCTCGGCGCGGTCCAGCAGTTCGACGGCCTCCGACCACATGAAGGAAGCGGGATCACGGCGGGGCGGCATGGCGTCTCCTTGGAGGAATGGCTGTGATGGACGTCAGATGCCGGCGCCCGAATCCGCAGAGGATCGGGCGAGGTCGCGCGGTTCGGACCCCTTCTCCTTCGCCCGCTCGTCCTCTTCCTGGAGTTCGCGGCAGGCCCGTTCCCAATGCTCGGCGCGGCGGCCTTCGGGGCGCCCTTCCCGCTCCCAGATCTCGTAGGCACGGTGGCGGATGCGGTGTTCGTCCATCGCGGCGTTCCCCTCCTTCCCGCCCCGGCCGCAGGCATGGCCCATCCGGCCGCAAGAACCGGGGCTCCTTCGTCCCTTCAGCAACGGCGGGGAATCGCAGGCGTTCCGCCGACCTTGCGGACATCAGACGGAAGAAAGGGCCGATGGCCCCTTTCGGGGTTGGGGCTTTAGAGCCGGTCCGGCCCGTCCGTGGGGTCCGGACGGCCCGCCGCCTCATCGTGGCCGCTGCGGTTGCTGAGGAAGACCAGGGCCATCAGCCCGATGGCGACGGCGCTGGTCAGCACGGCGCCGCCCACCAGGGCGAGCAGACCCGGCAGGCTGAGGCCGAACAGGTCGAATCCCGTCGCCGCCCAGGCGGCGAACAGCGCCGCCAGGACGATGACGGGACAGGCGATCAGGAAGACGCGGAGCCAGGACATGCACGCTCTCCAGCCGGTGCCGGGAAGCCTCTACATGGCCGCCCGGCACGGCGGAGGAAAGCCCGCCGCCTGTTTCCGTCAACCGGACGGCGTCAGTGGGACAGCAGCAGCGGCACCGGGCAGGTGCGCAGGACATGGCGCGTCCCGCCGCCGCGGTGCAGGAAGGGGAAACCGTAATGGCCGTGCGCGCCCATCACCAGCAGATCGGCCCCGGAGTCGATGCTGCGGGCGAGAAGCGCGTCCATGGCGCCGATGTCGGTCACCGTGAAATGGGTCTGGTCTGCCGTCACGCCGTGGAGGGCCAGATGGTCGAGCAGGCCGATGCGCTGCGGCTCCGACCCGGCGGGCGGGGCGGCCTGGGTCAGAACGGTGATGACCGTGACCTCGTCGGCGGCCTGGAGGAAGGGCATGGCGTCGGACAGGGCGCGGGCGGCCTCGCGCTCGGCGTTCCAGGCGACGGCGACGCGCTTGCCGATCACCGGGAAGGTGCCGGCGAAGGGCAGCACCAGCACCGGGCGACCGGAGTTCAGCACTACCTGCTCGTTCAGCTCCTCCGGCGCCACGCCGTCGGAGGGGGCGCTGCGGTCGAACTGGCCCAGCACCGTCAGGTCGGCGAAGCGCGACCAGATGATGACCTCGCGGATGACGTGGTTGTGCTCGCCGTGGGTCAGGCCGTGCCATTGCCCCTGCAGGCCGGATGCCTGGAGCTTGTCGCGGAACATCGCCTCGCTGCGGGCGGCGGCCTGTTCCAGATGATCGCTGGAGCGGCGGGCGATGACGCTGGTGGCGCTGCGGTCCGGCTGGGCGAACAGGCCGCGCAGGAAGGCGCCGCTGGTCTTCGCCAGCGCGATCGCCGCATCGAGGCGGGTTTCCACCTGCGGGCCGGAATCGAGATGCACGAGGATGTGCTTGTAGGCCATGAAACTCCTCCCGTTGTTCTTGTTCGGGCGGGCGTGCCCGGGGGCGACGCACCGGTTCCGATTGTTCCTCCTGCCGCTCCGCAACGCCAGCAGGAAAAAGCCTTCCGGAAGGATGGAATAGGCGATTCCTCAGAAGCTCATCCGCAAGCGGGCGGTGAAGGCATGGTTGTGGCCGTCCGCCCCCGACAGTTCGCCGCGGTAACCCACCGTGGCGCCGACCGCCTGCCAGAGTTGGGCCGACAGGCCGGCGCCGATCACCAGGGAGTCGCGGCCGTCGCCACTGGGGCTCACGCTGTTGGCGGCCCCGCCGGGCAGGCGGACGGTGACGGTGCGCGCGTCCTCGGCGAACTGGTGCTCCCAGGCGATGCCCAGGCTGGGCTGAAGCACCGTCCGCCCGATCTCCACGACGGTGGAGGCCTCGGCCCCGACGCTGCTCTCCAGCGATTCGGCGCTCTGCCGCTCGACGCCGAGCGACAGCAGGCCGGCGCCGCTCTCCTGATAGCCGTCGATCCGCGTGTGGATGTAGCGCAGGCCCAGCCGCGGACCCAGCGCCACCGGCCCGAGCTGCGCGGTGTAGCCCCCGGCGACCGACAGGGCGTAGGTCCGCCCGTCCGTCTCCGCCGAGGCGTTGGGGAACGGCGCGAAGCCGGTGGTCCGGTCGATGTCGCCGTAGCGGTCGAAGGAGACGCTGCCCGCCACGGCCAGTTGGAAGCCCCGAGCCTCGGTCACCGCGTGCAGACCGATGATGGTGCTGGTCATGTCCAGCGTGCCCGCCCCCTCGTCCAGCCGGGCGCGGCCACGCGACCCGCCGACCGACAGCCCGACCCGCGAGGCCGGCCCGACCGGCAGTTCGGCGCCGACGCCGCCCGACTGGGTGTTGAAGCGGAAGCCCTGGCGCTCCGCCGTGCCGCCGAGACGGCCCCAGGCGGCGTCGCCGATCAGGAAGGCCCTCAGCTCCCCGTTGCCGAGCGGCGCCTCCACCCGCGTCGCGGCGGGGCCGGCGATGGAGCCGAGCAGCGCGCGGTGCCAGCTCCGCGCCGACTCGAAGGCCAGTTCCGGCTGCATCGCCACCGTCTCCGCCGCGTCGTTCAGCGCGAGCAGGGCGCCCTGCATGTATTGCGCGATCAACAGATGAGCGGCGCGGGTCGGGTGGATCTCGTCCCAATAGACGGTCTGGTCGGCCTGCGCCTCGCTCCCGCAGGCGCCGGTCGGCGCGTTGTCCGACAGGCAGGGCGTCACGGCGTTGGTGAAGCCGTAGGCCGTCGGGTTGGCCGCCACCGCGCGGTACAGCGCGTTGACGTCGGCCACCACGACGGTGACTCCCAGCCGCTTCTCCACGTCGGCCATCGCCTGCGACAGCAACGTGTTGTGGGAGGCGGTGACGGCGTTCAGCAGGGCGGCGCGGTCGGAACTGCGGGTGTCCGGGATGGTGCCGAGGTCCGGCAGGTTCGGCACCAGGAAGGTCTTCCCACCGAGCGCCGCCAGGCGCTCCACCGTGGTGACGATGTTGCCGACCGTCTGGGTGACGAGGCCCGACGGGTCCGACCCGGCCGAGACGCGGTTGAAATAGTCGTTGCCGCCCGCCCACACCGCGAACAGCCCGCCGCCGGTGCCGCTCGGTCGGCTGAGCAGGAACTGCCCGACCTGTCCCTGGATGCCGGGAACGCCGGTCTGCGACAGCGTGCCCGTCTCGGCACCGCCATAGGCGAAGTTGGTCTTCTGCTCGGGCTGGCTGCCGATCAGCGGGGCCAGCCGCTCGACCCAGACGGGGCCGTTGGAGAAACGCCCGTCGTAATAGGGCGGGCTCTGCGGAATGGCACCGCGCGTCAGCTCATAGACCCGGCCGGTGTCGGACAGGCTGTCGCCGAAGACGAACACCCGGTCGAACGGCACCGCCCCGGCGGGCGCCGACACCAGCAACGCGGCTCCCGCCGCCATACGAATCGCCTTACCCGTCACCGCCTCACCTCCCCCGCTGGACAGCCGGAAAACAGGAGCGGTGCGTCAAAGCGGGGGGCGGTACCGCCATTGCGTCGGGAAGAGAAGCCGCTTGGGCGGGTTCATCAGACCATGGGGGACCCGAGCATGGGTCCATCCATGGAGGAGGCAGGACCTCACCACTCGGCGGGCGGCGCCCAGCGGCACTCCGGTGCCGGCGCTGCCCGCCCTTTTCTCAGTTCAGCGGTTCCTCCGGGGAAGCATGCGGCTCAAGGTCCCGTCCTTCAAGACATACTGGTGGACCAGGGCCGCCGCCGCGTGCAGGCCGGCCAGCACGATGATGGCAGTGCCAAGGAACTCGTGGGCCTCCTCCAGCGTGTGGCCGAAGCCCTTGTCCTCACCGACCAGCGCGGGCAACGTGAACAGGCCGAAGACGGAGACGGGATGGCCGTTGGCCTGGGTCATCAGCACGCCGACCAGCGGCACCGCGATCATCAGGGCGTAGAGCGCCAGATGCCCGGCTTTCGCGGCCAGAAGGAGCAGCGGCGCGGTGTCGGCGGGCATCGGCGGCGGCGGGCTGACGGCGCGCCAGACCATGCGCAGCGCCACCAGGGCCAGCACGAGGACGCCAAGCGAACGGTGGAGGTCCATCAGGGCGGTTCGCTCCGGCCCGCGGGGCACCAGCCCACGCCCCTGGGCGATGGCGAAGGCCACGAGGATCAGCAGGGCGACGCTCCAGTGCAGGAGCAGCATCACCCCGTCGTAGCGGGTCTTGACGGGGCGGGTCTTGACGGGCGGCCGGGCGGCGGCCTCGGAATACGCGTTGGACATCGGACATCCCCTCATCGGCAGAAACAGGCAAGTCCTGCCGATCCTGTCCGGGGGCGACTGAACCGAAGCTGAACGGCGGAACCCAGGACAGACATGGGGACGCAGGACGGGTCTGCGCCGTGGTCGCACGGATGACCCGGCCCGCCAGCCGGGCCACCACCATCAGAGAGAAAGGCCGCGATGCCGGCTCTGACCAGCCCGCGTCACGCCGTCGCTTCGGACTCCGGCGCCAGTTCGGACGCGGGCAGCAGGCGGCGGACGGTCAGGCAGACGATGTCGCCGGTCTGCCCGTCCGGACCGACATGGGCCTCCACCGCGCGCAGCAGCAGTTCGGAGCGGTCGCGCGCCGACAGGCCGCGGCCCTGGTGCAGGACGGCGGCCAGACGCTCCTCCCCGAACGGCTCGCGGTGGGCGTTCACCGCCCGCAGCACGCCCTCGGTGCACAGGAACAGCGTGTCCTCCTGCTCCAGCCGGGTCACCGCCTCGCCGTAGGGGATGCCCTTGCGCACGCCCAGCGCCGGGCCGCCGGCGTCGGCCAGGGTCAGGACGCTGCCGTCCGCCCGGATGCGGCAGGGCGCGCGGTTGCCGGCGCTGGAATGGCTGAGCATCCCGGTTTCACGGTCGTAGAGGGCGACGAAGGCGGTGGCGAAGCCGTCGAAGGGGCTCTGCCCGCACAGCCGGTCGTTGGCCGCCGCCAGGATGGCCGCGGGGGTCATGCCGGGCCGGGCCGCCGCCTCGCGGATCGCGCCGCGCACCAGCAGCATCAGGAAGGCCGCCGGCACGCCCCAGCCGGACACCCCGGCCACCACCAGCAGGCAATGGCGCTCGTCCAGCTCGATCACGTCGTAAAAGTCGCCGCTGACCGCCGGACCGGGGACCAGCAGGCCGAAGAACTGGCTGTCGCGCCCGGCGGGGAGCTGCTGCGGCAGCAGATTCGCCTGCACGTCGCGGGCGGCGCGCTGCTCCTCCTCGATCAGGTGTTCGGCGGCGGCCAGCTTCTCCGTGCGGGTCTCCAGCTCGGCCGTGCGCATCAGAAGCTGGGCGTCCAGCGTCTCCTCGCGGTAGGACGCCTCCAGCGCCATGCTGCGGAAGACACGGGCAAGGCGGCCCATCTCGTCGTTGCGCTCCATCGCCTCGTTCAGGGTGAAGGGGTTGAAGCGCCCGGCCTCGACGGCGGCGACGGCCTCGCCCAGCCGCTCGATCGGAGCCATCTGGCTGCGCGCGAAGCGGACGGCGCCGTAGACGCCCGCCGCCAGGACGAGCAGCCCGACCAGCACGCCGATCTTCACATGACGGCCGACCACCGAGGAGAGGTCCTCCGCCGGCAGGCGGACCACCGCGATCCCTGCTCCCTGCCCAGCCACCGCCGGCACCGGGGCGAAGGCGGTCAGCCGGTCTCCCTCACGCAGCAGGCCGGTCTCGCCGGCGGCGGCCGCGGCCTTCGCCGCCTCGACCGCCCGCTCCGACAGCGGCCCGGCGCTGGGACCGGTGGCGTGCACGGCAAGACGCCCGTCGCGCTCCAGCAGCCAAGCGCCCTCCACCGTGCCGCCGGCCAGCAGGGAGGCCATCACGCCGTCCACCCCGGCCCGGCGGGCGATGTCGCCCAGCCGGCGCACGTCGGCGCCGACCTGGACGATGCGCGGCTTGTCGACGCCGGCCACGCCGGCGAACTTCATCAGCTTGCCGCCTTCGGTGGCGGCGTCGGTCACCACCTTCTCCGGCGCGCGGTTCAGCAGGCCGTAATAGGGCGCCTGGCGCGGCTGCGCACGGGCGTCGGGACCGAACGTGATGTCGGGGCCGGGGATGTTGTGCAGATAGGCGCGGCCCCGGTTGTCGGTGACCCAGATCTCGTCCGGCCCGCCACCGTCCGCGACGGCCTTCAGCCGGTCGGTCACCGCCTTGACCGGCGCCTTGCCCGCCTCCATCACCGCCACAAGGTGGGCGGCGAGCGTCGCCTCCGACAACAGCCGGTCAGCCAGCAGCGCCTCCACGTCGCGCGGGACCTCGCGCGCCAGCGTGGCGGAGCGGGCCAGCAAGGTCGCCGCACCGCGGCCGTCCGCTTCCACCCGCGACTGGATCGCCGAATGGGTCGTCCAGGCCAGCAGGATCGTGACCAGCGCCACCGCCAGCGTCACCAGCCCGGAGATCAGGAGGACCAAACGCCCTTGAAAGGTCATGGAGGGGACCCGCCTTCTGTAGCCAACCGACCGCCGCGGGCGCTCCGCCGTCCCTGGACAAGCCTGGGATTTGGGAAAATTGCCCGACCGCGCCCGTCGGTTCTACCCAGCCGGGCAGCGCGAGTCCAGGAGAGGCGGACGCCGGCCTTGTAACCTTCAGTACCAGTAGCCGCCGATCCGGTAGCGCGGGCGCCGCAGCGCCGCCGGCATGGCGAGGTGCGGCCGGGCATGAAGGGGGTGGCCGTGCAGAGGGTAGGCGTCGAGCCCCGGCAGGACCGGCGGCGGGGTGCGCAGCGCCATCAGGCGGCGCACGCGCTCCTCGGTGTCCGGGTGGGTGCGCAACAGGGACGGGATGTTCTGCGCACGGCGGCGGCCGGGAAAACGCAGCCCCTCCCACGGGCTGTGCTGAAGCCGCTCGATCCGGGCAAGCGCCGAGGCCACGCCCTCCGGGTCGCCGGTCAGGTGGGCGGCGTCGAGGTCGGCGTCGAATTCCCGGGTGCGCGACAGGGCGAGTTGCAGAAGCACGCCGATCCAGGGTGCGGCGATAAGCAGCAGCACCAGCAGCCAGGGAACCGCCTCCTGCCGCATCATCAGCAGAGGCAGGTTGAGAATCAGCAGGGCCATGCCGAAGACCGACATCAGCCGGGTCAGGCTGGTCACCGTGTCGGCCAGCCCCATCACGGTCAGGTCGTTGTTGCGCACGTGGCTGACCTCGTGGGCCAGCACGCCGGCCAGCTCCCGCAGGCTGAGCGCGCGCAGCAGCCCGTCGGTGACCGCGATGGCCGACCGGCGGCGGCTGCCCACGGCGAAGGCGTTCAGCGCCGGGCTGGCGACGTACCACAGCTCCGGCACCGCGGGCAGGTCCGCCCGGCGGGCGATGGCGGCCAGCGCGTCGAACAGGACCGGGGCCTCCGCATAGGTCAGGCGGCGGGCGCCGAACATGCCCAGCACCATGCGCGGCGACAGGCGCGGGCTGAACAGCAGGCTGATGGCGCCGCCAAGCAGCGCCCACAGCACCCCCTCAACCCCCGCCAGGATCATCCCACACAACGCCAGCAGCAGCACCATGCCGCCGAGCAGGAGGAGGGATTGCAACACGTTCGCGATCTTGTGGCGCCGCCTCAGGTCGGCGACGGCCTGATCGGTGGGCATGAAGGACCGAGGCATGTGCGGCATGACGGGGGCTCCCTCCCTGACCATCTCCCTTTGGAACCGTTCAACCGGAGCCAAGTCCGGCCCGCTTCATATTGGCGCGCGCTGTTCCTTCGTCATCCCGGCCGCAAGCACAGGCGACGTGCGTTGCACGGAAGGGCACCCCTCTTGATTTGCGGGGGAGCGTCGAACACATACACGTCGAACGTGCTCACCCGTCAGCCGCTGACCCCCGCTTTTCAATCACGGTCATCGCCATGAGCAATCCTTACGAGATTCTGGGCGTATCCCCCACCGCTTCGGACGACGAGATCCGCAAGGCCTACCGAAAGCTGGCCAAGAAGCACCACCCCGACCTCAATCCCGGCAAGGCGGAAGCCGAGCAGCGCTTCAAGGACATCAGCGCCGCCTACAGCCTGCTGTCGGATGCCGACAAGCGCGCCCGCTTCGACCGCGGGGAGATCGACGCCTCCGGCCAGGAACGGCCGCAGCGCCAGTATTACCGCGACTTCGCCGAAGGCCCGGCGGGCGCCCGCTACGCCCACGCCGAGGGCTTCGCGTCGGACGATCTGGAGCACATCTTCTCCGACCTGTTCGGCGGGCGCGGCTTCGCCCGCGGCGGCGGCGCCATGCCGATGAAGGGCGGCAACCTCGGCATGTCGCTGACCGTCGATTTCCTGGCGGCGGCCAAGGGCGGCAAGCGTCGCGTCACCATGCCGGACGGGAAGACGCTGGACATCGACCTGCCCGCCGGGCTGGAGGATGGCGGCACCATCCGCCTGAAGGGCCAGGGCCTGCCCGGCAGCAACGGCGGTCCGCCCGGCGACGCGCTGGTGACCGTCAAGGTCACGCCCCACCCGTGGTTCCGCCGCGACGGCGACGACATCCAGCTCGACCTGCCGGTGACGCTGGGCGAGGCGGTGCTGGGCGGCAAGGTGCGCGTGCCGACCATAGACGGGCCGGTGATGCTGACCGTTCCAAAGGGGGCGAACAACGGCACGCGGCTGCGGTTGAAAAGCAAGGGCCTTCCCGGAGCGAACGGCGCGCGCGGCGACCAGTATGTGACGCTGCGCATCGCCCTGCCCGACGCGCCCGACCCGGCGCTGGAGGCGTTCGTCCGGGATTGGAAAACCGACCACAACCCGAGACGGGACATGGAGGCCGCGTGAGATGGACCGGAACGACATGGACCAGCACGGCGCGGGATGGCGGACCGAGGAGGTGCTGGCCACCTGCCGGCGCGTCTCCTCCGCCCAGCTGACGGTGTGGGTGGAGCGGCACTGGCTGAGGCCGCGGCACGAAGGGACCGGTTTCGTCTTCAGCGCAGCGGACATGGCCCGGCTGGAACTGATCTGCGATCTGCGGGAGGATCTGGCGCTCGACGACGAGGCGATGCCGGTCGTGCTGTCGCTGCTGGACACCGTCTACGGGCTGCGGCGTCGCCTGCGCGTGTTGGCCGAAGCCATCGGCGATCTGCCGCCGGAAGCCCGCTATCTCCTGCAGGACGAGCTGCGGAAGCGGGAGGAAAAGGAGGAGTAAGGTCAGCTCCGGACGCCGAAGGCCCGGCCGCTCAGCGCGATGTCCTGGTTGAAGCCTTCGGCGACCCGGTCGTTGCCGCCGGACTGCATGCACAGCGTCACGTTGATGGCGCTGAGGATGGCGTGGTCGATCTGCTCCGGCTTGGCGTTGTGGCGTTTGATGGCTTGAAGCGCGCGGGTCACGGATTGGGCCATGGAGCAGGTTCCGTTCGTTCTGGCAGGCTGCCCGGGTTGATCGGCGGGTTGGTCGATGACGTCATCATGACGCCCCTTCGCTCGTCCCGCTGTGCGCCGGGCCACACCCAGCCGCACGGACCGCCTTTCGCAATGGCGAAAGTCCTAAAGCCCAAATTCTTAATCAGGTGTAAACGTCCGGCCGAGCCCAAAAGGCATAACCCTTTATGCCTTTCCTGGAAGCTCCATCAAACCAAGAGCATAGCTTGGTCCATCGGATTGGTATTACCGCTCATTAATATCAAATGCGACATTTTGCCCGGCGCCGCTGACCACCCGACGGGGAGGCGTCACCCCTCAGAGGTCCCCGTCCTCTGCCAGGAGTCGGCGATGGATGGCGGTGGCGGCGATCGCGGCCTGTCCCATGGCGACCGAAATCTGGTTCAGGCCCTCCACGATGTCGCCCGCGGCGTAGAGCCCCTCGATCCCGGTCTGCTGGTGCTCGTCGGTGACCAGCCGTTCGCTCGGCCCGATGCGCACGCCCAGCCCCTTCACCGTCTCGTTGCGCGGGTGGCAACCCAGGGCGGAATACAGCGTGTCGAAGGTCAGCCGCTCGCCGGACGCCGTGGTCAGGGCGGCAATCCGCCCGCCCTCCGTGTGGATTTCCACCACCGGCTCCTCGACGGCGCGCAGCCCGGCCTCGGCCATGCGGCTCTCCTCCGCCTCCTCCAGATTCATCGGTTCGCCCAGCGTCAGGACGGTGATGTCGCGGGAATAGGTGCGCAGGAACAGCGCCTCCCCCAAAGCCCCGGTGCCGTGGCCGATGACGCCGATGCGGTGGCCGGTCACCTCGAACCCGTCGCAGATCGGGCAATGGCGGACCAGTCCCCGCTGCACCGCCTGATACAGGTTGGGCAGCTCCGGTTCGCGGTCGATCACGCCGGTCGCGGCCAGCACGGTGCGGGCGCGGAACAGCCGCCCGTCCTCCGTCCTCACGCGGTAGCCATCGTCGCCCCGCTCCACCGCCGTCACCGTTCCCGGCACGATCCGGGCGCCGTAGCGCTCCGCCTGGGCGCGCATGCGGGCCAGCAGCTCGTCGCCGGTCACCCCGTCGGGAAAGCCCGCATGGTTGTGGGACAGCGGAATCCAGGAGGCGCGGCTGGCCCCGGAATCCACCACCAGGAAGCGGCGGCGGTAGCGCGCCAGATAGATCGCCGCGGTCAGCCCGGCCGGTCCGCCGCCGACGATCAGGGTGTCCAGACGCTGTTCCTCGGGTGCGGCGGTCATCGCTCGGGCCTTCCAGCATCGTTGCGAACGTTGGGGAACAAGCGGCGCGTTCCACGGTTCCGTGACCGGATGCTGCGGCGCCGAAGCGTCCATTCGCCGCGCCGGCCTCGGCTTGACCGGGTTGAGTTGCCACACGCACTGTACGGCCATGCCGTGTCCTGCCGGGAGCCGCCGCCGTGCCCCAGCCGCCGTCCAGCCCATCCGAACCGCCACCGGCCAACGCGACGCCGTGTGACCGTGAGACCCTCGACGTGGAGCCGATGCTGCGCAACTTCGGTGGTCCTGGCCCCACCGTCACCATGCTCTACGCCCTGTTCCTGGAGAACACGGACGAGTTGTCGCGCATTCTGAAAGAGCGATTGGCGCTCGGCGACCTGAATGGCGTCCGGCTGGCCGCCCACTCGGCGGCGGGGGCCGCCCGCACCGCCGGGGCGGGGCGTGTCGCCGACCTGTTCGGCTCGGTGGAGGATGCGGCCCTGCGCGGCGACGCGGCGGTGGTGCGGCGGGACGCGGCGGCCCTCGACCGCGCCCTGGCCGACGTGAAAATTTTGATCGCACGCATTTGAGTTTCTTTCGCGCTGATATATCATACTGGCGTAACCCTCAGGGGTACCCACAGAACGAAGCGCGAGGGTGGCCGTGTCGTTCAATTCGTGCGCGGTGCTGGTCGTCGAGGACGAGGTGGTGACCCGCAGCGTCTCGGTGCGGCTGCTGAAGCAGTTGGGCGTCGGCACGGTGATCGAGGCCGCCGACGGGGCGGAGGCGCTGGCCCGCTGCAACCGGGTCGATTTCGACGCGATCCTCTGCGACGTGGACATGGCGCCGATGGGCGGCTTGGCCTTTCTGGAGGCCTTGGACGGGCGGGCGCCGGTCATCATGCTGACCAAGCACGACCGGTCCGACGTCGTCCTGTCGGCCCTGCGCTCCGGAGCCAACGGTTATCTGGTGAAGCCGCTGACCCCGCTCGGCCTGCGCGAGAAGTTGGAAAAAGCGCTGTCCGCGAAAGGGTAGAACCTTGACCGCGGCATTATACTTTTCGTAACCACGGCGGAATTATTCTGTACACGGTGCATTGCTGCACCCTTGTGCGGATTGCCGGGAGATTCCGCATGCCCATGAACGTTTTGGAAGTGGCGATCTACGCCATGGTGCTCACCGCGTCGCAGCCGCGCCCCTATGAGTGCGTCGCGGTGCAGCCGGAGGGGGTGAACTGCACGAACGGCCTCGCCGTGGCGTCCGAGACGCCGAACGGAGTCATGGCCTTCAACACCGGCGTGCAGGTCATCAAGGACAACCAGGGCCGCGTGCGGCTGAGCAATGGGATCACCACCCATTTTGATTCCTCGGCCTGGGTGGCGTTCAAGAACCCCGGCGGACAGACCCTGGTCAGCGTGCGCAAGACCGGGCCGTTCCGCTTCAAATTCTCCAACAGCTTCCAGTGCGAGATGATCGGCCAGAACCAGGACATGGCGCGCTGCTACAAGCCCTGAACCCGATCACCCTTCCCCATCATCCCACCGCGTCACGGCCATGCGGCGTGTCGAGATCCAGAGCCGGCCCCTTCGGCACGACGCCGGTCGGGTTGATCATGGTGTGGCTAGCGTAATAGTGCCGCTTGATGTGGTGGAAATCGACCGTCTCCGCCACGCCGGGCACCTGATAGAGGTCGCGCAGATAACCGGACAGGTTCGGATAGTCGGCGATTCGGCGCAGGTTGCACTTGAAATGGCCGACGTAGACGGCATCGAAGCGCACCAGCGTGGTGAACAGGCGCCAGTCCGCCTCGGTCTGCCGGTTCCCCAGCAGATAGCGCTGTCCGCCCAGCCGCTCGTCCAACTCGTCGAGCGCCGCGAAGAGGGCGTCGAACGCCTGCTCGTACTTCTCCTGGCTGGTCGCGAAACCGGCCTTGTAGACGCCGTTGTTGACGCGGTCGTAGACGAAGGCGTTGAGCCGGTCGATCTCCTCCGCCAGCTCCGCCGGGTAGAAATCCAGCGAAGCGTCGCCGAAGGCGTCGAATTCCCGGTTCAGCATGCGGACGATCTCCGCGGACTCGTTGCTGACGATGGTCCCGGTCTTCTTGTCCCACAGCACCGGGACCGTGACGCGCCCCGAGTAGGTGGGATCGGCCTTGGTGTAGACCTCGTGCAGGCGGGTGGAACCGGTGATCGGATCGGGCGCGGGGAAGGTCCAGCCCTCCTCCCGCATCAGGGGATCGACCACGGTGACTCCGATGACGTCCTCCAGCCCCTTCAGCTTGCGCAGGATCAACGTGCGGTGCGCCCAGGGGCAGGCCAACGACACGAACAGGTGGTAGCGCCCGGCCTCCGGCTGAAACGGAGTCGAACCGTCGGCCCGCACCCAATTGCGGAACTGGGTTTCCGGACGGACGAAAGCGCCGCCGCTGTTCTTGGTGTCGTACCACTGGTCGTGCCAGCGGCCGTCGATCAACAGACCCATGCCCTGAACTCCCCTCTGTCCGGTGCCACCTCTCCCGCCCATGCGGCGGGAGAGGCGCACTCCACCCTCACCCGTGCAGCTTCTTGGTGATCTCCGCGACGTGACGCCCCTGATAGCGGGCGCCGTCCAGCTCGACCGCGCTCGGCTGGCGGGAGCCGTCGCCGCCCGCGATGGTGCTGGCGCCGTACGGGCTGTTGCCCATCACCTCGTCCACGCCCATCTGACCCTGGAAGCTGTAGGGCAGACCGACGATCACCATGCCGAGGTGCAGAAGCACGGTGTGGGTGGTGAGGATCGTGCTCTCCTGCCCGCCGTGCTGGGTGGCGGAGGAGGAGAAGGCGGCGCCGACCTTGCCGACCAGCGCGCCCTTCGCCCACAGGCCGCCCGTCTGGTCGAGGAAGTTCTTCATCTGGCCCGGCATGTTGCCGTAGCGCGTCGGCACGCCCAGGATGATGGCGTCGTAGTTGGCCAGCTCGTTCGGGTCGGCGATGGGAATGTTCGGCTCTTCCTTGAAGTGCGCCTTCTGCCGCACCTCTTCGGGGACCAGCTCCGGCACGCGCTTCACGGTCACCTCGGTGCCGGCAACGGAGCGCGCGCCCTCGGCCATCGCCTGCGCCATGGTGGAGATGTGGCCGTAGCTGCTGTAGTAGAGCACCAGAACCTTCGCCATGTTTCGTCTCCCCTCTGTCGTTGCGGCCGCGCTGGAGGCTGCGGCGTTCCAAAAAGATAGCGCGTTGCCGCGTCCTAGCAAATCCAGGGCGCTGGAACTTCATTGTTCCCGGGTGTAGAACAATGACATGGATCGCCTCGACGACATGATGGCCTTTATCAAGGTCGTGGACACCAAGAGCTTCACCACCGCGGCGGAGCGCCTGAACCTGTCCAAGTCCGTGGTTTCCCGCCGCATCGCGGAGTTGGAGAACCGGTTGGGGGCGCGGCTGCTGAACCGCACCACGCGCAAGCTCAGCCTGACCGAGGTCGGACAAGCCTATTACGAGCGCTGCACCCGCATCATCGCCGACCTTGAGGAGGCGGAGCAGGCCGTCGCCGACCTGCACGCCGCCCCGCGCGGGCGTTTGAAGGTCAACGCGCCGGTGTCCTTCGGCCTGCTGCATCTGGCGAAGGCGGTCGCCGAGTTCCTGGAGCGCTACCCGTCCATCGAGATCGAGATGGACCTGAACGACCGCTACGTCGACCTGATCGACGAGGGCTACGATCTGGCGGTGCGCATCGGGCGGCTGCGCGACAGCTCGCTGATCGCCAAGCGCCTGGCCCCCAACCGACAGGTGGTCTGCGCCAGCCCGGCCTATCTGGAGAAGCACGGAGTTCCTCAGACGCCGGATGAGCTGTCCAACCACAACTGCCTGATCTACACCAACATTCCGACCGCTGAGCAGTGGCAGTTCCGCGTTGGCGACGCCATGCGCTCGGTCCGCGTGTCGGGATCGCTGCGCACCAACAACGGCGACCTGTTGCGCGAGTCCGCCATCGCCGGCGTCGGCATCATCGTTCTGCCGACCTTCCTGTGCGGCGAGGCGCTGTCCAAGGGGCAGCTCCAGTGCCTGCTGCTGGACTATTACATGGCGGAGTCGAACGTCTTCGCGGTCTACCCGCAGAACCGGCACCTGTCGCCGAAGGTCCGTGTCTTCGTCGATTTCCTGGCGGAACGCTTCGGCCCGCGTCCCTATTGGGACTGCGCCCTGCTCAGCCTGCAGCCCTTCCGGGCGGAGGCGTGACCGACGCCCCCGCTCCGAACGGTCTTTTCGTCAGGCCGCCGGCTTCTCCAATATAAAGAGAAAACCCGGCACGCCCACGCCCTTCTCCCGCCGGGGGGAGCAGGGCTCCATCAGGCGCACCGTCAGGCCCGCCGCCGCCGCCATCTCGCGCAGATAGGCTTCGCTGTGGGCGTAGCGCCGCGACGGGCCGAGCGCGTAGCCGGAGGCCGCCGCCTCGCCGTCCAGACGCTCCACCGTCGCGGCGAAGCGGCCCTCCGGACGCAGGGCCCTGGCGGCGCCCTCGAACAGCGCGGTCAGGTTGCCGAGATAGACCAGCACGTCGGCGGCGACCAGCAGGTCCCAGGTGCCGGGTGCCGCCTCCACCGCCGCGACCACGTCACCGACCGACAGCTCGTCATACAATGCGCGGGCGCGGGCCTTATCGACCATGCGCGGGGCCAGATCGACCCCGGCAAGATGCGCCGCCAACGGGCGGAACGCCACGCCCGCCAAGCCGGTGCCGCAGCCGAGGTCCAGAACCAGCAACCCGGAAGCCCCAGGGTCCGATGCCGGCCCCAGCCGGTCCACCGCCTCGCGCAGCAGGGCCGGCGCGGAGTAGCCCAGCTTGCCCACCAGATCCTGGTCGAAGCGGTCGGCGTAGCGGTCGAACAGGGCGCGCACATAGGCCGCCGACAGATCCGCCCCGGCGCCACCCTCCAGCGCGGCGATCAGCGCCGCGCAGCCGAGTCGCCCGTCCGAGTCGAGCCCTTCGGCGCGGCGCAGCGCGGTCAGCGCCTTCGCCGGCTCCTGCAGCATGATCCAGGCCCGACCGATGGCGGCGTGCAGGTCCGCGTCCTCCGGGTCCCGGCGGGACAAGGGCTGAAGCAGCTCGACCGCGCCCAGCGCGTCGCCGGCCTCGACCAGCAAGGCGGCCAGCTCCAGCGCCGCCTCGCGGTCGCCGGGGCGCAGGGCCACGGCCTCGCGGTACTCCTCCAGCGCGGCCTCCCGCCGGTCCGCCGCCGCCAGGGCGCGGGCGAGGCCGAGCCGGGCCGTGGCGGAATCCGGACGCTCCGCCGTCAGCACCTGCCCGGTGATCACCGCCTCCTCGAACCGGCCCGCGGCGCGCAACGCCTCGGCCAGGGCGATCCGCCAGGGCCATACGCCGGGGTCGAGCGCCACCGCGCGCCCGCAGGCGGCCAGCGCCCCGGCGGCCTCGCCCGCGTCCCGCGTGCTGTCGGCCAGGGCGCCCCAGGCTTCGCCCGATCCCGGGTCGGCGGCGCAGGCGAGCCGGAAGGCACGCGCCGCCCCCGCCGCGTCGGCGGCGTAGAGTCGGTCATAGCCGGTCTGGAACAAAATGCCCGGAACGTCTCCGGGTTGGACGAAGGGGCTTGGCCCCTCCCGGTCGGCTTGAGCCGTCGAATCGCGATCCACGATCACTTCGCTGTGGGAGATGCGCTGTCGCCCTCCCCGCTCCGGGAGACTCCGGAAAGCGGAAGAAGACACGAACTCCTGCACCAGCTTGCACGCGCGCGCAAGAGGCATCCGAAGGAGGTCGCTCGGCGGCGAATCGCGCTTCAGACCGTCGCATTAGGCCGTTTGGAGGAAATTGTACGCCCTTTGCACAATCCACCTCTTCCGGTTTTTCAAAGGACTTCGGAATCAGTGCCTTAATGGCTAAGTCCGAGGCTGTGAGTCGGCTTTTCCCACGGCCTTGTGACATCGTTCGAGCGAAAGGCGTGGTATTACCGGGCAGCAAATAGATTGACGCTGTATAAAATTTTTGGAAGTGTGGCTTCGGCGCCCGATGGTGGGCGCTGAACTTTCGGGTAGGAGGCGGTCACCGTAAGCGACTCGGTGACCGGTAATGGCGGCCCCGCGCGGGGGGCCAAAACGAAGCCGGATGAACCCGGCAACGAAGAGGGGACCGAGGATATGCAGGATCGAACTCAGCGCGTGCGACGCACGTATGGCGGCTGGCTCGCTCTTGCACTGGGCTTAGCCGCCGCTCCGGTTCTCCTCGCCAAGCCCGCCGCCGCCCAGGACAGCAGCTGCGTCTCCCACGCCGTGGAGGCCGAGCGCAAGTTCAACATCCCCTCCGGCCTCCTCGTCGCCATCGCCCTGGTGGAAAGCGGCCAGGATGGCGCTCCGACCCCCTTCGCGATGAGCGTGGAAGGCCGTCCCGTCTACGCCCGCAACGCCAACGACGCGGCCCGGCATCTCCGCGACAAGCGCGGCCAGCTTCGCCAGAACGTCTATGTCGGCTGCATGCAGATCTCGCTGGGCACCCACCGCGGCGAGTTCCAGCCGGTGGAGCGGATCGTCGATCCCCGCGAAAACGTCAACTACGCCGGCCGCCTGCTCCTTCGCCTTCACGGCGAGCAGGGAAGCTGGAAGACCGCCGTCGCCCGCTACAACGGCGGTTCCACCCGTCAGGCCCAGAACTACGTCTGCAAGATCTGGCAGCACCTGAACGAATTGGACCCGAAGAGCGCCAAGCTGCTGGAATCCGCCCGTTGCGGCGACTCCGAGCCCGCCAGCATCGCGCCGAGCACCCGCCGCACCTTCCGCAACGCCCAGCAGGTCGCCTCTCTGGACTGATCCCAGTTCGCGGGGGATGGCGCGGAAGGCCCCGATGGGCTAAATCCCTGCCCTATGAACTACCGTCACATTTTCCACGCCGGCAACCCTGCCGATGTGATGAAGCACGCCGTCCTGGCGCTGATCATCGATCATTTGCGCGCCAAGCCGGCGCCCTTCTGCGTGCTCGACGCCCACGCCGGCATCGGGCGCTACGACCTGGACTCCGAACCGGCGCGTAAGACGCTGGAGTTCCAGGAGGGAATTGGACAGCTGTTCGGCCAGCCGGCGCCACACCCGGCGTTGCGGCCCTATTTGGACGCGGTGAACGCGCTGAACCCGGACGGGCGGCTGCGCTGGTACCCCGGTTCGCCGCGGCTGGCGCGGGCGCTGCTGCGCGAGCAGGACCGGTTGCTCCTCAATGAACTGCATCCCGACGACTGGCAGACCCTGAGGGCTGAATTCGCCGGGGACCGTCAGGTCTCGGCCTTCAAGACGGACGCCTATCAGGCGCTGAAGGCCCATCTGCCACCGCGGGAGAAGCGCGGCCTCGTCCTGATCGACCCGCCCTTCGAGCAGCCGGACGAATTTGCCCGCATGGCCGAGGGGCTGAAGGCGGCGCACAGGCGCTGGTCCACCGGCATCTACGCCCTGTGGTACCCGATCAAGGAACGCGCGGCCGTCTGGCGCTTCCAGGAGGCGGTGGAGAACACCGGCATCCGCAAGATCCTGGCCGTCGAACTGACGTGGCACCCCGAGGACACGCACCTGCGGCTGAACGGCTCCGGGCTGCTGATCGTCAACCCGCCCTGGACGCTGGACGACACGCTGCGCGACCTGCTGCCCGCGCTGCACGCCGCCCTGCCCTCCACCGGCGGCGGCGGCTCGGTCGACTGGCTGGTTCCCGAGGGGTAAAACCGCAAATTTCAACGGAGAAGCGGCAACCGGTCACAGAGGTTGCCGTTGCAACGGGCCCACCACTCGCCCTAGGCTGAACGGGATTACTCCGTTCCGGCAAGGCCACGATGTCCCGTTCCAACGATTTCGCCAGCAACTTCATCAAGGCTCACGCCGATGCCGGGCTGGAGCGCGTCTCGATCGCCCACATCCTCCAGACCATCCAGAAGGACCCGGCCTTCCTGTTCAGCGAGGAGTTGCGCCGCGGCGGCGGCCAGTGCCCCATGCACGCCGCCCCCAACGCCGACGACGCGGACAAGGTGACGGTCAACACGCTGCTGGCCTACCTGTTCGACCGGCTGCGCGACCATGTGGCGACCAAGCTGCCGCTGGACGAGCGCGGGCAGGTGATGCTGCCGATCCCGCCGCGCTCCCCGCACGGCATCGACCCGGCCGACCGCGCGGCGGTGGCGGCCGCCCCGCTGGACGTGATGGCCTCGGTCCTGCGCGACGCCACCTGCCATCTGCTCGACGGGCTCATCACCGGCTGGGCGGCCGACCTGCTGACGGAAGAGGAGCATTACCGGGCCCAGGGCACGGGCGAGATCTCCGCCGCCGCCGCCGCCACCTTCATCCTGCGCACGACGCTGGAGGACTCGGCCCTCTACCAGCGCGCCGGCTACGACATGCTGTCGATCACCAAGACCGGCAGCCACACCGCCATCCACATCTGCTGGGCGATGGTGGAGGCCGCTCCCCTGCTGCTTCCCGGCAAGGAGGCGGCGGCCTACGACGACCTCGTCCGGCGCAGCCTGAAGCAGGTGGTGCCGCTGTCGATGGCCAGCCTGGGCATGCTGGTCCATTACATGGAAGCGTCGGGGATCGAGCCCCATGACGGCCTCGCCATTCATCTCCTGCCCAAGGACCAGACCGCCTTCGTCCTCGACGAGGCCGGGCTGATCTGCCTGAACCCGGAGCCGATCACCCGCTTCGCCAAGCCCGACGAGCGGCACTACACCGGCTGCCCGGCCTTCTACACGCCCGGCTTCATCAAACTGTATCTCGACATCGTGGCCAGCATCGCCATGGACTACGGCGTCTACGACCGGCTTCGCGACCGCTGACCGTCCTCACCCACGAGATTGACGCCCCATCATGGCCCGCTCCAACGACTTCGCCCTGTCCTATCTCGCCGCGCATGAGGAGGCCGGGATGACCCGGATCAACCTCGCGCCGATTCTGCACCGCATCACCGAGGACCCGAACTACCTCTTCACCGAGGAGCTCCAGCGCCTCGCCGGCCAGTGCCCGGCCCATGCGGACACCCGCAAGGAGGATTACGAGAAGGTCGCGATCAACACGCTGCTGGCCTTCCTCTACACCGACCTGCGCGACCACATCACCAACCGCATGCCGCTGGACGCCGACGGCCATCTGCTGCTGTGCAACCCGCCGGACTCGCCGCACGGGCTGGACGTCGCCGACACCGCCGGCCTGGCCGCCGCCCCGGCGGAAACGCTGATCGGCTTCTTGCGCGACAGCGTGTGCCACCTGCTGGACGCCATCATCAAGGACTGGGCGATCAAGGTGACGCTGGAAGAGGAGCGCTGCCGGGCGGAGGGCGCCATCACGCCGCTCGCCGCGGCCAGTTTCGTCCTCGCCAACACGCTGGAGGCGTCGGTGCTGCACGCGCCGTCCGGCTACGACATGCTGTCGATCACCAAGACGGGCAGCCACACCGCGCTCCACGTCTGCTGGAACTTGTGCGAGTCGGCGCCGATGCTGAAGCCCGGCCTGACGCTGGCCGAATACGACGCCCTGTCGCGCCGCAGCCTGAAGCAGGTGCTGCCGCTCGCCATGGGCAGCCTGGGCATGCTGTGCCAGTTCATGGGGGCGGGCCACATCGAGGCCGACGACCATCAGGCGATCCACCCCCTGCCCCGCCATCAGACCGCCTTCGTCTACGACGCGGAGGCGCCGGGCGGCATGATCGTCCTGAACGCCGACCTGATCGAGCCGACCGCCCAGCCAGGCGAGCGCCATTACACCGGTTGTCCCGCCTTCTACGCCAACGGCCTGATCAACCTCTACATGGAGATCGTGCTGTCGTTGGCCGCGCGATACGATATCTATGGGCGGGTCCTACGGGCCGGATGACCAAAGCGCCGCACTGCCCAGCGGCGCGGTGGCCTTGACGCCACGCGAAGTGTGCCTATCTTGGCGGCCTTGTCGATTTGGAGACTGCTGCGTGGCCACCACCAGGAAGATGTTGCGCCGTTACACGACCACCGCGCTGGCCGATGGGATCAAGCGGGCGCGCGGGCGCATGATCTCCCCGTTGCAACGGGCGCTTGGACATGTCGAAAGCGTGTTCATCGACCATGCGTGCTTCCGGCTGGTCTATTCGAACACTTACCGCATCTCTCCCAACATGTACCGGGCGAGCCAGCCCTCGCCCTCACACATCCACGAGGCGGCGCGGCGCGGCGTGAAGACCATCCTGAATCTGCGCGGCAGCCGCGACTGCGCCTCCTACATCCTGGAGGCCGAAGCCTGCCGGGCGGCCGGGCTGACTCTGGTGGACTTTCCCGTCAATTCCCGCGACATGCCGAAGAAGGAGACGCTGCTGAAGGCCCGCGACCTGTTCGCGACCATGCAGTATCCGGCGCTTCTGCACTGCAAGTCGGGGGCGGACCGCGCAGGCTTCATGTCGGCGCTCTACCTCTTCATCCACGAAGGCGTGCCGCTGGAGCGGGCGACCAAGCAGCTCCACTGGAAGTACGGCCACTTCAAGCAGGCGAAGACCGGCATCCTCGACTATTTCTTCGAGCTGTACGCCGCCTACAACGAGAAGCGCCCGATCGCCTTCTGGGACTGGGTGGAGCGCGTCTACGACCCGGTGGAGGCCAAGGCCAGCTTCCGCTCCCGCGAGTGGGCCGACACGGTGGTCGACCGGGTTCTCGGGCGGGAGTGAGCGCTGGATTGAGCGGGGCGCGTCACTTCGCCCCGACGAAGTGACAATAGGGAAAGCTCAGGAAATCGAAGCGGCGCACGCGGACCGGCTCATGCCGGTTCAACCAGTCGAGCACCGCGTAGTGGGCCATCTGGTCCAACATCCAGTAGACCTCCGCCCCCGACAGGAAATGCCCGATGTAGGAGCCGAGCAGCGACAGGAAACGGTCGCCGCCGGGGGTGTTCTCGTAAACGGCGAACCCGACCGGAATTTCCCGTGACGGACCACGGCGGCGGCCATCGAGCATGAGTCCGACGTCGTATCCGGCCATCTCCGCCCGGAGAGCCCGCAAGTCTCCGGTGATCCAGGCGTCGGTGTCGACCACCATCAGCGGGCGGTCCAACCGGCGCAGCCACTGCAAGGCGCGGAGAAAACGGGCGGAGGCGTAGTAGGTGACGCGCTTGATGTCGGTCCACCCCGCCATGTCCGGCCGGTCCAGCGAGAATGCGATTCTCAGCCGTCCGTCCACCCGCCAGCGGGCCATGGCCTGCTCAGTCTCCGGCGACGGCGCCACGACATGGACGGCGACCGTGGCGCCCGGCATCCGCTCCGCCAGCGACTCCAGAAGCGCCGGGGCGAAACGGTGGAAATAGACGTCGTCGCAGCAGAAGAACACCACCGGTTCGCCGGCCGACACCGGTGCCGGCTCGGCGCGGCACTCCAGGGGCGCCATGCGCTCCAGCACCGCGTCCACCGGCGGCAGGGACTGAAAGAAGGCGTCGTCGGCGCGCAGCATGGTCCACAGGCCCAACTCATGCTCCCGCGCGACCTCCGCCGCGGTGAAGCGCCGCCGGAAGCGTCGGCCCAGCCAGGAGGCGAGAACGAGCCGGTCCCCGCGGTAAGCGTGGAAACCGACGACGGAGGCCGCGACCGTGTCCTTGGGGTGGCGCCGCAGGCGGACCCAGGCGGCCCTCGCCCCGTCGCGCAACACCGTGTCGGACGCCATCCCCACCTGCACCAGCGTCGCCACCGCGGCAATGTGCAGCCAGTCGGCCTCGTCGTCGTCCGGGCGGGCGGCGACGGCCCGGCGCAATGCGCCGATGGCCTCCTCGACCAGCGCCCGGTCGACCGCGAAGGGCTTTCCGTCCTGCACGCCCATCGCCCCGCTGCGCTCCAGCAGCAGTCGCCCCAGTTGCCGGTTGGCACGATGATGACGCTCGTCCTGCGCCAGGGCCGCGCGCGCCATCACTTCTGCCGCCGCCGCATCCCCGACCGCCGCCAGGGCCTCGGCCGCCGCCATCCGGGTGTCGGTGTCCGCCTCCGGGAGGCGCGCCGCGACGGTCCGACGCTCCGCCTCGTCCAGCCGCGATCCCCATTGATCGCGCAGCACCTTCAGGTTGCCCGCCGCCCCGGCGTGACCGGGGTCCAGCGTCAGGGTCCGCCGGTAGCTTCGCGCCGCGCCCGCCGCCTTCTCCTGCTGCTTCAACCCGTTGCCGTGGTTGAACCAGGAGGCCGCGTGCGCCGGGTCGAGGGACAAAGCCCGATGCAGGCAGGCAATCGACTCCGCTCCCTGTCCGGCCAGGCGCAGGGCGGCGGCGAGGTTGCTGTATCCGGCGACGCCACCGGACTCCAGCCGCAAAATAGCCCGGAAATGACCCACGGCCTCCGTCGGGCGCCCGGTCTGCACCAGCAGCATCGCCAGCATTTGCAGCGCACCGCGATTCGCCGGGTCACGCTCCAGCACGTCGCGGTAGAGTGGCTCCGCCCCCGCATGGTTGCCGGATTTGTGCAGGCGAATCGCGTCGTCGAGGGCAGATTCCATAAGGCGGGACCATAGACCGGATCGTCCCTGGTGCCAATCGCTGCCGTTGGGCGGGCCGAAGCGACCCGGGGAATACACTTTTTGCGATCGGGCCGGCCCCGAGACGCTCATTCATGAGCGAGCGGATGGAATACCAACCAATTATTGCGTGGTATGATACAGTCCGGTCCAGAGATGCCCGCAACCGGTTACCTCAGGGATGGTCAGCGAAATGCCTCGGTACGTTCGGACCGGATACGTTCCCCCGATCGGCTGCCCCGCCAAACCCGTGCTCCTTCCGCCGTTTCGAAGAGTGCAGGCGCACGCTCCGGCACGGCCTGGACGGGTACGGGCCGCCAACCGGATCGGCCGCTGTCGGTTGGCGTTCCGGCGCAAGCTTGTGTTCGCACTCCGGCCGGTTCGATGATCCACAACCTGGACACCCCGCGGCGTTCGCCCCGGCGCCTGACTTGGCACATGCAACCGCAACGGGTGCGGGGCTGGCTCATCCTTCTGGTCATGGCGGTTGCGGTTCCGCTGGTCCTCTTCTCGGTGTTCCTCCTGATCCGCAATGTCGACGCGCAGGCCCGGCAAACGGAACAGCTCGTCCTCGACCGGACGCGCCTGCTGGCTGAGGACGTGGAACGCGAGGTGAGCCGCCAGATCGCCGCCGCCGAGGTGCTGACCACATCGGAAAGTCTGACGAAGAATGATCTGGCCGCCTTCTACCGGCAAGCCGCCGGCGTGCGCGACCGGTTGGGCACCAACGTGGTTCTCCGCGACCCGCAAGGCCAGCAGTACGTCAACACCCGGATTCCCTGGGGCACCGACCTGCCGGACAACACCGTGCTTGAATCCGACCAGAGGGTGATCGACACGGGAAGGCCGCAGGTCACCGGCCTCTTCAAAGGCGACGTGAGCCAAGCACCAATTCTGGCGGTGACCGCCCCGGTGATCCGCGATGGACGCATTCGCTATCTGCTGAGCCTCAACATCCCCCAGGAACGGCTTCAGGCCATCGTGTCGCCGGAGCGCATTCCGGCGGGATGGCGGGCGGGGGTGATCGACCAGGACGGTGTCGTCATCGCACGCTCGCACTTGAGCGAGCAGTTCGTCGGCAAACGGCTTCCCGCCGCGCTGTGGACCGGCATGCAAACGGTGCCGGATGGAATCCACCACGCCGTCAACCTGGAAGACGTGGAAGCGATCCAGGCCTACAGCCGATCCCGGAATTTCGGCTGGGTGGTTGCGACGAGCGTCCCAACGACCCTGGTGGCGTCACCGGCGCGCCATGCCCTCCTCCTGTTCACCGGTGGCGGCCTTGTCCTTTTGTTGATCGGGATCGGAGCGGCGATTCTGCTCGGACGGCGCCTCACGCGCTCCGTCTCCCAACTGGCCGGAGCGGCGGAAGCCTTGGGCGCCGGGCACCCCGTTCCACCGCCCGGCGGTGGCGTGTCCGAGATCGAAGCGGTGGGCCGCGCCATCCGCAACGCCGCGGACCTCATCCGGCGACGCGAGGCGGCGCTCGCGGAAAGCGAGGCACGTCACCGGGCCATCGTGCAGACCGCGGTCGATGCCATGCTGGTCATCGACGAGACCGGCACGATCCAGAGCTTCAACCCGGCGGCGGAACGCATCTTCGGCTATGAGGCCGGCGAGGCGGTCGGCCGGAACATCCGCATCCTCATGCCGGAGCCCTACCACTCTGCCCATGACGGCTATCTGCAAGCCTATCGGCAGACCGGCGAGAAGCGGATCATCGGTGTCGGGCGCGAGGTCGAAGGACGGCACAAGGACGGCTCGATCTTCCCGATCGAACTGGCGGTTACCGAATGGACCGCCGGCGAGCGCCGCTACTTCACGGGCATCGTCCGCAACATCACCGAGCGCCGCCGCACCGAGAACGCCCTGCGCGCCTCCAAGGCCGAGGCCGACCGCGCCAACGTCGCAAAATCCAAGTTCCTCGCCGCCGCGAGCCACGACCTGCGGCAGCCGGTCCAGGCGATGATGCTGTTCCAATCGGCGCTGGCGGAGCGGCTGGATGGGCACCCCGCGGCCCCGGTTCTCGACTCCATGGGCCAGGCCATGGACGGGCTGCGCATGCTGCTCGACAGCCTGCTCGACGTGTCCAAGCTGGATGCCGGGCTGATCGTTCCGCAATTGCAGGATCTGGCGATCGGCCCGATCATCGAGCAATTGGGCGCCGAGTATCACCCCCAGGCGGAGGCCAAGGGGCTTCGACTGCGCGTGGTTCCCTGCGCCTTGATGGTCCGCAGCGATCCGGCGCTGCTGATGCGCATCCTGCGCAACCTCGTGGAAAACGCGCTGCGCTACACCGAACGCGGCGGTCTGCTGATCGGCTGCCGTCGCCGGGGGGACCGCCTGCGCATCGAGGTGATGGACTCCGGCATCGGCATCCCGTCCGACAAGCACGAGGAAATCTTCGAGGAGTTTTTCCAGGTCAGCAACCAGGAGCGGGACCGAAGCAAGGGGCTGGGGCTCGGTCTGGCGGTGGTGCGCCGCCTCGCCCGCCTGCTCGGCCACAAGGTTCATCTGCGCTCAAGGCTGGGAACCGGGTCCGCCTTCTGCGTCGACGTGCCGCTGATCGCCCGTCGCGCCACCCTCTCCGAACCGGTGGCAACCCGGCGGCTGACGAGCGATGGGCGGGGAATCATCCTGGTGATCGACGACGAACCGCTGATCCGCCTCGGGCTGCAGGCGATGCTGGAGGGCTGGGGCTATCGGGTGCTGACGGCAGGCTCCATCGAGGACGCGGTTCAGCACGTCGAAAGCGGGGAATGGCCGAGCGCAATCCTGGCCGATTATCGCCTGCGCGACGGGAAGACCGGCTTGGACGCCATCCGGGCGGTGTGCGAGCGGTTGAGGACCCCGGTGCCGGCGACGATCATCACCGGCGACACCGCACCGGAGCGGCTGGCGGAAGCCCGCGCGGGCGGCCACACCCTGCTTCACAAACCCATCGCCGCCCATGAGTTGCGCAACGCCGTGGTGGAGATGGTGCCCGCGGCGGACTGAGCCCGGTTCGGGTTCGCCGGCTCAGGGAGCCAGGAGCGCGGCCTCGCCGTCCTCGCCGAACTGAAGCTTGCACAGGCGGGCGTAGGTGCCGTTCTGCGCGATCAGGGCGTCGTGGGTGCCCTGCTCCAGGATGCGTCCGCCCTCCATCACGACGATCCGGTCGGCGTTGCGCACGGTGGCCAGCCGGTGGGCGATGACCAGCGTCGTACGGCCCTGGGTCAGCCGCTCCAGCGCACCCTGCACCAGCCGCTCGGACTCGCTGTCGAGCGCGCTCGTCGCCTCGTCCAGCAGCAGGATCGGCGCGTCCTTCAGGAAGGCGCGGGCGAGCGCGAGGCGCTGCCGCTCGCCGCCCGACAGCTTGACGCCGCGGTCGCCGATCACCGTGTCGTAGCCCTCCGGCAGCCGCGCGACGAAGTCGTGCGCGGCGGCGGCCTTCGCGGCGGCAACGATGTCGTCGAAGGGGGCGTCCAGCCGCCCGAAGGCGATGTTGGCGCGCACCGTGTCGTTGAACAGGACGGTGTCCTGGCTGACCAGCGAGATGACGCCGCGCAGACTCTTCAGCGTCACCGCCCGCACGTCCTGCCCGTCGATCAGCACCTGCCCGCCGGTCGCGTCGTAGAGCCGCGGGATCAGGTTGAACACCGTTGACTTGCCGGCGCCGCTGCGCCCGACCAGGGCCACCGTCGCCCCAGCCGGAACCTCCAGGTCGATGCCCTTGAGCGTCTCCGTCCCCTCCTCGTAGGCGAAGCGGACATCCCGCAGGCTGACGGCGGCGCGCTCCACCGCCAGGGGCTTGGCGCCCGGCTGCTCGGTGATGGTCGGCTTCTCGTCGATCAGTTCGAAGATGCGCTGCGCGGCGGCCAGACCTTCCTGGAGCACGGCGTTCAGCGTGCCGATGGCCCGCACCGGCTGCGCCGCCATCAGGAGCGCGCCGACGAAACCGGAAAAGGCGCCGACCGAGCCCTCGCCCATCGCCATGCGGTAGCCGGCGAAGGCGATCACCCCGGCCACCGCGGCGCCGCCCAGAACCTCCATCATCGGGTCGATGCGCGAGCGGGCGCAGGTCGCCTTCATGGTCAGGGCGAAGTTGTCCTCGAAGGCGCGGGCCGCGCGGGCGCGCTCATACTCCTCCAACGAGTAGGTCTTGACCATGCGGGCGCCGGCCAGGCTTTCCGTCAGCAGGGCGGTCATGTCGCCCATCTGCGCCTGGGTGTCGCGCGACACGCGGCGCAGCCGCTTGCCGATGTTCACGATGGGAATGGCGGCGATCGGGTAGATCAGGAAGACGATCAGCGACAGCACCCAGTCGAGATAGAACATCGACCCGACCAGAGCGATCACCGTCAGGATGTCGCGCACCAGCCCGGTCAGGGTCCGCGACAGGGCGTTGCGGATCAGGTCCACGTCGCTGATGAAGCGGGAGGTCAGGGTGCCGGTGGGGGCCGCGTGAAGCTGCGCGGTGTCGGACCGCAGCAGATGGTCGAACATCGACAGGCGCACGTCGGTGATGATCCGCTGCACGATGTCGGTGGTCACCACCGTCTGGGAATACATGGACAGCGCCTTGACCGCCGTGACCACGATGATCAGGAGCGGGATGACCAGCAGCATGCCGCGGTCCTGCTCGGAGAACATCGAATAGGCCTGATCGATCAGCAGCGGATAGGCGCCGGTCGCCGCCGCCACCACGGCCATCAGCAGGAAGGACAGCATCAGCTTGCCGGTGTAGGGGCGCACCCATTCCCGCAGCATACGGCCGACCAGCCGTTCCGTCGCCGCGTCGAGGCGCAGCCGTTCTCCGCTCTTCTTGCTCACGTGCACGTCTTCCTGTAGCGCAATCGCGATGGCTTAGCCGATGGCCCCGGTGCTTGTCCACCGGGCCTTACTTCACCGGACCTTGTCCGGCGGGCCTTGTCCACCGGGGCGGAACCGATCAAGCTCCCCTGACCGGGCGGATGGCACGATACCGACCGGAACGCGATCCACCCCGTGCAAAGGAGGCGCCATGGCGGCGGACGGCGGAAACGGACAGGGTCCCGGCAATCGCTACGGCCAGCACCACCATCGGCCGCGCATCGGTCTGGCTCTGGGCGCCGGGGTGGCCCGCGGCTGGGCGCACATCGGCGTCCTGCGGGCGCTGGCGCGCTACGGGATCGAGGCGGACATCGTCTGCGGCAGTTCGGTGGGGGCTCTGGTCGGCGGCCTCCACCTCGCCGGCAAGCTCGACGCGCTGGAGGAGTGGACGCGCAGCCTGACCCGGATGAAGATCGTCGGCTATCTGGACCTGCGGCTGCGCCAGGGCGGCGGGTTGATCGGCGGCGACCGGCTGGTCGCCGAGATGCGCCATCATCTGGGCGACATCCAGATCGAGGAGCTTCCCAGCCCCTTCGCCGCCATTGCCACCGATCTGGTCACCGGGCACGAGGTGTGGATGCGCAACGGCCCGCTGGTGGACGCGCTGCGCGCCTCCTTCTCCCTGCCCGGGGTCTTTCCGCCGGTGCGCTTCGAGGGGCGCTGGATGGTCGACGGCGCCTTGGTCAACCCGGTGCCGGTGTCGGCCTGCCGGGCCCTGGGCGCCCAGATGGTGATCGCGGTGAATCTGGCCGCCGACATCATCGGCAAATCGCGGCGCCCCGGCGCCGCCGTGCCGACCGCGGCGGGGTTCGATCTCCTCAAGCTGATCGATGAGGAACAAGGACCGGACGGCGAGTCCAAGCCACGCGCCGGCTTCCGCGTTCCCATCGGCGCGCTGAGCCGCCGCATCTTCCGGCGCGATTACGAGGGGCCGAGCCTGTTCGGCGTCATGGTCTCCTCACTCGGCATCGTCACGGACCGCATCGCGCGGTCCCGTCTGGCGGGCGAGCCGCCGGACGTGCACATCACGCCGCGATTGGGTCACATCGGTCTGTCGGAGTTCGACCGCGCGGACGACTGCATCCGCGAAGGGGAAGCGGCGGTCGAGCGCGTCCTCCCCGACCTTCAAGACGCGTTGAGGGTATTTGGTTACGCCCCGCCGGTCTGAGCGGCATCAGGCGGTCAAGTCGACCGCCGCGCCGCGCCGCTCCTTCTCGCCGGACAACTGACGCTTCAGTTCCTCGGCGATCTGCTTCTCGACCGCGGCGCGCTTCTCCGCCGGCATGGACGCGAGGGAATCCTCGTCCAGCTTCATGCGGGCGAGAATCTGGTCCCGGATGCGTTGGGCCGGCGACTTCCGCGCCTCCTTGAGGAAGGCGTCGGCGGCACTGACGCCGCTTGCTTCCTTCTCCGGTTCGGTCTTTTCGTTCGGCGCCGTGAACTTGGCGACGACGCGGGAGACGTTGCTGATATAGTTGGAGATTTGCATGACGGTTTCTCATGACCGATGGGCTGGAGATCCGACAAGCAAGTTTTGTGCAACCTTAAATATGCTTGGCAATCAACCGCATAAATGGGAAGTCTGACGGCGTGGATGTGCCGGGCGGCAAAAATGACCGGCTCATGATCTGCCGGCTTCCGGTTCCGGCCCCTTCCGCAGTGACGACGCATGGACCCCATCACCACCGACCGCCTGATCCTGAGGCCCTTCCGCGAGGGGGACGCGCCCGACCTGCTTGCCTATCTGCGTCATCCCCGGGCAAGCTGCTTCCTCTCGCTCAAGCTGGACGACCTCGACGCGGCCGCCGCGGAGGTGGAAACGCGCAGCCGAAGCGACGAGCACATCGCCGTGTGCCTGCGAAGCACCGGACGGGTGATCGGCGACCTGTTCCAGGTGCCCGAGCCGCCGGACACCCACACCGTCGGCTGGAATTTCAACGCGGAATTTGCCGGGGCCGGATACGCGGCGGAGGCCGCGCGCGCCCTCTTCGACCATCTGTTCACGGTGAAGCAGGCCCGCCGCCTCTATGCCTATGTCGAGGAGACCAACGTCGCGTCGCAGCGCCTGTGCGAAAGGCTCGGCATGAGAAAGGAAGGGCTGTTCGTGGAGTTCATATCCTTCGAAACGGACAGCGCCGGGAATCCCATTTTCGAGAACACGATGCAGTACGCCATCCTGCGCAAGGAATGGCGCGCCTGAAAAAGCGAAAGCGCGCCGCGCCCGATCGGCGCGACGCGCTTGTCGTCCTTGGCAACGGAACGTGTCCGTCGCGTCCGGTCAGCGATCCAGCGCCGTACCCAGCGCGGCGCCGCCCAGGCCACCGATGATCGCGCCACGCTTGCCGTCCACCGCGTAGCCGCCAGCGGCGCCAGCCGTGCCGCCAACCACGCCGCCGGTCGAACAGGCCGCGAGCGTCAACAGCGCAATGGCGGTCCCGATCAGGCGCAAACGAGACATGTCCAAACCCTCCTTGTGGTGCTTCTCGCCCCTATAAACAGGCGAGAAGGCGATTTGCTTCCACGACACCGCGATTCCGTCGGGAATCCACCCTTGGATAAGGACGAAAGAGGGATATCAGGCCCGTTCGGGCACCGTTTCAGAACAGAACACGAGTGCCGACGCGCAGCATCGTGCTGTCGGACGGGTCTCCGCCGTAGGTCATGGTGCCCAGATCGGCGGTGACGCTGACCTTCGGCGACATGCGAAAGCGCAGGCCCGTGGACCAGGCCTCCTGCGGGGCCTCGGCGCCGACCTGCGTGTGGGCCAGCCGCCCCATGACCGTCCAGCCCCGCACCGCCGTGCCCTGCTCCAGATAAAGGCCGGCGTTGAGCGTCCGCCGCGCCGCGCCGTCATCCGGCAACTGCTCGCGATAGCCGGCGCCGACCGTCACGCCGGGTAGGGTCACCTGCCCGCCGACCACCCAGGACCGGCGGGGCGTGCCGCGGTCCTTGGCGACGGCGGCCTTGCCCGCCCCCGCGGTGATGCGCAGCCGGGCCTTGCCCAGCCGCCCGTCATGCCGGACCACGCCTTCCACCACATGACGGGCGAGCGGATCGGCCGCCCCCAGTTCGGTGCGGACAGGGGTATAGCCGAGGCCGATGTTGAAGCCATGCAGGCCCGGCGAATAGTAGGTCGCCCGCGCGTCCGGGCCGCCGAAGGCGCCGTCGTTCATGAAGACCGGGTCGGAGAACCATTGGTCACGCACCGGCGTGGTCGCCACCATCCGGCGCGACGCGCTTTCCGTCTGGCCGACCTCCAGGGCACCCCAGCCGCCGAGGTCGATCGCCTTCTTGTCGAACCGGATCGGCGTGGCGCCGCCGCCCGCCGCCGTGCGGTCCAGATCGGGCAAGGCCCCCGCCGTCGCGGTGGCGGATGACAGGACAAGCATCAGGAGCGCGAGGGGTGGTGCCGGAATACGCCGTATACGAAACATGAAATGCCCCTCGCCCGTTGCATTAACCCGGAAGGATTGTAGCCCGCCGCAATGCTGCATTGCGGGAGACATTTCTGTATTATTTTAGGAACATTGGGAAATTTTGGCCGCTGCGTTGCACTCGCGCCCAAGAATTGCCAAAATCGGATGACCGCAAAGGCGGCATCACTCCCATCCCGGCGCGAGGACTATGGAGACGGCGAGCACCATCATCCTGATCGGGTCGTCGCTGCTGATCGTCAGCATCCTGACCAGCTATCTGGCTCTGCGGATCGGCACTCCCTTGCTGCTGATCTTTCTCGGGGTCGGGCTGTTCGCCGGGGTCGACGGCGTCGGAGGCATCAGCTTCAACGACGCGGACAGCGCCTTTCTGATCGGCTCCATCGCGCTCGCCGTGATCCTCTTCGAAAGTGGCCTGGACACCAAGCTGTCGAGCTACCGCGCCGCCGCTTGGCCGGCGCTCAGCCTCGCCACCTTCGGGGTCGCCATCACCTCCGGGGTCGTCGGCGTCGCCGCGCATTTTCTTCTGGGCCTGCCCTGGATTGAATCCTTCCTGGTCGGCGCGGCGGTCAGTTCCACCGACGCCGCAGCGGTGTTCTTCCTGCTGCGGGTCGGCGGCATCACCATCCGCGACCGCGTGCGCTCGACGCTGGAGATCGAGTCCGGCAGCAACGACCCGACCGCCATCCTGCTGACCGCCATGCTGGTGGAGGCGGCGCTGCACGGCTGGGGGACGCCGCTGGAACTGGCCGGCTTCCTGGTCAAGCAGATCGCCGGCGGGGCGCTCCTCGGCGTGCTGGGCGGGGCCGGGCTGGCCGCCTTCATCAACAAGGCCCGCCTTGACCCCGGCCTGAACCCGGTGGTCACGCTGGCCTTCGCCCTGTTCCTGTTCGCCGGCACGAACGAGCTGGGGGGCAGCGGCTTCCTGGCCGTCTACGCCGCCGGTCTTGTGGCGGGCAACGTGAAGCTGCGCGGGGCGCTGGGCCTGCGGCAGTTCCACTCGGGCCTGACCTGGCTCAGCCAGATCGTGATGTTCGTCATGCTCGGCCTGTTCGCCACCCCGCACGACTTCGGGGCGATCGCCCTGCCCGCCCTGGCCCTGGCCGTCCTGCTGATCCTGCTGGCGCGCCCGCTGGCGGTGTGGCTGTGCCTGCTGCCCTTCCGCTTCTCGGCCAACGAGAAAACCTTCATGGCCTGGGTCGGGCTGCGCGGCGCGGTGTCGATGCTGCTGGCGCTGGTGCCGATCCTCGGCCAGTTGCCGGGCGGTCAAGTGATCTTCAACACGGCCTTCCTGGTGGTGATCGTGTCGCTGGCGGTGCAGGGCTGGACCATCGGCCCGATGGCGCGCTGGCTGAAGCTGATCGTTCCGCCACGGCGCGGCCCGGTCGAACGGTTCGAGCTGGAACTGCCCGGCGAGGCCGACCAGGAGATGGTCGCCTACACCGTCCACCCGAAGAGCCCCGCCGCCCGCGGCCAGCGCACGCCGCGCTTCGCCCGCCCCTCCCTGGTCATCCGCGATGGGCGCGTGGTGCCGCTGCACAAGGCGCGGACGCTCCAGGCCGGGGACATGGTCTATCTGTTCACCCCGCCCAGCCAGTTGCCGCTGATCGACAAGCTGTTTGCGGAGAGCCGGCCGCTGGATCAGGACGACCGCGCCTTCTACGGCGATCTGGCGCTGAACCCCGACGCGACGGTCGAGCAGATCGCCGAGATGTACGGCCTGCCCCTGTCGCTGGCCAACGCCCAACGCTCCCTGCGCGACCTGCTGCGCAACGAGTTCGGCGGCGGTTGCGAATTGGGCGACCGGATGCGCATGGGCGGCGTGGAGCTGATCGTCCGCGATATGCAGGACGGACAGATCACCTCGGTCGGCCTCGCGCTGGAGCCATCAGCGATGGACAAGCCCCGCGTGCCGCTGTTCCAGGGCCCGGAGCGGCTCTGGCAGACGATCCTGTCCTGGTGGTCGAAACGCTCCTTCCGCCGCTGGCAGCGCCGGGAAATCCGCCGCGAGCGCCTGCCCACCCGCGCCATCGAGACGCCCGCCTTGGCCGGAAAGGAACCGGAACGGCTGGAGGGGTGACCCCCGTCCGGCCCTCCCGCCGGACGCTCAGGCCATCGCGGGCTGCTGGGCGCGGATCATCGCGGCGAAGGCGTCGGGGGCGACGGGGCGGCCGAACAGATAGCCCTGGAGCAGGTCGCAGCCGACGGACACCAGGAAATCCCGCTGCTCCTCCGTCTCGACTCCTTCGGCCACCGTAACGAGACCGAGGCCGTGCGCCATGCCGACCGCGGCGCGGACCAGCGCCCCGTTCTTCAGGTTGTCCGGAATGTCCGTCATGAAGGCGCGGTCGATTTTCAGCTTCGACACCGGAAGCTGCTGCACATAGCTGAGCGACGAATATCCCGACCCGAAATCGTCGATGGCCACCTGCACATCGATGGCCTCCAACTCCGTCAGGGTCTGTACGGCGGCCTTCAGATCGCGCACCGCCGCCTGCTCGGTGATCTCCAGCCCCAACCGCCCGCGCAGCTCCGGATGGAGTCCCAGCAGCTCCTCGAGACGGGCGCTGAGATTGCCGCGCAGGAACTGCGGGCCGGAGATGTTGATGAAGATCTGGTTGGGCAGGGTGCCCGCCGGGGCCCACACCGCCATCTGCTCGACGACGGCGTTCAGCACCCAGTCGGTGATGGGAACGATCAGGCCGCTTTCCTCGGCGACCGGTATGAACTCGCCGGGGGAGACCGGCCCCAGCGTGTGCTGGTTCCAGCGCAGCAGCGCCTCCGCCCCCACGATCCGGCCGGAGCGGGCCTCAACGATGGGCTGGTAGGCCATGTGCAGTTCGTTCCGCTCGATGGCGTGTGCGAGATGCATGGTCAGGAACATGCGCCGGGTCGCCGCTGCGGCCATCTCCGGCGTGTAGAAGCACACGGCGTTGCCGCCGTTGTGCTGGGCGGCCTGAAGCGCCAGCTTGGCCTTGGCGTTCAACTCCTCCAGCGTGCGGATGTCGGCGTCCTGCACCGCGGCGCCGATGGACAGGCGCAGCCGCACCCAATGGCGATCGGCGTAGATTGAGGCGGTCAGCCGGTCGTGCAGCAGATCGGCCAGGGTCTCCGCCTGCTCCGCGCTTTCCACGCGGGACAGTGCGGCGAACTCGTCGGCGGCGATGCGGCAGACGTAGGTCTGCTGCGGCAGCACCTCCGTCACCCGGCTGACCATCGCCTTCAGCGCGGCGTCGCCGACATGGAAGCCGAACGCTTCGTTGATGTCGCTGAACTGGTCCACATCGAGCGCGTAGAGCGCGAACAGGCCCCCCTCCTGGCCGGGAAAGGGCGTGGCCAACACGGCCTCGCACTCTTCCAGGAAGGCTGTGCGGGTCAGAACGCCGGTCAGCGGGTCGTGCCGGGCGAGATAGGTCGCCTTCTGCTCCGCCGCCAGCCGCTCCGAGATGTCGCGGATGATGCCGACGAACACGACATCACGCGCCAAGCGAGCTTGACCGACGCTGAGGTGGATCGGGAACACCGCACCGTCCTTGCGCCGTCCCAGCGCGTCGCGCCCGATGCCGATGATCTTGGCGCGCTCCGTCTCCAGGTAGCTGCCGATGTACTTGTCGTGATCGCGGGAGAAGGGCGGCGGCATCAGCACGGACACGTTCCGGCCGATCAACTCCTCCTCGTCATAGCCGAACAGATCGCGGCAGGACCGGTTGACCGTGCGGATGATGCCGTGGCGGTCAGCCACGACCACCCCGTCCACCGCCGCGTCGAGCAGCGTCGTCACGAAGGGGTCGCGGCGCAGGACGAAATCGGCGATGCGGGCCGGGTCGGTCACGTCCTGGAACAGCCCGAGAAAACCATTTCCCCCATCGCCGGTGCGGTGCGGCAGGACGCAGCCGGTCAGGACGCCACGCCCGCCGTCCGCGCGCTCGATCTCGCAATCCACCGGAGCGGCGTCCCCGGTCTGTCTGGAGCGGTCCAACGCCTGCGCGATGGCGCGCGCCAGAGGATGGTCGAATTCGGCAAGGCACCGCCCCACCAGGGCTTCGGGCGACGTCCGCAAAACGGCGGCGAAGGCCGGATTGGCGAACAGGCAACACCGCCCGGCGTCGGCGTAGACCAACGCGAAGGACGCCTGGTGCATCAGGCTTTCGGCCAGCGACGCCAGAAACGCCGATGTCGTCGGCATTGCCGGTACGGACGGGCTGTCAGGCCCCTGATGCTCTGCCGGAGACACGTTGACCAAAACCGTACCCGTTCACCAAGGCGACCCCGAGGCTCGATACCCAGGGGTGCACAGAAACCGAGTTGTCATTATGACGGCTTGCGAAGCATTTTCCAACAAATTGCGGCGAAATCACAACATCCGCTGCATCCATCACCTTCCGTACCACAACCCTGGGCAGGAGAACGCCACCTCACATCACCCGAAGGGACGGAGTCGGCAACCGAATCCAATCCCGCAGGATATACGCCTTTCGATATACACCAAGAAAGAGAGGGAGGCAACAAGCCTCCCTTTACGCCGCTGCGGCGAGTTCCCGCACCCGCAGTGACAGCTTCTGGAAGGCGCGCTCCTCGATCTGGCGGATGCGCTCGCGGCTGACGCCGTAGACGGCGGCCAGATCCTCCAGCGTCTTGGGCGACGGGCTGAGGCGGCGGGCGGTCAGGATGTCGCGCTCGCGGTCCTTCAGCACCGCCATCGCGTCGCGCAGCAGGGCGCTGCGGTGCATCGCCTCGTCGCGCTCCAGCAGGCTGTCCTCGGCGTTCGGGCGCTCGTCGGGCAGGAAGTCCTGCATCTCCGCAGTCCCTTCCCCGGCGGAGAGCGGCGCGTTGAGCGAGGCGATCGGCTGGACGAAACGGCGGTTCACCGCCACCACGTCGCTCTCCGGCACGTCGAGTTCCTGGGCGATCCGGGACACGCTTTCGGGCTTCAGGTCGCCGTTGCCGAATTCGCCCAGCTTGCGCTTCAGGCGGGACAGGCCGAAGAAGAGCTTCTTCTGCGCGCCGGTGGTGCCCAGCTTCACGAGGCTCCAGGAGCGCAGGATGTATTCCTGGATGGACGCCTTGATCCACCACATCGCGTAGGTGGACAGGCGGAAGCCGCGGTCCGGCTCGAACTTGCGGACGGCGGTCATCAGGCCGATGTTGCCCTCGCCGACCAGATCGGTCATCGGCAGCCCATAGCCGCGGAAGCCGGTGGCGATCTTGACGACCAGACGCAGATGGCTGGTCACCAGCTTGCGGGCCGCCTCCATGTCGCCATGCTGGCGCCACGCGGTGGCCAACACATACTCCTCCTCCGCGCCCAGAACGGGGAAGCGGTGGACCTGCTCGATGTAACGGGACAGCGACTCGCCGGGAAAAGGCGTGGTCAGCGTCAATGCGGTGCTCATGTCACATCCTCTTGAAAGCGATATGACCCAATCCGCCGATCCCCGTTGATGGGCAACCGGCGCCCTCTCTGTGAAGGCACCATCAGTTTACGCGGACGGAACGCCAAGTCAACGCCGTGTGGCCGCGCGTGGCGGGTGCGTTGACCTGCATGCATGGCGGCCCTGCCCATAAACGGAGCGTAAACCAGCCGGACCTTATTCAAGTCGACAAGACCCCGAGCACCGATTCAGGAGAGGGCAGACTCCGATGGCCGACATCCTCGTCGTCGATGACGATCCGGTATCCCTCAGCATCGTCAGCAGGATTTTGGAGAAGGAAGGCAACACCGTGACCGGCTGCGCCGATGCGCGGGCGGCCATCGAATCATTGACCTTCCATGAGTTTGACCTGCTGGTCACCGACCTCATCATGCCGGAGCATGACGGGTTCGAGGTCATCCAGGTGGCCAGGAACCTTCGTCCGGACCTGCGGATCATCGTCCTGTCCGGAATCGACGAGCGGGTGCCGCCGGAACTGACCATGCAGGCCCTGACCAAGCTGGGTGTCGCCCGGATGGTCCGCAAGCCGATCAAGCCCGCGGTCCTGGCCTCCGAAGTGCTGGCGGTGCTGATCGGCGGCTGATGGGGCTTGGCTGAAGGACCCGAGCTGGAGGACCTTAGCCGGCCGGCGTATGGCTTCCTTGCGGTTGCATCGGGGCAGGGCTTGCCTCACCCTGCCCTCGAAGACCCGCCGTTCTTCCTTGGGAAGCCGTATGATCCGCACCGCTGTCGCCACTCTCCTGTCCGCAAGCTTGCTCACGGGCGCGCTGGCCTTCTCCGCACCCGCGGCGGCGGAGGCGCCGGCCTTCGGGTTGCCGGTCGAGTGCCGGGTCGGGGAAACCTGCTTCATCCAGAATTACGTCGATGAAGACGCCGGCCCCGGCTGGCGAGACCATGCCTGCGGGCGGCTGAGCTACGACGGCCATGACGGCACGGATTTCCGCCTGCCCGACTACACGGCCATGGACAAGGGCGTCGCCGTGCTCGCCGCCGCCGCGGGCACCGTCCTGCGGGTGCGCGACGGCATGGAGGATGTGAACGTCAACGTCATCGGGCGCGACGCGGTGATGAAGGTCGGAGGCGGCAACGCCGTCGTCATCGACCATGGCGACGGCTGGCAGACCGCCTACCTGCACATGAAGCGCGGCAGCGTCGCGGTCACCCCCGGCCAGCGGGTGGAGGCCGGGCAACGGCTGGGCGAGGTCGGGCTATCGGGGCTGACCGAGTTCCCCCATCTGCATTTCGGCGTGCGCCACAAAGGCGTGGTCGTCGATCCCTTCGTCGGCCAACAGCCCTTCACCGCCTGCGGCCAGACCATGACGCCGCTGTGGAACTCCGCCACGGCCAAGGCGCTGGCCTACCGCCCGACCGCCGGCCTCAGCGCCGGCTTCGCCACCAGCCGTGTTCCGGAGGCCGAGCCGGCCCGCCACGGCGAATTCGCCGGGGAGGCGCTGACACCGGATTCGCCCTTGCTGGTGCTGTGGTCGGACATCATGGGCGTCCGCGACGGCGACACCCAGCGAGTCCGCATCCTCGACGGCGATGGCAGGACCCTGTTCGACAACAGCAAGGGCATCACCGGCGACAAGGCCGCATGGTTCGCCTATCAGGGGCTGAAAAGGCCGGTGTCGGGATGGCCCAAGGGACCCTACAAGGGCATCGTGACGCTGACCCGCGACGGCAAGACGGTGGTCACGCTGGAGCGCCAGCTGGACGTTCGCTGACCCCCGCCGTCCCGTCACTGGGCGGAGCCTGCCTTCATGCGGTCGGGGACGCCCTGGGTCAGCAGCGTGGTCAGCCAGCGGAAGTTCGGCGCGCTTTCGGCCTGGAGCGCGCTCTGCACCACCTGCATGGCCTCCTCGGCGTTGGCAGCCCGCATGTCGGGCGTGTGGCCGTCGGCGGCCTGACCGCCCGATGCCTCGTCCGCTCCGCTCTGCGCGAAGACGCTGACGGCGCCGACACCCAGCCGGTGGGCGATCGCGGAACTTCCCGTCACCGGACCCGCCGCGGAGGACGCCATCAGGCCCGACGCGCCATCCTCGCCGCCGACGCCATTCAACTGTTCCAGCATCGCGGCGAATTGGCCGGCGAGTTCCCCGGCCTGCCGGGGCGCACCCGTGCCTTTGCGCTCCAGAAGCTCTTCAGCCCGGATGCGCATCAACTGGGAAGCGTCGGCGTTGGCCGGTATCGACATGGCGCGTGGACCCTGCGGCGTTCGGCTGCCGGATCAGGGCAAGCAAGGGACGGGCCAACGTCGGGAAAGGCGGAGGCCCGGGTGGCAGGCATTCCTCGCCGCCCGCACACCCGGCAAAAATTTCCGCCCCGCCCGGCAAGAATGACCGGCCGTCCGGCAAAAACCGACCCAGCGGCGCGCCCTTGCCGGCCCTCAGTCCCGGAAGTTCAGATACTGCAGGGGCTGCTCGATCTTCAGCCCGCGCACCAGCGCGATGGCGTCCTGGAGGTCATCGCGCTTCTTGCCGGTGACGCGCAGCTCGTCGCCCTGGATGGAGACCTGGACCTTCATCTTGGCGTCCTTGATCGCCTTGACGATGGTCTTGCCGAGGTCCTGGGCGATGCCCTGCTTGACCGTGACGACCTGGCGCAGCGCATCGCCCGCCGCCCGCTCCGGCGGCTTGGAATAGTCCAGGGCGCCGGCGTCCAGCTTCCGCCGGGTGACATAGACCCGCAGCAGCTCCTGCATCTGCTCCAGCTTGGGGGCGTCGTCGGCCAGCAGGGTGATGTCGTTCTCGGTGCGCTCCACGGTGCAGCGCGAGCCCTTGAAGTCGAAACGGGTCTCGATCTCGCGGCGCATGCCGTTCAGCGCGTTGTCGATTTCGTGGATGTCGGTCTTGGACACGATGTCGAAGGACGGCATGGGACTCTCTTTGCTCGGGCGGACGGAATCGCGGAACCGTAGACGAGGCCACACCCCGCCTTCAAGAGGCGCGCAAGGGGGCTGTGACGGAAAGCGGCCTGCAAGCGCCATCAGCGCGTCGAGATTCTCAGGTTGGCTGGCCGGGGTGCCGGAACTCGATCCCCGGATTGCCGCCCGGCCCACCATTGCCCGGCGCGTTCTCATAGGGCTTGTCCGGCATCTTCGGCTGCGGCTGCGCGTAGAAGCGTGGTTCCCGGTCGTCCCAGGACCGCTCGAAGGGCAGCCGCATCATCGGGTTCGTGCCGTTGCGCTGGGCCTCGCGCTGGGCCTCCTGCAACTGCTCCGCCATGCGGCGGTCCCAGGGCAGGCGGTAAAGATTGGGCGCCTGCTCCCAGAGCAGGGTGAGGTAGATCGCTTCGTTCTCCACCAGCGTGGCGCTCAGCACCTTGGCCTCGCGCACGTTGGCCCCCATCCATTCCAGAGTGACCGGCTTCGCCCGCCCCAGCAGCGCCGCCGGAGCCGCGTAGGCCGCCGGAAGCAGCAGGGCGAACAGCAGCAGGATCACCACGCGGGCCATCGGGCTGCGCGTCCAGCGCAAAGCCGACAGGACGAGCAGCAGGGTGACGACGGCGACGAAGCCGAAAATGACGGTCAGGCTTTCCATGGCGCACTCTCGATCCGACGGGTCAATTTTTCGCCGAGCGCAGCGGCTTGAACACGGCGTTCAAGGACCCCGGCACCAGCTCGCCCCGTTCCGTCAGGTTGAAGCGGAAGGCGGTGATTTCCTGCCCTTCGTGGTCCAGCCGGACGCGCGTGGCGGCGATGGTGGCGGCCCCCGACTCATGCTCCGCCTTGACGCGGGCGACCACCCTGACCCAGATGGGAAACACATTCTCCAGATTGCGGAACATATGCACGTTGACGGTGTATTCACCCGGAGGGATGCCGCGCGAATAGGAGGTTTCGAAATTGATTTCGGTGGGATCGGCGTAGGCACCCAGATCGTCGCGCAGCAGGTTGAAAATCAGCCCCGATTTGTTCGAGTAGCCGACCGGCACGTCGCCCGGCGCCTGTACCCAGAGATCGACGTCACTGCGCAGTTTGTCGTCCCAGCGCGCCTCGATGATGACGTTTCCCGGCGGCTCCATGCCCGCCGCGGCCGACGAGGAGGACTCGTTCTGCTGGTTGGCCTCGGTCTTCTTGGCCTCGTTGATGAAAGGGACCGCCAGCACCGCGCAGGCCACGAAGCCGCACAGCAGCAGCGTCAGCAGGTCCCGCGCGACCAGCACACCGGTTTGGTCCTCGCCCAGGAAATCGTTCATGGCGTGGCCTCGCCGCGCAGGGCGCCGTAGGGAGCCGCCTGGGGCACGGCGAAGTCCGGCGTCCCAGCCCGCGGAGCAAGCCGCGAGCGGGCGTGCGCCTCGTCCATGATCAGCGCGCACAGCGACGCCGTGGCCCCGCGCAGGAGCTGGAGGTTGCAGGTGGTCCACAGGCACAGGGCGCCGCCGAGCATCGTGGCGTAGATCGCCACGCCCAGACCGCTCGCCAGAGTGGTCACCATGGCGCCGGCCGACGCGGCGTTGCCCACCATGTCCGGCGTGATGTTCGCGGCGAACAGGCTGAAGCCCCAGGCCGTGCCGATCAGGCCGAGCATGCCGAGCGCGTTGGCGATGTGCTGAAGGTGCGATATCCGGGAGAACAGGCGGATCTCCAGGGCGCGCTCGCTCTCGACCTTCATCAGCCGTCCGCCGCCGAGCTTGGCCTTGTCCAACTCACCACCGATCTTCCACACCCGATACGCCGACATCACCAGCCCGACGATGAAGACGATCCCGATGATCGCGGTCGCCACGGCGATGTGCCCGGTCAAGACCCGGTCCAGCCACCCCTGCGCATAGAGGACGAAGACGAACGCCGAAATCGTCAAATTGAAAGCGACGAATTTCGCCTTGAGGAGCCACTGTTCTTCCATGGTTTTGACCCTGTGACGGTTGCGTGTGTCTCCGGATCGTCATGTTCAGGCGGCAAAGACGCGTAAAGGCTGCGCCACGGAAAGCCGGGCGGCGATGGCGGGATCAGGAGAGCGGAGGACGAATGCGGGACGGCGTGCGCTGACAGCCCCGGCGCAATCAGTCCGGGCGCTGGTGGCGGGACGGCTCCATGTCAGCCATCGGTTCATCGGCGCACCTTCGCCGGAATTGCGCGATGACGGAGCCTTTCAGGAGTCATCCGTCACGTCATGAACCCCGGCCCAGGCCAAGAGTTCCCGACACCCGGCAACGGACCTGCCGGTTTGACACGCGACACTGACGGGGAAAGCCCCCGTGCCGGGAGAGAGGAAGGGAGCGGCCCCGGGCTATCCGTCCCGGCAATCGTCCTTACGGAAATGGCCCTTTACGCCACGCCCTTTTCCTTCAGGAAGGGGCCGTACTTCTTGTCGGTACCCTGGATGTGCTTGATAAGCCAGTTCTTCAGGAAGTTCATCACCTCCATGCTCAGCGTGGCGGTGGCGCCGGCGTGATACTTGCGCTGCACCTCCAGCACCTGGCTGGCCAGCGCATCGTGTTCGGCCTTGTGGGCGTCGCGGTCCGGATAGCCGAGGCGGGCGAAATGCTCCTCCTCGTGGGTGAAGTGCGACTTGGTGTAGGCGACGAGGCTGTCGAGGATGCCGCCCAGCGCGTCCTTGCTGCGCCCCGCCTGGACGGCGTCGAACAGCTCGTTGACCAAGGCGACCAGCTGCTTGTGCTCCTCGTCGAACTGCGCGATCCCGACGCTCAGCTTGTCGTTCCACACCATCAGCGGCATTTCGTTCCGTCCCCTCGCGCTGGGCCTCGATGACCGGCCGGGAATAGACCACAGCCAGCGAAAGGGTACCGTCTTCGGGTGGAGGCTTCAACGGTCGGCAACGCGACGACCGGAACCAATCCAGCGGGCGGCTGTTCGTCAGACGTTTCCAGAAAAAAGGAACATTACATGAACGCGAAGCACGACGACAAAGTCGACAACCGAGCCCATCGCGCGGAGGCGCGGAATCCGGAAAGCAATCCGAAAACCACGCCTGTTGGGGATGCCGACCACTCGAACCGTGAAAAGGATCCCGACGACTGGACCACGGGGGACGAGCCGATGACCGGGGCGCAGGCCTCCTACCTGAAGACGCTCAGCGAGGAGGCCCGCGAAGGCTTCGACGGGGACCTGACAAAGGCCGAAGCCTCCAAACGCATCGACGCCCTTCAGGACAAGACCGGCCGCGGCGCCTGACAGGCGACGCCGCGGCCTTTCGCCCTCAGGCCATCTCTTCCGCGAAGTGGCACGCGACCAGCCGCTCGTCCACGGGGCGCAGCGCCGGCACCTCGGTCGCACAGCGCTCCGTGGCGTAGGGACAGCGCTTGTGGAAGGGGCAACCCGGCGGCGGGTTCAGCGGCGAGGGCAGTTCGCCCTTGGGGATCACCCGCTCCGCCCGCAGCGCCGGGTTCACCCGCGGCGTGGCGGCCATCAGGATGCGGGTGTAGGGGTGGCGCGGCCGGCTGTAGACCACGTCCTTCGGCCCGTGCTCCACCGGACGGCCCAGATACATCACCATGACCGCGTCGGCGATGTGCCGGACCACGCTGAGGTCGTGGGAGATGAACAGGTAGGCGAGGTTCAGCTCCTCCTGAAGATCCATCATCAGGTTGAGCACCTGCGCCTGGATCGACACGTCGAGCGCCGACACCGGCTCGTCCGCCACCACCACCCGCGGGTTCAGCATCAGCGCGCGCGCGATGGCGATGCGCTGGCGCTGGCCGCCGGAGAACATGTGCGGGTAGCGGTCCACCTGATCGGGGCGCAGCCCGACCTTCGCCATCATGGCGACGGCCCGCTCCCGCCGCTCCTGCTTGCCCATCGGGGTGTTGATGACCAGCGGCTCCGATAGGATCGAGCCCACGGTCTTGCGCGGGTTCAGCGATCCGTAGGGGTTCTGGAACACCATCTGGACGGTGCGCCGCAGCTCCTTCATCTCCGAGGCGGTGCGCCCGACCACGTCGCGCCCGTCGTAGAGGAGCTGGCCGGAGGACGGCGGCTCGATCATCGTGACGGAGCGCGCCAGCGTCGACTTGCCGCAGCCGGACTCGCCGACCACGGCCAGTGTCTTCCCGGCTTCGAGCTGGAAGGACACGCCGTCTAGCGCCTTGACGGTGGCCGCCGGCTTGAAGGCACCGCGCTTGACCGCGTAGTGCTTGCGCAGGTGGATGGCTTCCAGGACCACCGGGCCGGCGGCCGGCATGACGTTGGTGAGGATGTCGGTCATCACAGAACCTCCCCGGCGCCGACCGGAGCGTCGGCGAGCGGATAGAAGCAACGCGCCTTGCCGGCGTCGACGTCGAACAGGGCCGGCCGCTCGATGCGGCAGCGGTCGGTGGCGAAGCGGCAGCGCGGGTTGAACAGGCAGCCCTGCGGCCGGTCGCCGATGCCCGGCACCACGCCGGGGATGGTCGGCAGCCGGCGCTTGCCCAGCGCCCGCTCCGGCAGCGCGTCGAGCAGCGCGCCGGTGTAGGGGTGGCGCGGCGCCTTGAACAGGGCGTCCACCGGGCGCGTCTCGGCGACCTGCCCGGCGTACATGACGACCACCCGCTGCGCCGTCTCCGCCACCACGCCCATGTCGTGGGTGATGAGGATCAGCGCCATGCCCCGCTCCTTCTGGAGGCGAACCAGCAGGTCGAGGATCTGCTTCTGGATGGTCACGTCCAGCGCCGTCGTCGGCTCGTCCGCGACCAGCAGACGCGGGTTGCAGGCGATGGCGATGGCGATCATCACGCGCTGGTTCATGCCGCCGGAGAGCTGGTGCGGGAAGGCCGACAGGCGGCTTTCCGGGGCCGGGATGCCGACCTGCTCCAGCAGTTCGATGGCGCGGTTGCGCAGCGCCTTGCCGGACAGCCCCTCATGCACCTTCAGCGTCTCCATGATCTGGAAACCGACGGTGAAGCAGGGGTTCAGGCTGGTCATCGGCTCCTGGAAGACCATGGCCACGTCCTTGCCGGTGATCTTCCGGCGCTGCGACGGGCTCATCGCCAGCAGGTCCTTGCCGCCGAAGTGCATGCGGTCGGCGACCACCGTGCCGTTGGAGCCGAGCAGGCCCATCACGGCGAGCGAGGTCACGGACTTGCCGGACCCGGACTCGCCGACGATGCCCACCACCTCGCCCTCGTCCACGGTGAGATCGATCCCGTCCACGGCGCGGAAGGTCCCGGCGCGCGTGGTGAACTCGACGGACAGGTTCTTGATGTCGAGAAGAGGCATGGTGGGTATCAGCGTTTCAGCTTGGGGTCGAGCGCGTCGCGCAGCCCGTCGCCCAGCAGGTTGAAGGCCAGCACCGTCACCAGGATGGCCACGCCGGGCCAAGTGACGACCCAGGGGGCGCGCTGGAGGAACTGGAGGGAGGAGGCCAGCATGGTGCCCCACTCCGGCGTCGGCGGCTGCGCGCCGAGGCCGAGGAAGCCCAGCGCCGCGGCGTCGAGGATCGCCGTGGAGAAGCCCAGCGTGGCCTGGACGATCAGCGGCGCCACGCAGTTCGGCAGGATCACCACCAGCATCAGCCGCAGCGGCCCGGCCCCCGCCACGCGGGAGGCGACGACGTAGTCCTTGTTCGTCTCCGCCATCACGGCGGCGCGGGTCAGGCGGGCGTAGTGCGGGATGACCACGATGGACACGGCCAGCATGGCGTTGACCAGCCCCGGCCCGAGGATCGCCGCCACCACCACGGCCAGCAGCAGGCTGGGCAGCGAGAGCAGGATGTCCATGAAGCGCATGACCAGCGCGTCGGTGACGCCGCCGAAGAAGCCGGCGACCATGCCCAGCGCCAGCCCGACCGCCAGCGACAGCGTGACGACGATCAGGCCGATCATCATCGACAGCCGCGCCCCGAAGATCAGTCGGGACAGCATGTCGCGCCCGATGTCGTCGGTGCCGAGGAGGAAGGCCCAGCGCCCGCCCTCCTGCCAGACCGGCGGCACCAGGATGGCGTCGCGGTACTGGATGTTGGGGTCGTGCGGCGCCACCAGCTCGGCGAACAGCGCCACCACGGCGATCAGCAGGATCACGGCCAGGCCGGCCATGGCCCCCTTGTTCTGCCGGAAATGGTACCAGAACTCGACCAGCGGGTGCGGCGGCTGGGAAACCGGCGGAGCGGCGGCCGGAAGGGTCTCTCGGACGCCCGTCGTCGTAGGAGTCGTCATGGCTCACCTCACCGCGAATGGCGGATGCGCGGGTTCAGGACGCCGTACAGAACGTCCACCAGCAGGTTCACGGTCATCACCGTCGTCGCGATCAGCAGCACCCCGCCCTGGAGCGCCGGATAGTCGCGGCGGTTGATGCTCTCGATCAGCCACTTGCCCACGCCGGGCCAGGAGAAGATGGTTTCGGTCAGGATCGCGCCGCCCAGCAGCGTGCCCACCTGAAGGCCGATCACGGTGACCACGGGGATCAGCGCGTTGCGCAGCGCGTGCATGCCGATCACCCGCTTGCCCGCCAGCCCCTTGGCCTTGGCGGTGCGGATGTAGTCCTCGCCCAGCACCTCCAGCATGGCGGAGCGCGTCATGCGCGCCACGACGGCCAGCGGAACGGTGCCGAGAACGATCATCGGCAGGATGAGGTGGTGCAGCGCCGACCAGAAGGCGCCGTATTCACCCGCCATCAGCGTGTCGATCAGCATGAAGCCGGTCACCGGCTCCACGTAATAGAGCAGGTCGAGCCGCCCGGACACCGGTGTCCAGCCCAGCCCCACCGAGAAGAACAGGATCAGCAGCAGGCCCCACCAGAAGATCGGCATGGAATAGCCGGTCAGGCTGATGCCCATCACGCCATGGTCGAAGATCGAGCCGCGCCGCACCGCCGCGATGATTCCCGCCGGCAGGCCGACCACCGTGGCGAACAGCATGGCGAGCGCCGCCAGTTCCAGCGTCGCCGGGAACAGCGTCACGAATTCGCTGAACACCGAATTGCGCGTCACCAGCGACACGCCGAGGTCGCCCTGGAGGACGCCGCCGATGTAGTCCAGGAACTGGTGCCACAGGGGCCGGTCCAGCCCCAGCTCGTGCCGCAGCTCGAGAAGCCGTTCGGGGGGGATGCCGCGCTCGCCGACGCGCACCTCGATGGGGTCGCCGGGGACAAGGCGGATCAGAAGGAAGGTCAGGAAGGTGACGCCGAGAAAGGTCGGAATCACCAGGCTCACCCGCGTCAGGATGAAGCGTAGCATCGGATCGTCACCGGGGGCTCGAAACGAAAGCAAGGGGGCCGCGGCCCCCTTTTTACCTCTGCATCCGCAAAGGGAAGCCGGGGGTTTAATGCCCCGGCCACCGTTTTGTAAAGCCGCTTGCTACGCTGAGATTATTGTTTCAAATCGACGCCGTAGAAGCGATGGATGCCGAACGGGTCCATCTTGTAATCAACCACATTCTTGCTCAGCGCCATGTGCACGACCGAATGCGCGACGGTCAGCCACGGGGCCTCTTCCTTGAAGATGACCTGCGCCTGCTCGTACAGCTTGGTGCGGGCGGCGATGTCGGTGGTGCGCTTGGCCTGGACGACGAGGTCGTCGAACTCCTTGTAGCACCACTTGGCGATGTTCGACCCACCAGGACGCGCGGCCTCGCAGCCGAGCAGGACGTGCAGGAAGTTGTCCGGGTCGCCGTTGTCGCCGGTCCAGCCCAGCATGCCCATCTGGTGCTCGCCGGCCTGGAGGCGCTTGCGGTACTCGCCCCACTCGTACTGCACGACCTTGGCCTTGATGCCGACCTTGGCGAGGTCCGCCTGCATCATCTCGGCCATGCGCTTGGCGTTGGGATTGTAGGGACGCTGCACCGGCATGGCCCACAGGTCGGTCTCGAAGCCGTCCGGGAAGCCGGCCTCGGCCAGCAGCTTCTTCGCGCGCTCCGGATCGTAGGGGTAGTCCTCGATCTCCTTGTTGTACGACCACATGGTCGGCGGGATCGGGTTCTTCGCCGGCACGCCGGCGCCCTGGTACACCGCGTCGACCACGGCCTTCTTGTCGATGGCCATGTTCAGCGCGCGGCGGACGCGCACATCGTCGAAGGGCTTCTTGGTGACGTTGAAGGCGAGATAGCCGACGTTCAGGCCTTCCTGCTCCATCAGGGTGATGGCACTGTCCTTCTTCATCGCCTCCAGATCGGCCGGGTTCGGGTACGGCACGATGTGGCACTCGCCGGCCTTCAGCTTGGCGTAGCGGACGGCGGCGTCGGGCGTGATGGCGAAGACGAGGTTGTCGAGCTGCGCCTTGCCGCCCCAGTACGGCTCGAACGCCTTGTAGCGGATGACCGCGTCCTTCTGGTAGGCGACGAACTGGAAGGGACCCGTGCCGATCGGCGCCTGATCGATCTTGTCGATCTGGTTCTTCTTCTGCAGGGTCTCCGCGTATTCGGCGGACTGGATGGGCGCGAAGGGCATCGCCAGATTGGCGATGAAGGGCGCCTCGACCTTGTTCAGCGTGAACTTGACCGTGTAGTCGTCGACCTTCTCGATCGACTTCAGCAGGTCCGGCATCGCCATGTCGTTGAAATAGTCATAGGCGCCGCCCGACACCTTGTGGAAGGGGTGATCTTTCTTCCACTGGCGGTTGAACGACCACAGGACGTCGTCCGCGTTGGCGTCGCGGGTCGGCTTGAAGTCGTTGTTGCTGTGCCACTTCACACCCTTGCGCAGGTGGAACGTGTAGGTCAGCCCGTCCTCCGACACCTCCCACTTCTCGGCGAGGCCGGGGACCACCTTGGTGCCGCCGTACTCGAACTGCACGAGGTTGTTGTACACGGGCAGCGAGACGTCGAAGCTCGTTCCGGTCGTGTTGACCATCGGGTTGAAGTTTTCGGGGCTGCCCTCGGAGCAATAGACGAGGGTCTTGGCGGCCTGGGCCGGCGCAGCAAGCGCCAAGGTGGCGGCAACGCCGAGCCCGGCACCCAGCAGGATGCGCTTCATTCCTAACAACCTCCCGTGTTCGGTCGAATGGCCGCCCGTTCTTTTCGGCGGCCGGTGATGCGGGTTCATTTGGCGCGTGGCCGAATCGTCTGTCAACACGCAACCAAGCGGCATCACGCAAGCACCACGGGGGGCGTCAGGCCAAGCGGAATTTCAGCCGCGGCCCGATCTCCGTGAAGCCTTCGCGCTTGTAGAATCGCAGGGAATCCGGCCAGTCCCCGGCGGATGGCGCCCCCACCTCGACCCGCGACCAGCGATGGCGGCGGCCATGGTCGAGAACGGCCCGGATCAGCACCCGTCCCACCCCGGCGGAGCGCGACTCCGGTATTACGTACAATTCGCGGATCGTCCCGAACCGGCCCAACGTGGAGATGCAGACGCCCTCCGACAGCGTCGCGACGCCGAGCGGACGCCCCGCCCCATCCTCCGCCAGGAACACCGTGTAGGACTGGCCGTCGCCGCTCAGCAGGGATTCGGCGACGGCCAGCATGACGGCCCGCGGCGTGTCGTTCTGCCCGGCGGAGAGTTCCGACAACAGAGCCGCCACGAAGCCGGTGACCGTGCCCGCGTCGGCAAGCCCGGCCTTTCGTACACGAACGTCCCCCATCGCGCCCCCTCCCCCGACCTTTCTTGTGGTCAGCAAGCCTCCGCTTCGATGGTCAGGCTGTCCAGGAGAAAGCTGCCGTCCTCCAGGATGTCGAAGTGACGGCGCACCTCGTCGGAGGCGAGGTCCTGCAGGGCGCGGATGGCCTGGGCGCGCAGGTCGGGGGTGGAGGTGCGGGCGGTCCAGACGGCGAACTCCATGCGCAGGCGGCGCGGCGTCAGGCCGGTCACCGCGAAACCGGCGCGCGACAGGGCGGCCATCCATTCCGCGGCGCTGTAGTTGCGGACGTGCGAGGTGTCGCGCAGCAGCTCCACCGCCTGGAGATGCGTGTCCAGCAGCGGGTGCCCCGGCGACACGATGTCCACGAAGACCGCCCGCCCGCCCGAAGCCAGCACCCGCCGCGCCTCGCGCAGGCCGGCCTCGGCGTTCAGCCAATGGTGGGCGCTGAAGCGGCTCAGCACCACGTCGAAATGGCCGTCCGCGAAGGGCAGACGCTCGGCGGGGGCCTGGGTGGTGGTGATGTTGGTCAGGCCGCGCTCCGCCGCGTTGCGGGCCACCGCCTCCAGCATCGGGGCAGTGACGTCCACCGCCGCCACCTCGGCGGCGTGGGGCGCGGCGCGGTAGGCGACGTGGCCGCCGCCGCAGCCGAGATCCAGCACGCGGGCGGCGTTCCGGCCGCGCAGCGTCTCCTCAATCTGGTCCAGGTCGGCACCCGAGGCGTGGACGGCGCTGGTCACATAGGCGTCGGCGCGCTGGCCGTATTGCGCGGCGACGACGCCGTGGTGGCTGTTGGTCATGGTGGCGATTCCGTTGGCGTTTGTTGGGGCGTGTTCGTTGTGATGAACACAGCATCGGCCGTCCGGCAAACTGGTACAAGGCAAGCGCTTATCCTGGTATAAGCGCTGCCACCATGAGTTCCGACGACGATGCCCGGCGCCGGCTGGGCGCCTTCCTGCGCGCCCACCGGGAGCGGCTGACCCCGGCGGAGGCCGGCATCCCGCAGACCGGCTCCGCCCGCCGCCGAACGCCCGGCCTGCGGCGCGAGGAGGCCGCCCAGCTCTGCGGCCTCAGCCCGACCTGGTACACCTGGCTGGAACAGGGGCGCGAGGTCTCCGTCTCGCCGCAGGCGCTGGGCCGCATCGCCGGGGCGCTGCGGCTGACCGCGGCGGAGCGCGCCTATCTGTTCGAGCTGTCGCGCAAGCGCGATCCCGACGCCGACGCGACGGACGGAACGGACCAGCCGCCGGCTCCGTTGCTGGCGGCGCTGGAATCGATGACGGCGCCGGCCTACCTGCTCGACCGCGTCTGGAACGCCCGCGGCTGGAACGCCGCGGCGGCGCATCTCTTTTCCGGCTGGCTGGGCGGGGCGGAGCGGAACCTGCTGCGCTACGTCTTCCTCGACCCCACCGCGCGGGGTTTCATCGCGGACTGGGAGGATCGGGCCCGCCGGCTGCTCGCCGAATTCCGCGCCGACACCGCCCGCCGCGCCGGGGATGCGGAGGTGACCGCCCTGGTCGACGGCCTGCGCGCGGCCTCGCCCCGCTTCGCCCGGCTGTGGGAGGACCATGGCGTGCTGGAGCGGGAGGGCGGCACCCGCGGCTTCACCCATCCCCAGGACGGGACGCTGGTCTACGAACAAGTGACGTTGTGCCCCGCCGGACGATCCGACTACAAGCTGGTGATGCTGCTGGGGCCGCAGGCTCCGTAAGACGCCCACCGATACCCTCCGGACGCCCCATGGACCGCCAGCCGCGCAACGCCGTCTTCACCGCCTACAGCCTGTATCTGCTCTCCTCGGCCTTCTTCGCCTCCAACGTGGTGATCGGGCGGGCCGCGGCCGCCATCGTGCCGCCGGTCGGGCTGGCCTTCTGGCGCTGGGTGCTGGCCTTCCTGATGATCCTGCCGCTGGCCCTGCCCGGCCTGATCCAGCACCGCCACGTCCTGCGCGCGTCGTGGAAGCGCTTCCTTCTGCTGGGGGCGCTGGCCCAGGGCGTGTGCGGCGCCGTCGTCTACATGGGGTTGGAGCGCACCAGCGCGACCAACGCCGCCCTGATCTACGCCACCAGCCCGGTCATCATCCTGATGATCGCCGCCCTGTGGCTGCGCGAGAAAGTGACGCCGAGGCAAGCCGCGGGGATCGCCGTCGCCATGGCCGGTGTGCTGGTGATCCTGACCCGCGGCGACGGGCAGGCGCTGCTGCATCTGTCCTTCAACGCCGGCGACCTGCTGATCCTGGTGGGGTCGGCGACGTGGGCCGTCTACACGGTGCTGCTGCGCCAGACCCGCAGCTCGCTGCCGGTGGTGACGGTGTTCGCGGCGAACGCGCTGGCCGGTGTCGTCGTGCTCGCCCCCTTCTACGCGTGGGAGACGCTGGCCCTGCGTCCCGTGCCGCTGAGCCTGGACGCCGCCCTTCGCATCGCCGGCGTGGCGCTGTTCGCCTCCGTCCTGGCCTTCCTGACCTACCAGAAGACGATCAACCTGATGGGTCCGGCGCGGGCCGGCACCTCGCTCTACGTCATGCCGCTGTGGGCGGCGGTGGCGGCCTGGGCGCTGCTGGGGGAGCAGCTCCAGATGTTCCACCTGCTGGGCGTCCTGCTGGTGCTGCCGGGGGTGGCGCTGGCGACCCTGCCGCCACGCACCGCCCCCGCCAAGCCTGCCCCCGCCAAACAGGTCAGCCGATCATCGGAAGCGTGAGTCCCTGCTCCTTCGCGCAGTCCTTCGCGATGTCGTAGCCGGCGTCGGCGTGGCGCATCACGCCGGTGCCCGGATCGTTGGTCAGCACCCGCTCCAGCCGCTTGGCCGCGGCGTCCGTCCCGTCGGCGACGATGACCATGCCGGAATGCTGGCTGAAGCCCATGCCGACGCCGCCGCCATGGTGCAGCGACACCCAGGTCGCCCCCGAGGCGCAGTTCAGCAGCGCGTTCAGCAGCGGCCAGTCGGACACCGCGTCCGAGCCGTCGATCATCCCCTCCGTCTCCCGGTTCGGGCTGGCGACGGAGCCGCTGTCCAGATGGTCGCGCCCGATGACGATGGGGGCCTTCAACTCGCCCTTCGCCACCATCTCGTTGAAGGCGAGGCCGAGCCGCGCCCGGTCGCCCAGACCCACCCAGCAGATGCGCGCCGGCAGGCCCTGGAAGCGGATGCGCTCGCGCGCCATGTCCAGCCAGTTGTGCAGGTGCGGGTTGTCGGGGATCAGCTCCTTCACCTTGGCGTCGGTGCGGTAGATGTCCTCCGGGTCGCCGGACAGGGCGGCCCAGCGGAAGGGGCCGATGCCGCGGCAGAACAGCGGCCGGATGTAAGCGGGCACGAAGCCGGGGAAAGCGAAGGCGTCGGCCACCCCCTCGTCCTTGGCGACCTGCCGGATGTTGTTGCCGTAGTCCAGCGTCGGCACGCCCATGGCGTGGAAGTCCAGCATGGCGCGGACATGGGCCGCCATCGACGCCTTGGCCGCCGTGACCACCGCCGCCGGGTCGGTGCGGCGCTTCGTCTCGGCCTCCTCCATCGTCCAGCCGGCGGGCAGATAGCCGTTCAGCGGGTCGTGGGCGCTGGTCTGGTCGGTCACCGCGTCGGGGCGGAAGCGCGGGTCGGTCTTGGCGCGGCGGACCAGTTCCGGGAACACCTCCGCGGCGTTGCCGAGCAGACCGACCGACACCGCCGTGCCGGCGGCCTGGGCCTCCCACAGGATCGCCATCGCCTCGTCGAGGCTGGTGGCTGAACGGTCGAGATACTTGGTCTCCAGCCGCCGCTCGATGCTGCGCGCGGAGCATTCAACGGCCAGCATGGAGGCCCCGGCCATGGTCGCGGCTAGGGGCTGAGCGCCGCCCATGCCGCCCAGCCCGCCGGTCAGAATCCAGCGGCCCTTCAGGTCGCCGCCGTAATGCCGCCGCCCGACCTCGACGAAGGTCTCGTAGGTGCCCTGCACGATGCCCTGGCTGCCGATGTAGATCCAGGATCCGGCGGTCATCTGGCCGTACATCATCAGGCCCTTGGCATCCAGCTCCCGGAAATGGTCCCAGGTCGCCCAGTGCGGCACGAGGTTGGAGTTGGCGATCAGCACGCGCGGCGCGTCCGCGTGGGTGCGGAAGACGCCAACCGGCTTGCCCGACTGGACCAGCAGGGTCTCGTCCTCGTTCAGGGTCTTCAGCGACGCCACGATGGCGTCGAAGCAGTCCCAGTTCCGCGCCGCCCGTCCGATGCCGCCATAGACCACCAGCTCGTCCGGGTTCTCCGCGACGTCGGGGTCGAGGTTGTTCATCAGCATGCGCAGCGGCGCCTCGGTCAGCCAGGACTTGGCGGACAGGTCGGTGCCGTGCGGCGCCCGGATGACGCGGCGGTTGGCCGGCTGCGCGGCCGGCGACTTGGTGTCGGACATGTGACTCGTCCCTCTCGAATTTTGCTTGAAGCGTTTCTTGTTTTCAGACGGGAACAGTGCCTCCGCCCAGCAGAACGGTCAACGCTTCCCAAGGGGTGGAGCGGGTGCGGGAGTGCAGGCGCTTGTCCAGCGTGACGAGCGGCGCGCATTGCGCTTCGGCGAGCGCCAGATAAGCGCAGTCATACACGGGGTGATCCAGTTGGCGGGCAATGCGAAGCGCCTGTGACCACAAAACGTTTGGCGGCACCAGCTCGGTCAATGCGCGGGGAATACGCTCCACAATGCCTTCGGCCTGCTCTCCCTGGATGCCGCCGCGTCGCGCGATCTTCCAGACGGCGTTGGCAACCTCGATCAGGATAAAGTCTGGTGCGATCAAGGGCCGGGATGACAGAAGAAGGGCCTCCGCCGTTTCCGCCATTGGGTCCTCGACACCCCAGAGCACCGCGACACTGGCATCCACCACCAGAGTCATCGCTCGCGTCCCTCACGAATCACGGCCGCGACATCGATGGGTGCGCCGGGTGGCGTCAACGCGCGGATGCGCCGAAACTCCTCGACCAACGCCCTGCGGTCGGCAGGTGGCGCCGCCGTCGCTTCTTCGACAATCCTGCCAATTTCCTCTTCGACGGACCGACCGGCGATGCTGGCCCGCATCTTCAAGCGGTCGAGCACATCTTCCTCAATCCTGAGCGTGATCTCCCCCATCGCCTGCTCACCTCCGTCCGCGTTGTCCCGATGATAGACTACCCCTAGAGCGATTTCACCAGCCGCCCGCCCCGCACCACCGCCGCGCAGGGGTTGGCGCCCAGCCAGTAGCACAGCTCAGCCCGGTCGCCGACGTCCCACACCGCCAGATCGGCGGCCTTGCCGGGCTCCAGCGTGCCATGGGTGGCGGCCATGCCCAGCGCCTGGGCGGCGTTGCGGGTGACTCCGGCCAGCGCCTCCTGCGGGGTCAGGCGGAACAGGGTGCAGGCCATGTTCAGCATCAGCAGGAGCGACACGGCGGGCGAGGTGCCGGGATTGCAGTCGGTGGACACCGCCATCGGTACGCCGTGGCGCCGGAACAGCTCGATGGGCGGCAGCTTGGTCTCGCGCAGCATATAGAAGGCGCCGGGCAGCAGCACCGCCACCGTCCCCGCCGCGGCCATCGCCCGCGCGCCCTCCTCGCCGGTGTGCTCCACATGGTCGGCGGAAAGCGCGTTGTAGCGGGCGGCCAGCGCGGCCCCACCGCCGTCCGAGAGCTGGTCGGCGTGCAGCTTCACCGGCAGGCCGAGCCGCCGCGCGGTGTCGAACACACGGGCCGTCTGCTCCGGCGAAAAGGCGATCCGTTCGCAGAAGGCGTCGACCGCATCCAGCAGCCCCTCCGCGGCCAGGGTGGGCAGTAGCTCGTCGCAGACCAGCGCGATGTAGTCGTCGGCCCGCCCGGCGAACTCCGGAGGCAGCGCGTGGGCGGCCAGCCCGGTCGTCCGCACCGTGACGGGGAAGCGCTCGCCCAACGCCCGCGCCGCGCGCAGCATCCGCCGCTCCGTGGCAAGGTCGAGGCCGTAGCCGGACTTTACCTCCACCACCGTCACGCCCTCGGCCAGCAGCCGTTGCAGGCGCACGGCGGCGCTGGCGATCAGACCGTCCTCGTCGGCGGCGCGGGTGGCGGCGACGGTCGAGGCGATGCCGCCCCCGGCCCGCGCGATCTCCTCGTAGGTCGCGCCCTCCAGCCGCATCTCGAACTCGCGGGCGCGGTTGCCGCCGAAGACCAGATGGGTGTGGCAGTCGATCAGCCCCGGCGTGACCCAGCGCCCGCCCAGGTCATGCTCCGCGGCGGCGCGGCCGGCGGGGCGATCCTTGGCGGCGCCGATCCAGGCGATCCGCCCGTCCTTCACGGCGATCAGCGCGTCCCGTACGACTCCTTCCGGAGCCATCGTCGCCGCATGACCGTTGAACCACAGGCTGTCCCACTCCATCATCCCCTCCCCGGCTTTGCGCCGCCCTTACCACCCTGCATCGCCGTCCCACCTTACATCGCCATGCCCGACACCGACACCACCCCAGCCCCGCGTTCCGCGCATCCGGTCCTGCTCTGCGCCGATGACTACGGCCTGTCGCCGGGCGTCAACGAGGCCATCCGCGACCTCATCGCCGCCGGACGCCTGACGGCAACCTCGGCCATGACGCTCTGCCCCTATTGGGCGGAGGGGGCCGCGCCGCTGAAGGAGTTGGCCGACAAGGCCGACGTCGGGCTGCATTTCACCCTGACCGACCAGCCGCCGCTGGGCTCCCTGCCCAGACTGGCGCCGGACGGAAAGCTGCCGCCGCTGGGACGGCTGATGAAGCTGGCCTACACGGGCGGCCTCGACCCCCAGGAGATCCGGGCGGAGCTGGCCCGTCAGCTCGACGCCTTCGCCGCGGCCTGGGGCGGCCCGCCCGCCTACATCGACGGCCACCAGCACGTCCACCAGCTTCCCACTGTGCGCGAGGCGGTCACCGACGCCTTGGCCGACCTGCCCGGCGCCTACGTCCGCCTGTGCGGCGAGCCGGTGGGGGCCGTTCTGCGCCGCGGCGTGGCGGTGCCGAAGACCTTGCTGATCGGCGGGCTCGGCGGCGGGCTGGCGCGGCTGGCGCGGGCGCGCGGCATTCCCGCCAACGACCGCTTCGCCGGTGTCTACGACTTCTCCGGACGCCAGCCCTTCCCGGAGCTGATGGCACGCTTTCTCGACCGTCCCGCCGGGCGGCTGCTGGTGATGGTCCATCCCGGCATCCCGGACGAAGCCCTGCGCCGCGCCGACCCGCTGGTGGAACAGCGCAAGGTGGAGCACGATTATCTGAGAAGCCCGGCCTTCGCCGCCCTGCTCGCCGAGCGGAACGTCCGGCTCGTCCGCTTCGCCGGGTTCCCGGCGCCCTGACATACCCCCCGCGTTTCCGCCCCCTCCGGCGGCATAGTCCCGCCGGTCATTCTTGACCGCTGCGATTGTTCGCCCCTACCATCATTACGACACGGTCGGATCGAGGGGGCTCTTCACATCGGGGAGACGAACAACAACATCCCCTCGGCAAGAAACGACCCACAAAAGGGGATGCGGGACATGCACGACAACGGAACGTCGTCCGGGCCACCGGGCGGCCAGGGTTCCAGCGGCTGGGTCGATTTCTGGAACCGGCCCAACGCCATCTACGCGAACCAGCGCAATTTGGAAGCGCATTTCGCCTGCCTGCAGAACGACCTCGACGCCCATCTTCCGGAGGGGGGGACCGTCCTGGATTTCGGCTGCGGCGACGCGCTGGCGGCGGAGGCCATGGCCAAGCGCTGCCGGAACGTCTGGCTCTACGACGCCGCCCCCGCGGTGCGGCGACGCCTGCGCGACCGGCTGTCCGGCCATCCGGGAATCCGGGTTCTCGACGACGACGATCTCGCCACCCTGCCGACGGGCAGCGTCGATCTGGTGCTGGCCGTCTCCGTGCTGCAATACATCCCGCGCGAGGAGCTGGAGGGCGTCCTTCACCGCTGGCGCCACATGATCGGCGCGCGGGGGCGCATCCTGATCGCCGACGTGGTGGAGCCCGACACGCCGATGCTGCGCGACATCGCCAGCCAGCTCAGCATGGCGCACCGGCACGGCTTCCTGATGGCGGCGCTGATGGGGCTGGGGCGCATGGCCCTGTCCGACTACCGCCGCATCCGGCGCGAGGCCGGCTTCTCCACCTACACGCCGGCGGAGTTGCAGGCCCGGCTATCCGCCGCCGGGTTGCGGGGCGATCGTCTGGCGAAGAACATCGGACCGACGCCGCACCGCCATTCCTTCGTCGCCCGCCCCCACGCCCAACCGTTGGGGGCTCACCCGGCGGGCGATCCGGCCTTGAAGGTCCAATAGCGGTTCGCGCCGAAGCTCCACAGCATCACCAGCGCCGTGGCGGTGAGCTGGGCCGGCAGGTAATGCAGGCCCAGCCGCTGCGCCAAGCCCCACATGATGGCGCTGTTCACGCACAGCCCCACCGCCGCGACGGCCACGAACTTCGTGGCGGTGGGCAGGTGCTCCTGCTCGCTGCGGAAGACATGGCCGTAGTTCAGCAGGTAGCTGATGACCCCGCCGACGAGAAATCCCGCCGCCGAGGCCAGGACCGGCGGGGCCGCCGCCAGCTCCGACAGGACGATCAGCACGCCGTAATGGCCGACCGCCGCGGCGCAGCCAACCACCACGAAGAGCAGAAACTGCACCAGCGGTGCGTGCGCCGACCGGCCCGTGGTCAATCCTCGTTCTCGACCCATTCCCTCTGCCGCAGCTTGTAGCGCTGGATCTTGCCCGTTTCCGTCCGCGGCAACTGCTCCATGAACTCCACCGCGCGAGGGTACTTGTAGGGGGCGATCCGGTCCTTGACGTAGCATTGCAGGCGCTCCGCCAGATCGTCGCTGGGCCGCACGCCGTCGCGGGTGACGATGAAGGCCTTGGGAATGGAGCCGCGCAACGGATCGGGTGCGGCGATCACCGCGCACTCCTCCACCGCCTCGTGGCCGAGCAGGACGTCCTCCACCTCCAGGCCGGAAATCTTGTAGCCCGCGGAGACGATCAGGTCGTCGGTCCGCGCGTGATACCAGAAATAGCCGTCCTCATCCATGCGGAAGGCGTCGCCGGTCAGGTTCCAGCCGCCCTGCACGTAATTCTCCTGGCGTGGATCGTCCAGATAGATGCAGCCGGTCGGGCCGCGCACGGCCAGCCGCCCGATCTGGCCGGGGGGCAGCGGGGTCAGGCTGTCGTCGACCACGCGGGCCTCGTATCCCGGAACCACCGTCCCGGTGGCGCCGGGCCGCACGGCGCCGGGCGGCGAATGAAGGACGGCGTTCAGCATCTCCGTGGTGCCGAAGCTGTCGAGGATCTCCATCCCCGTCACCGCCTGCCAGCCCTCCAGGGTGGTGGCGGGCAGCGGCTCCCCCGCCGAGACGCAGGCGCGCAGCGTGCGCAGCCCCTCGGCCAGGGCCGGGTCCTCCTCGATCCGCGCCGTCATGGCGCGGTAGACGGTCGGCACGGTGAACATCACCGTCGCCTTGTGCTTCGCGGTCACCTCCAACAGCCGTTCCGGCGTGGCCCGGTCCAGCAGCACGACCGACGCCCCCACCCGCAACGGGAACAGGAGCATTCCTCCCTGCCCATAGGCGAAGGCGAGCGACGGCGTTCCGCAGAACACATCGTCGCCGCCGGTCTTCAGCAGCGATTGCGGCGACAGGTCGGCGACCGCCAGAAGGTCCCGGTGGAAGTGGGCGGTCGCCTTGGGCTTGCCGGTGGTGCCGGAGGTGAAGGCGATCAGCGCCACGTCGTCGGCCGCGGTGTCCACAGCGGCAAAGCCGGCGTCTGTTTCCTCCAGCCGCCCTTCCAGGTCGCCGCCGTTGAAGGTCACGACGGGCATCCCCCCACCCATCGATTCCGCCGCCGCGTTGAGATCCTTGGCGAAGCGCGCGTCGCACAACGCCAGCGAGACGGCGGCGCGCTCGATGATGCTTTCCAGTTCCGCCGCGCGCAGCAGCGGCATGGTCGGCACCACCACCGCGCCGGCCTTCAGCACCGCCAGCCAGCAGGCGGCGAGCATCGGCGTGTTGGTCCCGCGCACCAGCACCCGGTTGCCGGGAACGATGCCGAACCGCTCGGTCAGGAGGCGCGCAATGCGGTCCACCGTGTCGCGGAAGCGGCCATAGCTCCAGACGTCGCCGTTTCCGATGACGCAGGGGCGTTCGTCCCAGCCGCGCTCCCGCCAGACATCCAGCAGGGCGGCAGCCGCGTTCAGACGCTCGGGATAGGTGAGTTCGGGCCGGTCATAGGAAAAATCAGGCATCTGCTCCGGCCGCGGCAGCCGGTCGCGGGTGAAACTGTCGATATGACCGGACCGGATCATCTCCTCACGCCTCCACCACGCACCGTGTTCTTGAGCTTTCCCAACAGCCCCATCAACTGGACCACGTCGCCATGGGGCAATCCCGCCGTCAATTCGGCCAGCCAGCGGCGTTGCGCCGCCGCGATGGCCTGTGCCAACGCACTGCCTTCGGGAGTGATCCGGACGAACTGCATGCGCCGGTCGTTCGAGGCCGCGGCGCGCGTGACCAGCCCGTCCGTGGTCAGCCGTTCTACAATGCCGGTGACGTTTCCGTTGGTGACCATCATGCGCTTCGACAGTTCTCCCATGGTCAGCCCTTCCGGTTGGCGGTCGAGCAGACACAGCAGGTCGAAACGCGGCTGGGTGGTGCTGAATTCGTCGCGCAGACGGCTGCGCAGCCGGGCGCCGATCAGAACGGCGCACGCCGAAAGACGCAACCAGAGGCGCATCTCCGGGGAGGCGGCAAGGTCAGCCGCAGCCTCCACATCGACCGACACGTCCCCCTGCGCCCCGGCCGACGCCTCGGCCGCTGCGGTGGCGGGTCCCTTCACGGTCTGTCTCCACTCCCGGTGGGAGGCATCCGCCGCAGCGTCGCCTCTTCTTCGTTCGAAGGCTTACTGTAGTTGGACGCTCGGCCTTTGAGCCATGCAAGGAAAGAATGCTTGGTGCACAAGCAATAATCATCTGCGCAGGGATCGGGCGCTTTCGTCCCGTGCGCGACGCGGCCTACTCCGCGCTCAGATACAGGTCGATCTCGGCCTGCTCCATGACGTGGGCGGTGCCGTGGATGATGCCGTTGGCGACCTGGATGATTCGGTGGATCATCGCGACGGAGGTCTGGCAGTCCAGCCGCAGCTTGTCGCTCGCCCCGTCCTGGATGTCGATGGACACGCGCTCCAGCGTGTGGCGGACCACCTGATGCGCCTGGGCGATGGTGTCCTCGAACGGCCTCTTGAACTTGGCGGGGACGTGGCCGTACGCCTCGATGGCCAGATCCTTGTCCGAAAAACCGCTGTCGCGGAAATGCTCCTGGTAGCTCTTGGGCTGCCAGATCAGGCATTCCTCCAGCATGTCCGGCATGTCGGGAATCATCTCGATCAGCATCACGATTTCGTTGAAGTGATTGAGATAATCGGTCGCCAGCAGGGTCTTGTCGGAAATGTTGGTGCCGACCACCCGCTGCCGCCACGCATGGAAGTCCGCCAGTTCGTCCGGCGCCATGCCATCGGTCACCGGCGGATCGGAATCGGGCCGATCGGAGTCTGCCGGGTCGAAATCTGGTTCGGTCATACGCGACTCTGGCATGCGCGGCCCTGGCATACGCGGCCCTGGCATACGCGGTTCGACAGGCTCGGGTCTGGCGAGGGGGTGCCGGACGGTTTCCAAGCCGTTCCGCCACCGGTGCGCGACGCCGGGGACAGTCAGTAATATCGCACTCATCCCGGCGCAAGCCCACCAGCGCGCTTTTTTTCGATGCCGTGCAAAAAAACGCCGCCGGCGCGTCCCCGCTGGGACAGGCGCTGCGGCGGCAGTGACTGGCGGTTCAGGGAGGAATCACACCATTGGCGAACCCAACAACCGTCCTTTGCCAATTGTTCCACGTCCCTCGCAAGTGCAGCGAGCAGAACGGGGGCGGTCCGCCCGAAAAGCCCTTGAGCCCAAGCGGACGAGGTATGACGCCACCCGTCCGGCGATAAGATTTAATCCGATCAAGCTATCCCGAATAACCCTTTCGTCGTCACTCCCGATACGGCGCGAACTGCGCCATATGAACTTAACTTTGTAAGCGATCGGACGGGAACATTCGGCAAAGTCCGGGAAACGCGGCAGGCAAGCCAGCGCCCTTCGGCGGTCCGCACTGGCTGGAGGTACGGGGAAAACGTCATGGATCAGAACACCCGCCACCTGATGGAACATCTGCCTTATCTACGACGCTATGCGCGGGCCTTGACCGGCACGTCGACGCAGGGGGATGCCCTGGTGACGCGCACTCTGGAATGGTACCTGGACGGGCCGGGAGGGTCGGCGGCGGTGGACCTGTCGCGCGGCTCCCTCTACCGGTATCTGAATCAATTGCAGGACAGCTCCGGTGCCCGCGCCGGTGCCTCGGGCGCCCATCCGGTCGAAGCTGCGCTGCACAGCCTGGACGAGATGGATCGCCGCCTCTACCTGCTCGTCAATCTGGAGGATCTGCCGGTCGCCGACGCGGCCACCGTGCTGGGGATCGCCCCGGAGGACGCGGTGGAGCGGCTGAACTTCGCCCGCGAGCGGGTGCGGACAAAGCTGACGGCGACGATCCTGATCGTCGAGGACGACGCCATCATCGCCTTCGATCTGGCGGAGACCGTGCGCGGCATGGGCCATACCGTCTGCGGCAACGCCGCCACCATGGACGAGGCGCTGACGCTGGCCTCCCGCCATGCGCCGACGCTGGCGCTGATGGACATCCGTCTGGCCGAGGGCGACAACGGAATCGAGGTGGCGCGGGAACTCCGCCGCCAACGCTTCCTGCCGGTGATCTTCGTCACCGCCTTCCCCAACGAGCTGGCCAAGCAGGGACTGGAGCATCTGGGCCCGGTGATCCCCAAGCCCTTCACCCGCGAGCAGATCGAACAGGCGATCACCCGCGCCGTCTTCACCCCCCACCCCGAGGAAGCCTCGCTCGCCATGAAGCATTGAGGTTCCGCGGACGGCTGGGAGGCAACAACCGTTACTTGAAGACGACGGTGCGTCCGCCGTTCAGCAGGACGCGGTGTTCGACGTGATAGCGGACCGCCCGAGCCAGCACGATGTTCTCGATGTCGCGCCCGATGGCCACCAGGTCGTCGGGCGTCATCGTGTGGTCGACGCGCTCCGCCTCCTGTTCGATGATCGGCCCCTCGTCCAGGTTCGAGGTGACGTAGTGGGCGGTGGCGCCGATCAGCTTCACGCCGCGGGCGTGCGCCTGGTGGTACGGCTTGGCGCCCTTGAAGCTGGGCAGGAAGGAATGGTGGATGTTGATGACCCGCCCGGCCATCCGTTCGCACAGGGCCGGGGACAGCACCTGCATGTAGCGGGCGAGCACGACCAGATCGATCTTTTCCTGTTCCGCGATCTCCAGCAGCCGGGCCTCCTGCTGGGCCTTGCTGTCGTTGGTCACCGGCAGGTAATGGAAGGGAATGTTGTGCCACGCCGCGAGCTGGTAGAAGTCACGGTGGTTGGAGACGATCGCCGGGATCTCGATCGGCAGATAGCCGGTGCGATAACGGTACAGCAGGTCGTTCAGGCAGTGCCCGAACTTCGACACCATGATCAGCACCCTTTGGCGCCGCCCGGCGTCGTGCAGCTTCCAGGTCATGCCGAAGCGTTCGGCAACCTGCTCGGCGAAGGCCGCCTGCAACTCCTCCTGCGATGGACCCGCAGCGGCGGCCGAGAAATGAATGCGCAGGAAGAACAGATTGGTCCCGCGGTCGCCGAACTGCGCGCTGTCGATGATGTTGCACGACCGCTCGGCCAGGAATCCCGATACGGCGTAGACGATGCCCACGGCATCGGGGCACGAGACGGTGAGGATGTATTCAGAAGCGGTGCCGGACATGCGCGCCTACCGTTGCGACCTGGATTCAAGGGCGAATTCCCTAGCACGATCATCCGCGGGATGCATCGTGCAATGTCGGAATACCGGAACGCCCTTCCGGCAGCATTTGGTAAGGATTCCCATGCGACAATGCACCGTTTCGGCATTGTGCCGATGCGGAGGCGAGCCATGGGCATGGGCGGCAAGATCATCGGCGAATACGCCAAGGGCAAGGTTGACAAGCTGCTGACTCCGGAAGCGGCGGAAAGCACGTCGCGGCACCGGATCATGCACTTCCTGGAGAACATGGAGGCGGCGGTGCTGGAGGCGAACTGCGAGGTGATGGGGCGCGAGCTGCCCAACCTCGACCAGACCTCCTTCCTGCGCATGGCCGTTCGGGTGGCGGAGCTGCGGGCCGACTATCTGCGCGCCGGGCTTAAGGTGGCGGATCACCGGCACCCCAACGCCGCCGCCATCGAGGAACTGGCCCGCGTCCGCCGCGCCTACGAGGAGATGCAGGCGGTCTTCGAGGCTGCGGAACGGGTGATCGAGCGGGGATACGTGAAGCTGGGATGAGAAGCCCCGTCCCCAGCAGCTTCACGATCCGGTCGCGACCAGCGCGTCAGGCGTCCATGCCGGGGTGGCGGTAGACCATCGGCCCTGGCGCGCCCTCCTCGCCGTTCTTCTCGGGAAGCTGGGGCTGCGGCAGGGCGTAGAATTTCGGCTTGTCGGGATCCAGCGTATTTTCGAAGGGCAGCGTCATGGCCATGCCGGACCGGTTCCTTTCCGCCTCGCGCATGGCCTGCTGGAGCTGTTCGGCCAGCTTCTGGTCCCAGGCCAGCTTGTAGTAGCGCGGCTCGGCCCCGCCCTCCAGCTGGAGCCACAGGTAGATCCCCTGCCCCTCCTTGATCTGGGCGCCCAGAATGGTGGCCTGGGCGGTGGCGCTCTGCGCCCATTCCATGCGGACCGGCTTCGGCTTGCTCAGCAGATCGGCCATGCCGACATAGGCGACGGGCATGAAGCCGATGGAGACGGCGACCGCCGACACCTTCACCCACAGCCGGCGCGGCGCCCAGATGGCGATGGTGGCGAGCGTGGCGGCCAGCGCGACCGCGGCGACCTGGAAGTCGAGCAGTTGGGTCATGATTTCCTCCCGCTGCGCAGGGGCTTGTAAAGGCTGTGCACGCTGTCGCCGACCAATTCGCCGGACTCCGTCAGCTTGAAGCGGAAGACGGTCAGTTCCTGACCCTCCCGGTCCAGCTGGACGGTGGTGGCGAGGAGCTGGCGGGCGTTGTCGCCATCCGGCCGCTTGGCGCTGACCACCACGGTGACCGGGACCGGGAAGACCGTCGCCTTGTTGCGGTAAAGGTGCAGGTTCACGGCGTATTCGCCGGGCGGGATGCCGCGGCTGTAGCTGGCCTCGTAGTTCAGCTTCGTCGGGTCGGCGTTCCGGCCGAGATCGTCGCGCAGCAGGTTGAAGATCACGCCGGACTTGTTGGAATAGCCGACCGGCACGTCGCCCGGCGCTTCCACCCACAGATCGACGTCGGCGTCCAACTCGTCCGGCCAGCGGGCTTCGACCATGACGTTGCCGGGGGCGGCGACACCCACCGTGTCGGCCTGCTTGGCCTCCGGCCGGATGTGGGGAAGCAGCAGGATGACCACCGCCACGAAGCCGCAGAGCGCCAGCGTGATGACGTCGCGGAAGACGGTGCCGGCGTCGTCCTCCTCGAACTGGTCAAGGGCCTGCATGGCGTTCCCCCACGGCGACGATTTCGGTGATCAGGTTCACCGTGGCGCCGGACAGCAGGCCGATGTTGACGTTCAGCCAGATGTTCAGGACGCCGCCGACCAGCGTGGTGTAGAGCGCGACCGCCATGCCCTCGATCAGCTTCGACACCATCGGGCCGATGGCGGCGACGTCGCCGGCCTTCTCCGGGTCGACGCCCGACAGGGCCATGATGAAGCCGATGACCGTGCCGATCAGCCCGAGGATCACCAGCGTCGAAGAAACCTGCCGCACCGTGCCGATGCGCGCCGACAGCTTGAATTTCAGGGTGGATGCGGCGATCGACCGCGCGCCGGAATCCCGCCCGCGCACCTCCGCCAAGTAGCGCGCGGCGCGCGACGGGACGGAGGGGTCGAACTCCTTGGCGCGGTTCAGTTCGCGGCTGGTGCGCAGGATGCGCTGCGCCGACAGCCCCAGCCCGGCCAGGAAGACCAGGAAGATCAGCAGGCACAGATGCGTGCTGTCGGTGGCGACGATGGGATCGATCAGCCCTTCCGCCCAGGCGGCGGCGAGAAGGGTGAAGCCGGCGGCGTTGACGACCGCGAAGCGCAGAAGCAGCAGGTAGCGTTGCGACACCAGCGACAGGCCGGCGGTCAACTGGCCGCCACGACGGCGGCGCACGGTGGGCACGAGGGAATGTACGGGAACGTTCTGAGCGTCTTCGGCCATGGCGTCCGAAACAGCGTCCGACATCGGGCAGCCCTCCATCCAGGGAGCAGGGAGCGTTCGGGCCGACACTCCGCAACCGGCGTGCCAGCGATACGTCGTCGGTCCCACCCAACCCCGCAGCCCGCCGTCCCGGTCCGTTCATGTGCTTGGCCGGATGGGATGAATCGCCCCTGTGACAAACAGGCTACCCCGAAAGTCTGCCCTCCGCCCGTGGACTCACCATTGCTTTGGGTCAACGCATTCCACGATCCTGCGAGGCGCGATGATTAATTTCTGCACAAAGCCCAGAACACGCCCCTCTCACTGCACATGAAATAAGCAAAATTATGCTGCAATGCAGCACGACAATGGTGCATCTCCACAAGCGACGAAACGCGCGCACGAATACAAAAAGCCCCTTCCCCGCCATTGCGGGAAAGGGGCTTGCGGACAGAACCGTTCGTATTCAGTCAATCAAACGTCGCGGTAATGCTCAAGTTCGCGGCGCAGGTCGGTGACCTCGCGCTGCAACGCAACCACCCGGCCGACGTCGGGAGCCGTGCGGCGCTCTTCCTTTTCGAGTTCGTCTTCGACCTCGCGCTGCTCCTGCCGGATGATGTTGAACAAGGCTTTCCTCAACATCGCCACCTCCCGAGCTTATTTCTAAAATTTTAGCGCTTTCGGCCATCATCATCAAGGAATTCTTGGAAAGAGTCGAATCTTCATAGGGTGGCGACGCCCTCCATGACGGCGTGGCCGCGACAATTGGCGGTGCTAACCCGGCCGGCCTTGACAACCCTTTTGCGCGTCCCCATTGGTTAACGCTCACACCTTGGGCTCAACCTCAGGCCTGTTCGGGCCGGACGCCGCCTTTCCGATCGCGCTCAGGACTTTTGGTTTCGGCGGCCCCAACTCCTTGCGGAATCAGGGGCGAATGGAACGCAGACGTCTTCTCCAGCTGGCGCTGACCCTCCCCCTCGCCGGGGCCGGCGCCTTGCTGCTCCCGCACGCCGCGGGCGCCCAGACCAAGGCCCGCCCGGCGGCGCGGCCGCGCATGGTGGTGCTCGACCCGGGCCACGGCGGCATCGACCCGGGGGCCATCGGCGCGCGCGGCACCCGGGAAAAGGACATCACCCTGCACATCGCGCAGGAGGTCGGGCGCATCCTGTCGCGCCAGCACAAGCTGGGGGTGACCCTGACCCGCGACGGCGACCGCTTCCTGGCGCTGGGCGAGCGGGTGGACGCCGCGCGCGGGGCGCGGGCCGACCTGTTCGTGTCCATCCACGCCGACAGCGCGCCCAACCGCGAGGCCCGCGGCCTGTCCGCCTACACCCTGTCCGAGAAAAGCTCCGACTCCTTCGCGGCGGCGCTGGCGCACAAGGAGAACGCGGTGGACCGGCTGGGCGGCGTCGACGTGAAGGACGCCAAGAAGGCGGTGAAGGAAATCCTGCTCGACCTGACGGCGCGCCACACCAAGCACGCGGCACTGGTGGCCCGGCACGCGATCGTGAAGGGGGCGGGAAAGGACATGCTGCTGCTGGACAACCCGATGCGCTCGGCCAACTTCGCGGTGCTCAAGGCGCCGGACATTCCATCCGTCCTGCTGGAGACCGGCTTCCTGTCGAATCCGAAGGACGAGGCGATCCTGCGCGACTCAAAGGCGCGGCAGAAGATCGCCCGCGTTCTCGCGCGCGAAATCGCCGGGCTGGTGACGCGCGCGCCCTTCGCCTAGCCCGGATTCCTTCGCGCTCGCAGCGAGTGAAACATTCGTGCATCACCCTGGGACAAAACCACGATGAAGCCTGACACCCCCAAGATTCCCCATTGCCAACGCACCTGCGGCATGACTTTTTCCGCCCGCCCGTTCTTTCGGCGGGCCGGGGATCGGAGGCAGAGCGTGTCGGGGTTTGGCCGCCTTTGGGCGCTGGTCGGGATGGCCGCTGTCGCGGGTCTTGCGTCTGGCTGCGCGCCCGTCGTGCTGGGCGCCGCCGGGGGCACCGCCGTGGTCGCGGCCAGCGAGCATCGGGGCCTGTCCGGCTTCGCCTCGGACACCGAGATCAAGGCCCGCATCAACCATCTGTGGTTCCAGCATTCGCTTGACATGCACAGCCGCATCGGCCTGACCGTCGATCAGGGCCGCGTGCTGCTGACCGGCCGAGCCACCGACGCCCAGATGCGCCTCGACGCCGTGCGCCTGTGCTGGCAGGTGGAAGGGGTCAAGGAAGTCATCAACGAGATCCAGGTGGACACCGACTCGGGCATCATGGACAGCGCCCGCGACACCTGGATCACCACGCAGCTGCGCACCAAGCTGACCTTCGATTCACAAATTCATAGCCAGAATTTCAGCATCGATACCGTCAACGGCGTCGTCTATCTCATGGGTCTGGCCACCCACCAGGGCGAGCTTGACCGCGTGATCGAGCACGCCCGCACGCTGCCGAACGTCCAGCGTGTCGTCAATTACGCCCGCGTCCTCTAGCGCACCAGGGTTTCCGCACCGCCATGGCCATCCTGCCCGCCCTCGCCCGCCGTCTTGCCGCCTCCGCCGCCATGAGCCTGCTCGTGGCGCTGGCGGCGTTCACCGTGGCGGCGGGAGGCGCCGGCACCCCGGCGGCGGCGCAGCAGCCGCAACCCGACCAGGGTCCGGCCAACCGCTTGTTCGTCCAGGCGATGCAGATGATCCGGCAGGCGGACAGCACCTACGACATCGCCGAGGAGAGCCGCTTCCTGAAGGAGGCGGATCGGCTTCTCAATGAAATCGTCGTCAAGTATCCGGACAGCGCGCTGGCCGTCCAACTCGTCACCAACCAGTTCGTCGGCGACTTCGACTTCTTCGAGTTCCGCTCGCGCATGCGCTCGCTGGTGTGCAACGAGCCGATGACCTCGCTGTGCTTCCTGCACCGGGTGGCGGAGATGCTGCCTCCGGTGGAGACGCCGATCACCGCCGCCCGCTGGGACTGGCTGTCGCTGGCCGTCGCCTACAACACCATCGGCGACACCGCGCGGGCCAAGGAGATCATTGCCCCCTTCGTCAGCGCGGTGCGGCGTGGCGCGGCGTCCGACGGGGCCGGCCAGGATCTGTTCGTCGCCCGCGCGCTCGCCCTGATGGGGCAGAACCAGCTCGCGCTCGACATCACCCGGCAGATCCCGGAATGCTCGACGCGCATCTACAACCTCGCCGACATCGCCAAGGCGGCAGCGTGGCGCGGTGACATGGGGCTGGCCGGGCAGCTCGCCGAGGAGGCCAAGGCCTACGCCACCGCCCGCAACTGCAGCTGGGAGCTGGGGCTGGTCGCCCAGACTCTGCTGCGCGCCGGCAAGGAGGGGGCAGCCCGCACCCTGTTCCTGAACACGGTGGAGACGCAGTTCTCCAAGTTCCGCGAGACAAAGACCGACTGCTGCCCGCCGGAGCTGGCGGTCGCCGCGTCGGAGCTGGGCGACACCAATCTGGCGCTGGGCCTGCTGCGCACCGTGCAGGACGAGAATCCCTGGACGATCCCGGCGGTGCTGGGCCGCATCGCCCGCCGTTCCGACGCCTCGGTGGCGCTGTCCTACGCCGAGCAGGTGCAGGACCTCGACATCCGCGGCGAGGCCCTGGCCGAGCTGATCGAGGCGGCGCTGAAGCGCGGTGACCCGACCAGCGCCAACGAGCTGATGAAGCGGCTGAACCGTCTGGTGGACGATTCCGCCGGCCGCCGGCCCGGCCTGCTCGCCCAGAAGGCCAAGGCGGAAAAGGTGATGTACGGCGACGACCGCTGGCGCAAGAGCTTCCAGGGCTCGCTCAACGCCGCGGACCGGGCGAGCAACTTCGTCCGCCGCGACATCGGCGCTCCGCTGCTCGCCGCCCTGGTGCGGATCGAGACCGGCCTGCCGATGCTCGACTGAGGCCTCGTCAGGGCCGCGTCGCCAGCACCACCAGCCCGCCCACCGGCGCGCCGCTCTCATGGCGCAGGGTGTCCGGGGCGAGGCGCAGGAGGGACAGCCCCGCCATGGCAAGGCCATCCCGCACATGGCTCTCGGTGTGGGCGTAGCGGCCATGCGGATTGACCCGCCAGGGCGCACCGCCCTCCTCCAGCCGCTCCACCGTGAAGGCCAGCCGCCCGCCGGGACGCAACGCCGCGGCAGCCTGCGCCATCACACCGTTCAACGCCCCGAAGTAGCACAGCACGTCGGCCGCCACGATCAGGTCGAACGCTGCCGGGCGTTCCCCCAGGAAGGCACTGAGTTCCGCCTCCTCCAGCGCGTCGTAAACGCCGCGGGCGGCGGCGCGCTCCAGCATGCCCGGCGACAGGTCCACTCCGACCAGACGCCGCGCCGGGCCGCGCAGGAAGGGGCCGCACAGGCCGGTGCCACAACCGGCATCCAGCACGTCCAGGCTTGAGTCCTGCATGGCTTCCGTCTCGGTCAACGCCTCCGCAAGCAGCGTCGGCGCGCGGTAGTCCAACTCGCCGAGCAGCTTGTCGTCGAACTCCCCGGCGAACAGGTCGAACACCTGCCGCACATAGGCGTCGGACGCCCGTTCGCCGGCATCCAGCCCGGCGATGGCCGCGCCGATGTGGCGGGCCACCGGATGGTCTGGATGGTCGCGCAGCCACAGCCGGGCAAACCATGCCGCTTCCTCGTGCCGCCCGTCCTCGTGAAGCAGGTAGAGGGCACCGGACAGGTTGTCGTGCGCTTCGTCCCAGCCGGGCCGCAGGGCCAGCGCGCGGCGGTAGGCGGTGGCGGACTCGGCCAGCCGGTCGCCGTCGCGCAGCAGGTTGGCGAAGTTGTTGAAGGCTTCCGCATAGGTTGGTTCCTCGACCAGCGCCCGCCGGAAATGCCGCTCCGCCGGCACAGCATCGCCCGCCGCCTTCAGGGCCGAGGCCAGATTGTAGTGGACCAGCGGGTGGTCTAGGCCACAGGCCAGCGCCTCGCGGTAGGCCGCCACCGCCTCTTCCGCACGGTCCAGGGCGCGCAGGACATTGCCGAGGTTGTTGTGCGCCTCCGCGAAGCGCGGGTTCAGTCCCAGAGTGCGGCGGTAGGCGGCCTCCGCCTCCGCGGCCAGCCCGTCCGCGGCCAGGGCGTTGGCCTTGGTGTAGAGGCGCATGGCCTGAGCGGCCAAGCCGCCCAGCCGCCCCACGCCACGGGCGAGCAGGCTCGGACGCGGCGACGGAGAACGGGGCGGATCGCTCGGCTCTGACACGGAACAACTCCTGAATGGGGCATGGGCTAACAGCATCTTTACCGGGAACGGGGGAACATGGCACTCCCTTCCGGCAACAGACCGGCGCAAGCCCCTGCGACACAGGTCCCGGATCGGGCAGACGGAAAAGGCGAACCTCATGAACCAGTCCCCCGACCAGGATTCGCCGACGACACCCGACGACCTCGCCGCCCGGCTCGGCCGCGCCGTCGCCCACCATCGGGCGGGGCGGCTGGCCGATGCGGAGCGCGACTACCGCACCGTGCTCGCGGCCCACCCGAGCCACTCCGATGCGCTGCACCTGCTGGGTGTGCTGGCGCTCCAGGCCGGGCATCCCGGCCCCGCCGTGGAGCTGATCGAAGAGGCCATCCGGCAAGCCGGCGGCGTCGCCGACTACCACGACAATCTGGGAAGCGCACTCGCCGCTCTGGACCGTCACGCCGAGGCGGCGGACGCACACCGCATGGCCGTCGCGCTGAACCCGCTGGCGGCCCGGCCGCGCCACAATCTGGGCAACGCCTTCCAGGCGCAGGCGCTGCCGGGTCTGGCGGCGCTGGCCTTCACCGCGGCGGTGGAGCTTGAGCCGGGTTACGCCAAGGCTTGGTACAATCTCGGCAACGCATTGCGCGACCAGAACCGCCGTGCCGACGCCCTGCGCGCCTTCGCCCGCGCCGCGGTGCTGGCCCCCGCTATGGTCGAGGCCCACACCAATCTCAGCGACGCGCTGAGCGCCGCCGGGCGGTTGGACGAGGCGCTGACCCAAGCCCGTGCCGCACTGCGGCTGCGTCCCGACGACGCGAAGGTCCACCACAATCTGGGCACGGCCCTGCAACGCAAGGGCTCCTATGAGGGCGCGGAGATCGCCTACCGCGAGGCGCTGAAACGCGCCCCCGACAACCCGGTGACGCTGAACGAACTGGGCAGCGTTCTTCTGAAGCTGGGGCGCCCCGCGCAGGCCGAACAGTGCTTCCGCAGGGTGCTCAGCCGGAACCCGCACGCCGTCGAAGCCATCCACAACCTCGGCAACGCGCTGCGGGCGCAGGGCCAGTTCACCAAGGCGGAAGCCTGCTACGAAGAGGCTCTGGCCCACGATCCGGACCTTGCCAGCGCCAGCGACAACCTCGCCGTCATCGCCCTCCTGCACGGACGGCTGGAGCGCGGCTGGGAGGGCTACGAACGGCGCTTCGCCGCCGGCCGGGTTCTTCCCGACCGGCGGATCGATGCGCCGCGGTGGCGGGGCGAGGGGTTGCGCCGGCGCCGCCTGCTGGTCTGGCGGGAGCAGGGGGTGGGCGACGAAATCCTGTTCGCCTCCTGCTACGGCGACGTGATCGCCTGGGGCGGCGGGCCGGTGACCATCGAGACCGACCCGCGGCTGGTCAGCCTGTTCGCCCGGTCCTTCCCGCGCGCGACGGTGCGGGCGGAGACGCTGGACTCCGAAGGGCGGGAGACGGTGGTTCCCCCCGATTTCGACCTTCAGGTTCCGGCGGGCAGCCTGCCCGGCCTGCTGCGGGGAACGCTCGCCTCCTTCGACCAGTTCACCCCCTGGCTGAAGCCCGATCCGGCCCGAACCGCGCTGTGGCGGGACCGGCTGGATGCGCTGGGGCCGGGCCTGAAGGTCGGGATCGGATGGCGCAGCCAACTGGCCACGCCCGAGCACAAGGGCGCCTACACCACGCTGGACCAATGGGGCCCCCTGTTCGCGCTGCCGGGAGTGGTGTTCGTCAACCTGCAATACGGGGATTGCGCCGAGGAAATTGCCGCGGCGGAGGCGCGCTTCGGCGTGACCATCCACCGCTGGGACGATCTGGACCTGAAGGACGATTTCGAGGCCGCAGCGGCGGTGACCGCCAATCTGGA
>NZ_WHOR01000200.1:0-10817 GCF_013340925.1 Azospirillum formosense
CCTCGGGCTCATCCACCTCCGGCGGCAACGCGTCCCCCCTGCAGCCGCTGACCCCGCTCCTGACGACCTCGCTCACCACCCTGCCCCCCACGGTCACCGGCGGCGCTGGAAACAGCACCGTCGCAGGCGGAACCGGGAACGGCACCGTCACCGGCGGCACCGGGAACAGCTCCGTCGCCGGGGGCACCGGGAACAGCACTGTCACCGGCGGAACCGGGAACGGCACCGTCACCGGTGGCACCGGGAACAGCACCGTCAGCGGCGGGTCGTGATTGACCCCGCGCCCATCCCCCAGCGGCCGGCCGTCCAGGCCACAACGAGCAAGGAGCCTTCATGTCGGAGCCCACGAAGGTCAATGCGCAGATCATTGACGTCATAAACCAGACGCAGACGGCGACCATGAGCCAGCAGGTCGTCACCACCAGCGGCGCGGGGAAAGCCTATCAGGCGGTCGCCCAGTCCACGGCCATGGCCGTGCAGGACGCGACGGACACGCTGCGCAACGTCTCGACCATCGCCACCACGGCGATCGGCGTCGCGATGGCGCAGCTTCTGGCGACGGGCGACCCGAAATACGTCACCGCCCTGACCCAGGCGCAGGGAATGATGACGAGCGCCGCCAACGACTTCACCAGCATCGGTACCGCGGCCTCCACGGTCCTGAATAGCTTCCCGTCGAGCTGACCCTTACGCAGGTGTCCCCACCATGACCGTCTCTGTCGCCAACAAGATGATCCAGAACCGCGCCGGGCTCACCGACCTGGGGCGGCTTGCGCTCGCCTTCATCGATGGCGGGTCGGAGTGGCTCGACTGGGCCATCAGCAACGCCGGTCCGCGCTACGATTTCCCGGACGAGAGCGCGCTCGTGGAGCAGGTCCAGCAGGGTCTTCACGCGACGCGGCTGGCCCTGCTGCCCAATCTGAAGCTGATGGTCAGCCCGGTGAAGCTGATGACGCTGGGGGTGGACAGCCTGCGCACGCTGGCCGACGCCGAATCCGGCGATACCAGCGCCACGGTGTCGGCCCAGGTCAAGCGCATCCTCGCCGACCACAATCTTCTGACGCAGGACGACTTCGCCGCCGGCGCGTCCTTCCTCGCCGGTCTGGGAGTCTCCGGGGCTCCGGTCTTCCAGTTCATGGGCTTCGACGAGCAGCTGGCGGTGCAGGAGCTGCTCTACCGCAAGGAAAGCCAGGGAACGGCCAACCCCGAGCTTCAGAAGGAGGCGGCCGCCTTCGCGGTGGATCAGGCGCGCACCGTGCAGGAGTTCGCCGACTATTATCAGTTCTACCTGATCTACGTGAACCGGCTGGGCTCCCTGACCGCGACGCCGGACGACCGGAAGAAACGGGCCGGCGGCGCGCTGGACACCATCCTGCCGCAGCTCTTCGGCTTTCTGGAATGCCCGCAGGTCGGTCCGCTGGCCGCCCCGGCGGAGGTGGCGCGGGCCGTCTCCGACTGGCAGAAGCGCGGCCGGCCGATCGGCTTCGCCCGCCTGTCGGACGGGGCCTTGCAGATAGTCCGCGACACGGCCTTCCGGGACGAGACCGGCGACGCGGTGCGGGTTCTGGTCGCCGGCTATCTGGCCGGGGCTCAGGCCCTGCTGTCGGCGACGCCGCCGCAGCGCGGCATCATGGGCCAGGACGGCGCGTCCTGTCTCTTCCCCGTCTTCGGCAAGGGCAACCAGGCGGAAATCCAGATGGGGGCCGCGGGGGTGATCTCGCTCCGCTGCTTCCGCCCCGATCCCCCCGCCACCGCCGCAGCAGCCGCCACCACCGCCGCCGCCTGACTCGCTTCAACCGGCGGTGACCGGGGCGGCCCCTTCTGCACCGCCCCGGTCACCGCCCTCTGCCCCAGCGTCTGCGCCAACCACCCCGACCGCCGCGGCGGTCAGCGCGCCGCAAAACCGAACCGGACGAAGGAGATCGAAGGATGGGCGTTTCCCAGCCCCCCAACAGCCCGAACCCTGAACCGGCGGCCGCTCCGGCAACACCGGACACGCCGGCTCCCGCCGCGCCGACGCCGCCGGCCGACGCGCCTCCCGATACGGCACCGTTCGAGGCGGACACCAAGACGCCCGCTGAAATCGCCAGCGCGCTGCTCGACCACGCGGTGAAAAGCGTGAACGCCGCCGCCGAGCAGGCTTTGGCCGCCGTCGAGCAGGCCATCCAGCTCGCCGGCCAGGCGGTGGAGGCAATCCCCGGCCTGACCGCGCACCCCGGCGGCAACGCCGACGAACAGAGCGCGATGTCCCAAGCGAACGAGGCGATGTCGCAGGCGCTCCAAGCCGCCAGCGGAACCGGCGCCGGCGGTCAGGCGATGCAGCAGGCCAGCGAGCAGCAGCAGAAGGCCGTCACCGCGGCCAACGAGGCGGCGCAGAAGGCCATGGCCGCGGCCAGCGCCCAGATCGCGCGGGCGATGAACAGCAAGGGCGACCCGGCCCTGTAAGCCCCCCGACGATCCACCGCCCCGAGGGGACCGCGACACCGCGCGGCCCCCTCGGGGCGCGTGGGACGGGCACGTTTCCGCCTATTTCCGAACATGTCCCCAACCGAGCCGAAGGGCATCCCGCATGCCGTCCCGGACCGGCTGGCTGGCTGGCTGGCACGTTGAACGTCCTGATCGCCGCAAGCCTGCGCACTGGAGCGCCTGACGGCGCCGATTCGTCGGTGGAGGCTCCGCGCCAGGACCGACGCGGTCACCTGATGCTGACCCTCATGTTGCGCGCCGGTCTGCCAATGGGGCGAGACCGGCACGTTCACCGGCAGGGGGCATGACGGCCGCCCCCTCCGGTGACCGGTTCATCCGGGCGCGGCGGCTCCGCTCAGGTTGCGCCGATACTCCCGCGGGCTCTGTCCGACGAGACGGCGGAAGCTCTTCTCGAAATGGCTGAGGTCGCCGTAGCCGACGCTCATCGCCACCTCGGTGATGGGCAACCGCCGGTCGGCGGCCAGAAGCTCCCGCGCCTTGTGGATGCGGATGCGGCCGAGCAGACCCTTGAAGGACGTCTGAAGCTCCGTCCGGAACAGGTAGCTGAGGTGGGACGGGCTGACATGGGCCTGACGCGACAGCTCGTCCAGCGTGATCGGGTCGGCGAAGCGCTCTCCCAAAAACACCAGCGCCTTGCGCAGACCGCCGTGCAGCCGGGCCAGGACGTCCTGGTCGCGGGTCAGCGCGCAGCGCACCCAATGGTCCGCGGGCGAGGAAGCCGGCGGGACAACGGACGCGGGCTCCGGATGGCCCACCGGATGGCCCACCGGATGAATGCCGGACTCCGGGTCCGCCGGCATGGCGCCGCCGACCATCCATGGGGCGTGGCGATGCACGTCGCCGTGGCGGATCGGCCCGCCGCCGGTCATCACCGCCAGCCGGGCGATCACCCGCTCCAGTTCGAACAGATTCTCCGGCCAGCTGTAGGCCTTGCACAGGGCGATCAACTCGTCGGTCCGCGTCTCGTCGGTGCGCCCGCCATGGCGTTCCAGGGCGGCGAGGACCAGCGGCTCGATGTCGGCCGGCCGGTCGCGCAACGGCGGTACGGTGGCGCACAGGAAATCCAGCTCGGCCAGCAGCGGGCGGGAGAAGCGCCCAGCCGCCGCCAGCCGCCGCAGGTCGGCGGTGGTCGAGGCGATGACCCGCGGCCCCCCAGTCCCATTGGCCATCCCATTGGCCACTCCGTTGGCGGACGGCGTCCACCCCCCCGGCGCGTCGAGCCATTGGCCGAGCTGGGAGGGCATGTGCTGGAGGATCTGCCCCTGAAGGGCCGGCGTCATCTCGTCCACGCCGCTGAGGAACAGGGTGCCTCCGGCGGCCCGCGCGAACCAGTCGGCCGGCGTCCCCGCCGGGTCCGCCCCATTGACCTGGACGAAGGGAGCGTCGCGTCGCGGCCCGCAGCCGTGGATCGCCGCAGCGAGCTGCGCCTTCTCCGTTCCGAACTCGCCGGTCAGCAGGACGGGCAGCGCGCTGTGCGCGGCCTGCTCCAGGAAGGCGTCCAGCTCGCGCAGCGCCGGGCTCATGCCGACCATCATCAGGGGCCGCCCGAACCGCCGCTCCGCCCAGCGCCGCAGCTCGTAGCGCTTGGCCAGATAGCCGCACTGGCGGGCAATGTCCTGCAGGAGCGGCGCCTCGGGCGGGGCGCCGTCCGGCGCGCGGTCGAGGACCAGCCGCATCTCGCCGACCGGCGTGTCAGCGTAGGTGATGGGCACCACCACCGCCTCCGGATCGGCCGCGGCGGCGTTGGGGTCGCCGTCCGCCGTCCAGCAGAGGCGGCCGCCCGCCCGGTTCTGGGCGAGCACCAGCGTGCCCATGTCCTGAAGCCACAGCGCGCCGCCGCGCAGCGGCGCGCGGTCGGCCAAGCGATCCATCAGCCCGCCGATCAGGTCCGGCAGGCTGCGGAAGTCGGCCGAGGCCGGGTATAGAATCTCGTCCAGCGCGCCACAGACCGACAAAGTCATCGCACCGCCTCCTTGGTAAAGCCGTGCCGCGTGTTCCGCGAGCGCCGGACCTTGAAGACGAATGCATGCATCGCGTGGCCGCGATGGCGGTAATCGGATTGATAGGATCGAATCATGACCGGAATCACCTGCCGCCGTTTCGTACAATGGGTTCACAGCCAATCGACGTTTCATGGCGTCAGGGCGTGAAGTCTTCGGCGGACCGGCTTTTTTTCCGGACAAAAGAAGGGGCCGCCCGGCCTCCGGTTTCCCGGCGCCGGGCGGCCCGTCAGGCCTGAATCACTGTGAAAGGATCACCGCGAACGGACCAGCGCCACTGGCTTGCGCTCCGCCCCGGCCTCCGGCGCACGCTGCGCTTCCTCGGCGTAGGCGCGGCCGTAGTAGCTGTCGAGCAGGAGCTGCCGGATCTCCGCGACCAGCGGGAAGCGCGGGTTGGCGCCGGTGCACTGGTCGTCGAAGGCGGCCTCGGCGATGGTGTCCAGCCGGGCCAGGAACTCCGCCTCCGGCACCCCGGCGGCCTGGATCGAGGCCGGAATGTCCAGCGTGCGCTTCAGTTCCTCCACCCAGGCCACCAGCGTCTCCACCCGCTCATGGTCGCGACTGCCGCCCAGCCCGAGATGCCGGGCGATTTCGGCGTAGCGGGCGACGCCCTTGGGCCGGTCGTACTGGCTGAAGGCGGTCTGCTTGGTCGGGATGTCGGCGGCGTTGTAGCGGATGACGTTGGCGATCAGCAGCGCGTTGGCGACGCCGTGCGGCAGGTGGAACTCAGCCCCCAGCTTGTGCGCCATCGAATGGCAGACGCCGAGGAAGGCGTTGGCGAAGGCGATGCCGGCCAGCGTGGCGGCGCTGTGCACCTGCTCGCGCGCCTTCGGGTCCTTGGCGCCGTTTGCGTAGGCGGAGGGCAGATGCTCCTTCAGCAGCTTCAGCGCCTGCAGCGCCTGCCCATCGGTGTACTCGTTGGCCAGAACCGAGACGTAGGCCTCCAGCGCGTGGGTCACCGCGTCGATGCCCCCGGCGGCGGTCAGGCCCTTGGGCATGTCCATCACCAGATTGGCGTCGATGATCGCCATGTTCGGCGTCAGTTCGTAATCGGCGATCGGGTACTTGATGCCGGTGCGCTCGTCGGTCACCACGGCGAAGGGCGTGACCTCCGACCCGGTGCCCGACGTGGTCGGGACGGCGACGAACTGCGCCTTCACCCCCAGCTTGGGGAAGGTGTAGATGCGCTTGCGGATGTCCATGAAGCGCAGGGCCAGATCCTCGAAGGCGACGTCCGGCGCCTCGTACATCACCCACATGATCTTGGCCGCGTCCATCGGCGAGCCGCCGCCCAGCGCCAGGATGACGTCCGGCTGGAAGGCGTTGGCGAGCGCCAGCCCGCGCCGCACCACCGCCAGGGTGGGGTCGGCGGCGACCTCGAAGAAGGTCTCCACGGCGAGGCCCAGCCCCTTGAGGATGCGCACGGTCTCGTCGACGTGGCCGTTCTCGAACAGGAAGCGGTCGGTGACGATCAGGCAGCGCTTCTTCCCGCGCAGCTCCTCCAGCGCGAAGGGCAGGCAGCCGCGGCGGAAGTAGATGGATTTCGGCAGCTTGTGCCACAGCATGTTCTCGGCCCGCTTCGCCACGGTCTTGCGGTTGATGAGGTGCTGCGGCCCGACATTCTCGGAGATCGAGTTGCCGCCCCAGGAACCGCAGCCGAGCGTCAGCGACGGCGCCAGCCGGAAATTGTAGAGATCGCCGATGCCGCCCTGCGAGGAGGGCGTGTTGATCAGGATGCGCGCGGTCTTCATCGCCTGCCCGAAATGGCGGATGCGCTCCGGCTGCTGGTCCTGGTCGGTGTAGAGGGCGGAGGTGTGGCCGATGCCGCCCAGCGCGACCAGCGCCGCCGCCTTCTCGCAGGCCTCCATGAAGTCGCGGGCGCGGTAAAGCGCCAGGGTCGGCGACAGCTTCTCGTGGGCGAAGGGCTCGTCCTCGGTCACCGCCTCGACCTCGGCGATCAGCACCTTGGTGTTTGCGGGAACGCTCACCCCGGCCATGGCGGCGATGGCGCCGGCCGACTGGCCGACGATGTCGGCGTTCAGCGCGCCGTTCTTCAGCAGCACCTTGCGCACCGCGTCGGCGTCCGCAGCCGACAGGATGTGGCCGCCATGGTGGGCGAAGCGGTCGCGCACCGCGTCATAGACGGCGTCCACGACGATGGCCGACTGCTCCGACGCGCAGACGACGCCGTTGTCGAAGGTCTTGGACATCAGGATGGAGGCGACGGCCCGCTTGATGTCGGCGAACTCGTCGATCACCGCCGGGGTGTTGCCGGCGCCGACGCCGATGGCCGGCTTGCCCGAGGAATAGGCCGCCTTGACCATCCCCGGCCCGCCGGTCGCCAGGATCAGGTTGATGTCGGGGTGGTGCATCACCGCGTTCGACAACTCCACCGAAGGCTCGTCGATCCAGCCGATGATGTCCGGCGGCGCGCCGGCCTCCACCGCCGCCTGGAGCACGATCCGCGCGGCCTCGCAGGTCGCCTTGCGGGCGCGGGGGTGCGGCGAGAAGACGATGCCGTTGCGCGTCTTCAGGCTGATCAGCGCCTTGAAGATGGCGGTCGAGGTCGGGTTGGTCGTCGGCACGATGGCGCAGATCAGGCCCACCGGCTCGGCGATCGTCATGATGCCGTATTCCGGGTCCTCCTCCAGGATCCCGCAGGTCTTCTCGTCCTTGTACTTGTTGTAGATGTATTCGGAAGCGAAGTGGTTCTTGACGACCTTGTCCTCCATCACGCCCATGCGCGTCTCGGCGACCGCCAGCTTCGCCAGAGGGATGCGCGCGTTGGCCGCGGCCAGGGCGGCGCTGCGGAAGATGCGGTCCACGGTTTCCTGCGGGAAGCCGGCGTAGACTTTCTGCGCCTCCCGGACGCGAAGGACGAGGTCGTTGAGGTCTGCAAGCGTGGTGACGGGCATATCGTGTCGCCTCTGCGGTTGGCGCGCCGCCGGCCCTTTCGGGCCGGGCAAGGAAACCGGATGCGGACGGGTCGAAGCCCTTGTGGAACGGCATCCGGGGCACGCACGGAAAATCGGTCATGGCCGGGCGGCGCTTCTCACTGGTCCGCGCGGCAGGGGAACTATCCCCCCACCGCGGGGGAAGGACCATGACTCAGGTCAAATTGGTATGACCACTTTCGGGGTAGCGCCACCCCTGGCCCGCAAGCCTGATCCACCCGGCCGAATTGGAAAAATCTCTTTCGAACGGGTGACGATTGCGCTGGACAAGCGCGTGGGTTCTTCCTATAAGACGCCCCCGCACGCAGCGGCGCCCAGGTAGCTCAGTTGGTAGAGCAGGGGACTGAAAATCCCCGTGTCGGCGGTTCGACTCCGTCCCTGGGCACCATTTCTCTTTCGCCGATCAAGCCGCTGGTGGTGGATCAGGCAAAGCCGACCCATCCGGCCCGGACTTGGCACAGCCGCGAAGGTCATCATTCCTCGCCTGCCAAGCCTTTAAAATTTCCACTTTTCATGATGTCGATTTTCGCTGCGCCAACACAATCGTGGCACAGTCGAAGCGGCCGTGCGAGCCTCTGCGGGCGACGCATCCCACGCGGCTTCCTCCAATCCATCGCCGATGCGCAGGACACCATTACCCGCTTCAGTCGCGCCCGCAACAAGGACGCCAAAGCTTTCGCGTGGGCCAAGCCCATCGACACCGTCTCAATAATTATCGATCGATCGTCTGCGCTTTCTGAATGACTCGGCGGGCCAACTCGCCGCGACGAAACAAGCGGGCCCCCATTCACAAAGAACGCAATGCACGCGTCATTTTCTGAAGGCGATGCTTAGGGCTTTCCCAGCAAAGCCGCGGACCAGCCGCTTATGCAAACTTTCGTTCGCTTCAGGTTGCCCGCCTTCATGCGGGAATGACCGACACCATTACGGACACCGCATCAAGCTCCTTGGTCCGAAGAGGCCCACGATGCGACTTCAGAAAGGAATGACGAATCATGAAGAGGCTCCTGTTTTTCATCATCTTGGCTTTGCTGCCCAACCTTGCCGCAGCCGACACCATGACCTCCAGCGAGATCGTAAACACCCTGAAAAGGAACAACATGGAGGTTCTCATCCCCATGTATGAAAAAGGTATTTTGGTTCTCGATAGTAAGAATACCACGGTCAACGCCATGAAATTGGTTAGGAACTATGCAGCTTTCACGGATACTGAAGCGGAAAAAGCAAAATTTTGGTACCGCGGCATGCCGACCCAACAGGCGAATGACTTTATCAACAGCAATTACTCGAGACTGGGATTGCCGGAAAAATCCTTTGTGGGGATTGCCCCACGTTTTTCCTACGTGATGCAATATGTCACCAACTCGGATCCCGGTGTCGTTTTTGAATTTGGCACGGACAGCGAAGGCTGGCTTTACAAGCAGTGGTCTGTTGACCATCCCTGTCAAATCAAAGCGGAAGGTGGCGGCACTTACGGCCTCGGCCCCAGCGGTACCTATGCTTCCTGCAACAACGGCCCCAACGCCTATAAGCCGAAGATCGACAACTTGGGCGGCATGTTCAATAAATGGCTGGCTGACAACGCGATAACAGCCAAAGTCGCCTACGTCCTGGCCAACCGCAAATTGTAATATGTTCGCGCAGGCAAGAGCGGGACACCTCCCCTGCGCCGCGATGGCCAAGAGTGAGGCCGGCACGCTGAAGCGCCCATTTTTCTCCCAACGATGCGGATCGGATCGCGGGCGCACCACCCAACGAACCCGCCCGGCGGACAAGCCGCCGATCCTGAAATGGGCCTTCAGCGGCCGCGACCGGCGGAAGCCGACGCGCAGGCCCCCAGCAACCACTCCCGGAACGCCATAAGCGGCGGGTGATGCGCCCGTGAGGAGGGGTGGACGAGGTGATAGGCGCGGTCCGGATTCCGGTAGGGCCGGTCCAGCGCCGGCACCAGCGACCCGTCCCGCATCTCCGCCTGGACCAGCAGGGTCGGCAGCAGCGCCACCCCCAGCCCGGTGATCGCCGCCTGGGCGGTGGTGGAGAACTGCTCGAAGAACATGCCGGCGCCCTCGTGCCGCTCGATGCCCTGGGCGGCGAACCAGTCCCGCCACGCCTCCGGTCGGCTGGTGGTGTGCAGAAGCGGCAATGCCACGAGATCCGCCGCCGCGCGGATCGGGTGGGCGGCCAGGAAGGACGGGGCGCAGAGCGGCAGGACCTCCTCCTCCATCAGCCGCTCGCAGACGGCGCCGGGCCAGTCGGCGGCGCCGAAGTGGATGGCGGCGTCCAGATCCTCCGACCGGAAGTCGAAGGGCTCCATCTTCGTCATGAAATGGATGATGACCTGCGGGTGCGCCGCCTGGAAGGCCGGCAGGCGCGGCACCAGCCAGCGCGTGCCGAAGGTCGGCAGAACGGCCAGCTTCAGCACGCCCCCCTGCGGCGCGGTCATGACCCGCAGCGTCGCCGCTCCCACACGGTGCAGCGCCTCCCGCACCTCCGCCGCGTAGGATTCGCCGGCCGGGGTCAGGGTCACGCGCTGGTCGCGGCGCACGAACAGCGGGACGCCGAGCTGGTCCTCCAGCGCCTTGATCTGCCGGCTGACGGCGCCCTGGGTCAGCGCCAGCTCCTGCGCCGCGGCGGTGAAGCTGCCGGTGCGCGCCGCCGCCTCGAAGGCGGAGAGCGCGCTCATGGACGGGAGAAGGCGGCGTTGCAGACCCATGGGTCATGACTATAGCTCATGACCGGGGGAAAGAAAGTCGGTTGCGCGGGGCGGGGCCTGCCGCCAGATTGAGGAGGATTTGAACGCCCAGCCAAGGAACGAGCGCGCCATGCAGACCAATGGCAAGACCGGAGGCCAGTTGATCGTCGATGCGCTGGAGGCGCAGGGCGTCGAGCGCGTGTTCTGCGTGCCGGGCGAAAGCTACCTCGCCGTGCTGGACGCGCTGCATGATTCCTCGATCCGCACGATCAACGCCCGCCACGAGAGCGGCGCCGCCATGATGGCGGAGGCCGAGGGCAAGCTGACCGGCCGGCCGGGCATCTGCTTCGTCACCCGCGGCCCCGGCGCCACCAACGCCGCGCCGGGCGTGCATGTGGCGCAGCAGGACTCCACCCCGATGATCCTGTTCATCGGCCAGATCGAGCGCGGCATGCGCGGTCGCGACGCCTTCCAGGAGGTCGACTACACCCTCATGTTCGGCGGCATGGCCAAGTGGGTGGCCGAGATCGACAGCGCCGACCGCGTGCCGGAGATGGTCAGCCGCGCCTTCCACACCGCGCTCGCCGGCCGCCCCGGCCCGGTCGTCCTGGTTCTGGCTCTTATTCACATCTGACGTTGCCGTCGAACTACTCTGTGCAGGTCTCTGGGGTCGGCGTTATATAA
>NZ_WHOR01000201.1:0-10691 GCF_013340925.1 Azospirillum formosense
ACACGGTATCCGCTTCAGTCTGGTGCGCCGGGAGTTGTGTCAACAGGACAGCTCGTGCAGGATGACCCGCCGCCCGGCCTCGGTCAGGCGGACGGCGGCGGACAGGCCGGCAAGGCCGGCGCCGACGATGTGGACGGTGCCCAAGCCGGCCCGTCAGGCGGCGGGCGGATAGCCGAGCGCGCAGCGCACGGCCACCAGGGCGCATTCGCGCTTGCCGACCCGCACCCGCCGGTCGAGATCGCGCCAGCCCCGGGCGCGCAGCCGCACCAGCAGCCGGTGGTACAGCACCATCATGGCGACCGCCGCCCACAGCGAGCCGCGCCGCCCGGCGGCCTGCCCCTCGGCCAGCGCGCGGCGCGCCTCGGCGAAGCGTTCCTCGGCCAGCACGGCCAGCGCCTCGCAGGTCTGCGGTAGGTTGGGGTGGGCGAGCACCGTGGCGGGGTCGGAACTGGCGATGCCCGCCTCGTCGAGCAATTCGCGCGGCAGGTAGAGGCGGCCGATCTCCGCGTCTTCCGTCAGGTCGCGCAGGATGTTGGTCAGCTGCAACGCCTCGCCCAGCGCCAGGGCGAAGGCTTCGGTGGAGGCGTCGGCGCGGTCGAACACGCGAATCGCCAGCATTCCCACCGCGCCGGCGACGCGGCGGCAGTAGAGCCGCAGGGTCGGCAGCGCCGGGCCGGTCATGCCGCCGCTCCCGTTGCCGTCAGTGCCGCCGTCCGCCGGGATGTCCATCGCCATGCCGTCGATCAGCGCTTCCAGCTCGCCCCGCGGCAGGCCGTAGCGCTCGATGGCGCCCTTCAGCGCCGCTCCCAGAGAGCTGGACGGCGCGCCTCCGGCGTAGAGGCCGCGGATCTCCGTCCTCCACACATCGAGGGCCGCGCGCTTCTCCGCAGGCTCTCCGGGCTCGTCCGCGATGTCGTCGATTCGCCGGCAGAAGGCGTAGATGGCGAACATCGCCGCCCGCTTGGAGCGGGGGAGAAGCAGCATCGGCCAGTAGAAGGTGCTGCCCGAGCGCCCGGTCACCGCCGCCGCCGCGGCAGCCGGGCTGCCGGCGGTGTCGCTCTGCGTCGAGTCCAGCGATGGCTGCGGCATACGTCGGTCCTGCGTGGTGTCGGTCGAAGGGTGCGAGTCTATTTGCTCCCGATGGCGCGCGCCAGTCCGCGTGCGGTGGCGAACAGCTTGTGATGCGTGCCGAGCACCACCCGCTTCTTCAGCGGGTCGCGGCTGCGCAGCCGTTGCGCCAGCGACTCGGCGAGGCTGAGGATCACCGACGCTTCCATCCGCAACCCGCGGTGCTGGATCAGGCCGGGCAGGGGGGCGGCGCGCTCCAGCAGCCGGTCGGTGTGCTCCAGCGTGCGGTCGAAGATGGCGCGCAGCTTGGCGTCGCTCTCGGTTTCCACCAGCCGCTCGACGCTGATCGCCGAATCGTCGAACCAGACCAGCGGGATGTAGCAGCGCCCGAGCTGGCTCCAATCCTCCCGGCAATCCTGAAGGTGGTTCAGCACCTGCAGGGCGGTGCACAGCGCGTCCGACGCCGGCCCGGCGGCCACACCCTCGCCATGCAGGTCCAGCAGGTAACGCCCGACCGGGTTGGCGGAGAATCGGCAGTAGAGCAGCAGGTCGCTCCAGCTGTGGCAGCGCGCGCCCACCGCGTCGCGCCGGAAGGCGCGCAGCACCTGCCGGGGGTGGCGGTCGCTGACCCCGGTCGCCTGCAGGCTGGCGCGCAGGTCCAGCGCCGGCTTCAGATAGGCGTGCTTGGCCTGCCCGGTGGTCAGTGAGCGCTCCAGCGCCTCCAGATAGGCGAGCTTGGTCTCCGGCTCGAGATCGGGGTCGTCGGCGATGTCGTCGCCCAGCCGGACGAATCGGTAGAAGGCCATGACATGCGGCCGGAGATGCTTCGGAAGCAGGCGCGAGGCGACCGGAAAATTCTCCGAGTCCGCATCCTTGCGGGCGACCGGGCTGGGTTTGCGGGGCTTGGTGGGGGCGACGTTGAAATCGGCCATTGTTCCGCCTGCTGCGCGTCGGGGCTGGTGTGGAGAGCCTGTCTGCCTAATATAAGGCGCGAGCGGGTTTTGCCCCGCTTCCAAACTGTGCCACCCCCATTTTTCCAGAACAGGCATCACATGGCGAAGGCGACCCCCGACCTGTCCTATTGCGGACGGGAGGTGAGGAAATATGACAACGACCGTTTCCTGACGTGCCTTTTCGCCCCGGCGGAGCGCCGCGAATCGCTGTTCGCCCTCTACGCCTTCAACCTGGAGATCGCCAAGACCCGCGAGGTGGTGACCGAGCCGGTTCTGGGCCAGATGCGGCTGCAATTCTGGCGCGACGGGCTGGACAAGATCTACGAGGGCGGTGCTGTGCCCAAGCACGCGGTGATGGAGCCGCTGGCCGCCGCCGTTCAGGAATGCGGGCTGAGCCGCGCCCTGTTCGACCGGCTGATCGACGCGCGGGAGGCCGACCTGGACGACACCCCGCCGGCCAACCTGTCCTGCCTCGTCAACTACGCGGAGGTCACCGGCGCGCCGCTCGTCCAGCTTGCGCTGGAGGTCCTTGGCGCGAAGGGACCCGAGGCGATGGAGGCCGGGCGTCAGGCCGGGATCGGCTACGCGCTGGCCGGCATCGTCCGGGCGGTGCCCTTCCACGCCCGCCAGCACCGCCAGCTTCTCCCCGCCGACCGCATGGCGGCGCACGGCGCCAAACCGGGCGACCTGTTCGAGCTGCGCTCCACCCCCGAGCTGCGCCCCGTGGCGCGCGAGGTGGCGGAGGCGGCGCGCGAGCATCTGGCGAAGGCCCGCGCGCTGCGCCGCTCCGTGCCGCGCGCCGCCCTGTCGGCCCTGCTGCCGGCGGTGCTGGCCGGCCTGCATCTGGACGCGCTGGCGCGGGAGGGCAACGACCCCTTCGCCGCGCGCGTGCTGATGCCTCACCCGCTGCGCCACGCCAAGCTGGCCTGGGCGGCACTGCGCGGCAGGTTCTGACCCCTTTCGGTCAGGCGGCGCGGATCATCGCCACGAACCGCTCCACCTCCTGGCGGAGCTGGTCGGCCTCCCGCGACAGGTCGCCGGCGGCGTTGAGCGCCTGATCGGCCATTGAGCCGGTGGAGCCCGCCGCCTGGGTCACGCCGCCGATGTTCACCGACACGGCGGCGGTTCCCATCGACGCCTGCTGGACGTTGCGGCTGATCTCCTGGGTGGCGGCGCCCTGTTGCTCAGCGGCGGCGGCGATGGCGGTGATCGTCTCGTTGATGGCGATGATGCTCTGCCCCACCGCCTGGATCACGCCGACCACCGTGCCGCTGACGGTCTGCATGTCGGCGATCTGCCGGGAGATGTCCTCCGTCGCCTTGGCGGTCTGGTTGGCGAGATTCTTCACCTCGCTGGCGACGACGGCGAAGCCCTTCCCGGCCTCCCCGGCGCGGGCGGCCTCGATGGTGGCGTTGAGCGCCAGAAGGTTGGTCTGGCCGGCGATGCCCTGGATGAGGTTCACCACGTCGCCGATCTTCTGCGCGGCGGCGGACAGCCCTTCCAGCGTGCTGTTGGTGCGCTCCACCTCGGCGACCGCCTCCGCGGCCATCTGCGAGGATCGGCCGATCCGCTCGTTGATCTCGCGGATGGAGCAGCTCAGCTCCTCCGCGGCGGCGGCCACCGTCTGGACGTTCTGGCTGGCCTCCTCGGCGGCGGTGGAGACGGCGGCGGCCTGACGGTCGGTCTGGGCGGCGATGGCCGACAGGCTCTGCGCGGTGCCGCGCATCGCGCCGGCCTGGTCCGACACGTTGCGCACGACCCCGCCCACCGACGCCTCGAACCGGCTGGCGACGTCGGCGAGGTCGCGTTTGCGACGCTCGGCGGCGCGCTGCTCCTCGCGGTGGCGCTCCTCCTCCAGCTCCGCCATGCGGGTGGTGTTCTCCTGGAAGAGCTTCAGGGCCTTGTTGATGGCCCCGATTTCGTCGGTGCGGCCGGTGTCGGCGATGACCACGCCACGCTCCCCGGCGACCACGGCGTCCAGCGTCGCGATGGTGCGACGCAACGGCAGGCCGACGATGCTGCGGCTGGCGAACAGAAGCGCGGCCACCAGGGCGGCCAGCAGGACCAGCCCGCCGATGATGGTGGCGTTGCGCAGGTCCCGGACCGGGGCGTTGATCTTGTCGAGCGGCAGGTTGACCAGCAGGGACCAGGGCGTCTCCGTTCCCGCGACCGTCACCGGCAGGAACAGCTGCTTCACGGGCTGCCCGTCGGCGACCGCCGTCTGCTCGAAGCTACGCCCCGCGCGGATGGCCGGTTTGGCGGCGTCGAGCGCCGGGTCCGATGCGCCGATCGGTTGCCCCATCCGCTCGGTGTCGGGATGGCCGGCCCAGACCCCGTCGTTGGAAATCAGGTGGATGGACCCGCTGTCGAAGGGCTTCACCGTCTTCAGCATGGACCAGATGCCGTCGGTGGACAGATCGATGCCGGCCACTCCGATGACCCGGCCGTCTTCGACGATCGGGACGGACATGGACACCATCAGCACCTTCCGGCCGGCGACCATGTAGCTGTAGGGCTCCACCACCATGGCGTGTCCGGTGCGCTTCGGGATCTGATAATAGGCGCCGTCGGACCCCGGATCGTCATAGCCGACGAGGGATTCCAGCGCGACCGTCCCCGACCCGCGGTTCCAATAGGGAAGGAACCGGCCGGACGCGTCGGAGCCCGGCTTGTTGGCGAACTCCGCGTCGCGGCCGTCCAGAGCGTTCGGCTCCATCCCCACCCACACGCCGAGGAAATCCGGGTTGGCATCAGCGATGCTCTTGAGCCAGGTGGAGAGCTGCTCCCGGTCGGTGCGGCCCGCGGCTTTCAGGCCGACCAGGGAGGTTGCGATGAAGCGGCCGGCCTCCATCGCGTTGCCCAGCCGGGCGTGGACCATCTCGCCGTAGCGGTGGCCAAGCTGCTCCCCGCTCCGGAAGGCCAGAGTTTCGATGTCCGACCCGCTCTTGGTCGTCAGAGCCGCAATTCCGACCGCCAGGGAAAAGATCGTCACCGTCACGATGACGATCACCTGTTTGGCAACCAATGATTTTGTTTTAATCATAACCATCCCGCTGAAAGACTTTCCCGCTCATTCGAAAGAAAGTGTTCCATGGCGATGGTTAAGTGTCACTTATGACCTTTATTATAGTTCCGTGATAATTTTCCCGAATTTGCCGGACCTCAGACCGCGACGGCGGGTGCGGCCATTAGCCACCCCTCCAGATCCTCCAGCGCGCGGCGGGTGTAGGCGAGCTTGCGGTCGCGTCCGCGGATACGCTCGTCCACCGGCGGGAACAGGCCGAAATTGACGTTCATCGGCTGGTAGGTGTCGGCGTTGGCGCCGCCGGTGATGTGGCCGAGGATCGCCCCCAGCGCGGTGGTGACCGGCGGGGCGGACGGCTCCCCGCCCAGCCGCTCGGCGGCGGCGAAGCGCCCGGCCAGCAGGCCGACGGCAGCGCTTTCCACATAGCCCTCGCAGCCGGTGACCTGCCCGGCGAAGCGGATGCGCGGCTGCGCCTTCAGCCGCAGCGCACCGTCCAGCAGGCGCGGGCTGTTCAGGAAGGTGTTGCGGTGCAGGCCGCCCAGCCGCGCGAACTCCGCCTTCTCCAGGCCGGGGATCATGCGGAAGATCCGCGCCTGTTCGGCGTGGCGCAGCTTGGTCTGGAAACCGACGAGGTTGTAGAGCGTGCCCAGCGCGTTGTCCTGGCGGAGTTGGACCACCGCGTAGGGGCGGCGTTCCGGCTTGTGCGGGTTGGTCAGGCCGACCGGCTTCATCGGGCCGTAGCGCAGCGTGTCCACCCCGCGCTCCGCCATCACCTCGATGGGCAGGCAGCCTTCGAAGTAGGGGGTGCTCTTCTCCCACTCCTTGAAGTCCACCTTTTCGGCGGTCAGCAGGGCGTCGATGAAGGCGCGGTACTCGTCCTTCTCGAAGGCGCAGTTGATGTAGTCCTTGCCGGTGCCGCCGGGGCCGGGCTTGTCGTAGCGCGACTGGAACCACGCCTTGGACAGGTCCACGCTCTCCAGATAGACGATGGGGGCGATGGCGTCGAAGAAGGCCAGCGACTCCTCGCCGGTAAAGCTGCGGATGGCCTCGGCCAGCGGCGGGGAGGTGAGGGGGCCGGTGGCGATGACGACGCTGTCCCACGCCTCCGGCGGCAGGCCGGCGACCTCGCCGCGCTCCACGGTGATGAGCGGATGGCCGGTGATCGCCTCGGTCACGGCGCCCGCGAAGCCGTCGCGGTCCATGGCCAGCGCGCCGCCCGCCGGCACCTTGTGCGCGTCGGCGCAGCGCAGGATCAGCGAACCGCAGCGCCGCATCTCCTCGTGCAACAGCCCGACCGCGTTGTACTCCGCGTCGTCGGACCGGAAGGAGTTGGAGCAGACCAGCTCGGCGAACTGGTCGGTGCTGTGCGCCTCGGTCGGGCGGACGGGCCGCATCTCGTGCAGCACGACGGGAACGCCGCGCTGGGCGAGCTGCCAAGCGGCTTCGGACCCGGCGAGACCGCCGCCGATGACGTGAACGGGGGAAAGGGACGTGTCGACCATATCAGCAACTTTCACAAAGTTGCCGAACAAGTAGACCGTCGTTGTCGCCACGGCAAGGCCAACCCAAACCACGGCGCGGAATCGCGACCAGGATCGTCCGCCGGTTCCGGCGATCCTGGTCGCTCCGCCGAACAGCGGTGACTTACTGGGCGGCGAGCTTCTGCTTCAGCCCGTCAAAGCCGGAGGTGAAGATGCCGGAGATCACCTTGCGCGATTCCTCGTCGCTGGCGCCGTTGGAGGTGTAGCGCGCCGTCCACACGACGCGCGTGCCCTTGCCCGCCGGTTCGGCCGACAGGGAGGCCGCGTAGTCCTTGACCGGCAGCGGGCTGGTCAGGATCGAATAGCGGATGCGGTGGCTGCTGGCGGAGGAGGAGAGCAGGCGCTCCTCGATCGCGCCGCCGCCCTTGAGGGCCAGCACGCGCTCCTGCGCGCCGTCCTTCCGGCGCAGGGTGCAGCTTTCCACCGCCGGGTGCCAGGTGCCGAGGTTGCAGAAGGGGCCGATCTGCTGCCAGACCTTCTCGACCGGATAGGGCAGGGTCGTCGATTCCGTGACCTCGACGGCCAGGGCCGGGCTTGCCAGAGCGACCAGGGTGGCCGCAACCGCGAACAGGGTGCGCATGGGGTTCCCTCCGTTGTTCGGCTGTTCCGGCGCGCATCGTTGGGCGCGCCTTGAAATCCTAGCCGAGCGGGGAGGGCTTGAAACTTGTACGTTGGTAGGACGAACGAGGCAACGACCGGCAAGGCAACGACCGACAAGACAACGGCCGGTCCCGCCTGTGCGGAGCCGGCCGTTTGATTCGGGAGTGAAACGAAGAGTCCTTATTCGCTCTTGGTCGTCGTCGTGCGCTCGGTGGTGGTCGAGCCGCCGGCCGGCGGGGTGGTCAGGCTGGAGTTGCCGTAGTTGGGCGAGGTGGTCGTGGTGGTGGTCGTGGTGCTGGTGGACTCGTCGGTCCCGCAGGCGCTGACCAGCAAGGCCGCGCCGAAGGCCAACGCCACACCGGACATCATGGTCCTGGACATGCTCCGTCTCCATCCTGTTTCACGAACGATGAAGAGGAAACGCCCCCACGGCCGCTTTGTTTCCGAGGCAAAAATCGGCCCAAAGAAAAAGGCCGGGGAAGGCCCCGGCCCGTCTTCATGCCCTCTTCCGGCTTTTCGGCTTCGCCTTCAGGTAGGGTGCCAGATACTGGCCGGTGTAACTCCGCTTGACCTTCGCCACATCTTCCGGGGTGCCCTCCGCGACGATCTCGCCGCCGCCGGTGCCGCCTTCGGGGCCGAGGTCGATGATCCAGTCGGCGGTCTTGATGACCTCCAGATTGTGCTCGATCACCAGCACTGTGTTGCCCTGGTCGACCAGCGCGTGGAGCACCTCCATCAGCTTCTCGACGTCGGCGAAATGCAGGCCGGTGGTCGGCTCGTCGAGGATGTAGAGGGTGCGGCCGGTGGCGCGGCGGCTCAGCTCCTTGGACAGCTTCACCCGCTGCGCCTCGCCGCCCGACAGAGTCGTGGCGGGCTGGCCGATGTGGATGTAGCCGAGGCCCACCCGCTCCAGCGTCTCCAGCTTGTCGCGGATGCCGGGCACCGCCTTGAAGAACTCCTTGCCCTCCTCGACCGTCATGTCGAGCACGTCGGCGATGGTCTTGTCGCGGTAGGTGACCTCCAGCGTCTCGCGGTTGTAGCGCTTGCCGTGGCAGACGTCGCAGGTGACGTAGACATCGGGGAGGAAGTGCATCTCGATCTTGATGACGCCGTCGCCCTGGCACGCCTCGCAGCGCCCGCCCTTCACGTTGAAGGAGAAGCGGCCGGGGCCGTAGCCGCGGGCCTTGGCTTCCGGCAGGCCGGCGAACCAGTCGCGGATCGGGGTGAAGGCGCCGGTGTAGGTCGCCGGGTTGGAGCGCGGGGTGCGGCCGATCGGCGACTGGTCGATGTCGATGACCTTGTCGAGATTCTCCAGCCCCAGCAGTTCGTCATGCTCCGCCGGATGCTCGCGCGCGCCCATCAGCTTGCGCGCCACCGCCTTGTAGAGCGTCTCGATGATCAGGGTGGACTTGCCGCCGCCCGACACGCCGGTCACGCAGGTGAAGGTGCCCATCGGGATGCGCGCCGAGATGTTCTGAAGGTTGTTGGCGCGCGCGCCCTTCACCTCCAGGAACTGGCCCTTGTGGCCGGGGCGCCGCTGGTCCGGCACCGGCACGAAGCGGGTGCCGTTGAGGAACTGGGCGGTGACGCTATCCGGATTGGCCTGGACCTCCGCCGGGGTGCCCTGGGCGATCACGGTGCCGCCGTGCTGGCCGGCGCCGGGGCCCATGTCCACCAGATAATCGGCGGTGCGGATGGCGTCCTCGTCATGCTCGACCACGATCACGGTGTTGCCGAGATCGCGCAGCCGCTTCAGCGTCGCCAGCAGCCGGTCGTTGTCGCGCTGGTGCAGGCCGATCGACGGCTCGTCCAGCACGTAGAGCACGCCGGTCAGGCCGGACCCGATCTGCGAGGCGAGGCGGATGCGCTGGCTCTCGCCGCCGGACAGCGACCCGGAGCCGCGGCTGAGCGTCAGGTATTCCAATCCCACCGCGTTGAGGAAGCCCAGCCGCTCGTTGATCTCCTTGAGGATGCGGTAGGCGATCTCCTTGTCCTTCGGACGCAGATGGTCGTTCAGCGTGCTGAACCACGTCGCCGCGTCGGCGATGGACATCTCCGCCGCCTGGGAGATGTGCTGGCCGTGCACCTTGACGGCCAGCGCCTCCGGCTTCAGGCGGGCGCCCTTGCAGGTCTCGCAGGGCTGGGAGGACTGGTACTTGGACAGCTCCTCCCGCATGTAGGCGCTTTCCGTCTCGCGGTAGCGGCGCTCCAGATTGTTGACGATGCCCTCGAAGGCCTTGTTCGTCTGGTAGCTGCGCAGCCCGTCGTCGTAGGTCATCGTGATGGCGGCGCCGTCGGAGCCGTAGAGGATGGTCTGGCGGACCTTCTCCGGCAGCTTTTCCCACGGCGTGTCCATGGCGACGCCGAAATGCTGGGCGATGCTCTCCAGCGTCTGCACGTAATACTGGGAGGAGGAGCCGGCCCAGGGGGCGATGGCGCCCTTCTTCAGCGACAGCCGTTCGTCCGGGACGACCAGCATGGGGTCGAAGTAGATCTTGCTGCCCAGCCCGTCGCAGGCCGGGCAGGCGCCGAACGGGTTGTTGAAGGAGAACAGCCGCGGCTCGATCTCCGGAATCGTGAAGCCGGACACCGGGCAGGCGAATTTCTGCGAGAAGACGGTCTGCTCGTGCGATTCAGCGTCCTCGACGAAGACGATCCCGTCGGCGAGGCCGAGCGCCGTCTCCAGCGAATCGGCGAGCCGGCTGCCCAGCCCCTCGCGGACGACGATGCGGTCCACCACCACGTCGATGTCGTGCTTCAGCTTCTTGTTGAGCGCCGGGACCTCGTCGATCTCGTGCATCGTGCCGTCGACGCGCACGCGCTGGAAACCGCGCTTGCGGAGGTCCTGGATCTCCTTCTTGTACTCGCCCTTGCGCCCGCGGATGAGCGGGGCCAGCAGCAGCAGCCGCGTGCCCTCCGGCATCGCCAGGATGCGGTCGACCATCTGGCTGACCGTCTGGCTCTCGATGGGCAGGCCGGTGGCCGGGGAGTAGGGGATGCCGACCCGCGCCCACAGCAGGCGCATGTAGTCGTAGATCTCCGTCACCGTGCCGACGGTGGAGCGCGGATTCTTCGAGGTCGTCTTCTGCTCGATCGAGATGGCCGGCGACAGCCCCTCGATCGAATCGACGTCCGGCTTCTGCATCAGCTCCAGGAACTGGCGCGCGTAGGCCGACAGGCTCTCGACGTAGCGCCGCTGGCCTTCCGCGTAGATCGTGTCGAACGCCAGCGATGACTTGCCCGATCCCGACAAGCCGGTGATGACGATCAGCTCGTCCCGAGGCAGATCGACATCGACGTTCTTGAGGTTGTGCTCCCGCGCGCCGCGGACACTGATGTGCTTGTTCATGGAGTGTTCTTAGCCGAAACCGGAGGGGAAGGGAAGGCGCCAAAAAAGCTCCGAAAGCCCGGACAGATATGTGCCACGCGCAGGCGACTTGCCACCGGCGCGCGTTCCTTTCCGGCTGCGTGGGACGCAGGGGCGGGATGCGGGAACCCCAGAGG
>NZ_WHOR01000202.1:0-10685 GCF_013340925.1 Azospirillum formosense
GCCGCAAGGCTCGCCGCCCAGAGTTTCGGGGCCATAGCTCAGCTGGGAGAGCGCTACAATGGCATTGTAGAGGTCAGGAGTTCGATCCTCCTTGGCTCCACCAAACACCCGAAGGGCCTGCGCATCACCGCGCGGGCCCTTCGGCGTTTCAGGCTCTATTTCCTCCCATTCCTTCCGTCACCACCGTCTTGACAGGCGTCAAGGAACGCTCTTTGGTCGGGCGGCACCGTCGGCTTCCGCCGATTCCCGTTCCCTCCCGCTTCGGACACGCCATGGCCGACATCCTGATCGCCAACACCCTGACGGGCGACACCACCCTGGGCGCGCTGAACGCCGTCGACCCCGACGCCGTGGGCCGGCTGGCGCAGATCCACCCGGTCTTCAACCCCGGCGTCGGCGTGCCCGACAGCGCCAGCCTGACCGATCTCGCCAAGGCCACCGGCATCCCGCTGGACGTGCTGCTGGCCACGGCGCGCGGCGCCATCCACGTCACCGCCCCGGCCGGCGGCTGCGGCTGCGGTAGCGGCGGCTGCGGCACCCCCAAGCACTGAACGCTTTCCCCCTCCCATTCGCGGCGCCGGTCCCCACCTGTTGGTGGCACCCACCATTGGGAACAGGCTTCGGGAACGGGAGGACAAGCATGACGACGGCCCCAACATCGACCGAGTCTCCGGACGGCTGGCTGGAAACGGTGGTCGTTCCGCGCACCAGCGACATCGGCGGGTTCGAGGTGCGGCGCGCCCTGCCCTCCGTCCGCAAGCGGATGGTCGGGCCCTTCGTCTTCCTCGACCAGATGGGGCCGGCGATCCTGAAGGCCGGGGCGGGCATCGACGTGCGCCCCCACCCGCACATCGGGCTGGCCACCGTCACCTACCTGTTCGACGGTGAGATCCTGCACCGCGACAGCCTGGGCACCGTGCTGCCGATCCGTCCGGGAGCGGTGAACTGGATGACCGCCGGGCGCGGCATCGCCCATTCCGAACGCTCCGCCACCGACGAGCGCGGGCGCGACCGTCTGCTGTCGGGCATCCAGTCCTGGGTCGCCCTGCCCAAGACCCATGAGGAGACCGACCCCGCCTTCGTCCATCTCGGCGCCGACGAGTTGCCGGTGGTCGAGGGCGAGGGCAAGCGGCTGCGCGTCGTCGCCGGCGAGGCGTACGGTGTACGTTCGCCCATGAACACCCTGTGGGACACGCTGTACGTCGATGCGTCGCTGGATGCCGGCGCCCGCCTGCCCATCGACCGGGAGACGGAGGAGCGGGCGCTCTACATCGCCGACGGCACCGTCACGATCCACGGCGACCGCTTCGAGTCCGGGCGGCTTCTGGTGCTGCGCCCCGGCGACGCGGTGACGGTGGAGGCCGAAACCGCCGCCCGCCTGATCCTGCTGGGCGGCGCCGTGATGGACGGCCCGCGCCACATCTGGTGGAACTTCGTGTCCAGCCGCCAGGACCGCATCGAACAGGCCAAGGCCGAATGGAAGGCCGGCGGGTTCGACGCCGTTCCCGGCGAGACGGAGTTCATTCCGCTTCCGGAACGGTGAAGCCGAGCGCCGTCAGCCTCTCCCGCACCGCCGGATCGGCCAGCGCCGCCAGGAAGCGCCGGACCGCCGGCCGGTCCCGGCGGTCGTTGGGGATCACGAAGTCGTAATGCTCCGCCTGCAAGGGCAGGAAGCCCAGCCCGTAGAGGGTGGCGACGCTGTCGATGGCGACGCCCCAGTCGGCGCGGCCCTGGGCCACCGCCACCGCCACGGCGTTGTGCGACTTGGCCTGCGACCAGTAGCCGGTGGGCCGCGCCGCCCCGAGCAGCCGGTCGGTCAGGATGCGCGTGCCGCTGCCGGCGTTGCGGTTGACCAGGATGCAGTCGGGCTCCTGCGCCGCCGCCAGACCAGCCTCCTCCGCCGTTTTGCCTTCGAAACGAACGTCGCCCTTGCGGAAGACGATGCCCTGGAGGCGGCGGTAACCGGTCACGAGGCCGAGCGCCGGGGTCAGGAAGGGGCGGTTGTACTCCCCGCTCTTGGGGTCCATCAGGTGGATGGCCGCCACGTCGCATTCGCCGCGCCGGGCGGCGGCGAGACCGCCCATCGAGCCGACGTTCAGCGCCTTGACCGTCAGCCCCTCCCCGACCAGCCGGCCGGTGATGGCGTCCAGCCCGACGCAATGGCTGCCGATCACGATCAGGTCGGCGGGGCGGGTGTCGCGCCCGATGCGCTGGACCGACACCGGGGTGCCGGCCTCCACCGCCTCGGCCTGCGGGTCGATGGCGATGAAGCCGTCCGCCGCGCTGAAGGCGGTCACCGCGCCGGAGCCCTTGGACAGCGGATAGGCCGCCAGCCCGCCGTCCGCCCCGCGCACCAGCGAGACCATCACATATTCGGTCCGGCCCCGTTCCGATCCCAGCCGCATCGGGACCGTCGCGTCGACGCTCTCCTTCGCCGCGGGCGGCTGGCCGGCCAGCGCGCGCAGCACCGGGGCGACGAACTCGTGGAAGGTGAACATGGCGGAGGTCGGGAAGCCGGGCAGGATCACCACCGGCTTGCCCTTCGTTACGGCCAGGCACAGAGGCTTGCCGGGCTTCAGCGCGACGCCGTGCGCAACGATGCCGGGGTCGGTCAGGCGGCTGACGATGCGGTAGGACAGGTCGCCCGCACCCTTCGACGTGCCGCCCGACAGCAGAAGCGCGTCGCAGGCCAGCCCCTGCTCGACCAGCGGCGCCAGTTCCGCCTCGTCGTCGCGGGCGATGCCCAGCCGGACCGGCTCCCCGCCCAGTTCCTCCACCGCGGCGGCGAGGATGGCGGCGTTCGAATCATAGACGGCGCCGGGCCGGATCGGTTCGCCGGGGGCGACGATCTCGTCGCCGGTGGACAGGATCGCCACGCGGGGACGGCGGACCACCGACACCTCGGCCCGCCCGATGGCCGCCAGCACGCCGATCTCCCGCGAGGTCAGCACCTGCCCGCGGCGCATCACCGTCTCGCCGCGCCCGATGTCCGACCCGGCGGCGGCGACGAAGGCGCCGGGCACCACCGGCTTGCGGATTTCCACCAGAAGGGCGTTGCCCTCCTCATGCGACTCGGTGTGCTCGACCATCACCACGGCGTCGGCGCCGCGCGGCAGCATGCCGCCGGTGGCGAGCACGGTGGCCGTGCCGGGGGCGACGGTCAGGGACGGCACCCGCCCGGCGGACAGCACCTCCTCGTTCAGGCGCAGCACGACCGGCGTGTCCTCGCCCGCCCCCTGGGTGTCGGCGGCGCGCACCGCGAAGCCGTCCACCGAGGAACGGTCGAAACCGGGGACATCGACCTCCGCCACCACGTCGGCGGCCAGCACGCGGCCCAGCGCGGCGCCCAGCGGCACCGTCTCCGCCCCCTTGGGCGTCAGGTCGAGATGGCGGCGGAAGCGCGCCTCGGCCTCGTCGCGGCCCACCACCTCCAGGAACTGCTCCTGCCGGGCCGCCTGGGCGACAAAACGCCGGATGTCGATTCGCCGGATGTCCTGGTTGGACACGCCCTTCCCCCCTCGCTCGATGCCGTTCAGAGACTTGTACCGTCAAAACAGCGCAGGGTCACGGTCGCCCCGGCGGGAACGCCCTCGCTTTCCGCCGGGATCAGGACGAAGCCGTCGGCCAGCACCGCACCGGCCAATCCCGGCCGGTGCGGGGAGGCGACCGGCTCGACCAGCCCATCCGCCGTCCGGCGCACGCGGTACAGTTCGGTGCAGCCGATCTCCGACACCAGCTTGCGCACCGTCACGGCGGGGACCGCCGGATGCGGCAGCACGGGGTCCCGCCCGGCCAGACGGCGCAGCGCCCGCCCGGCCAGCAGCTCATAGGCCGTCAGGCAGGCCATCGGTTCGCCGGGCAGCAGCACGGCGGGCACGCCGCCGGCCGTCCCAAGCGCCGCCGAATCGCCGGGGCGCAGGGCCACGCCGTGCAGGGCCAACGTCCCCGCGTCGGCCAGCGCCAGCGGGGCCACGTCGTCCTCCCCCACCCCGGTGCGCCCGGCGGAGATCAGCAGGTCGGCGCCTGGGGCCGCGTAGGCGGCGGCCAGGGCGGCGCGGTCCGCCGGCAGCGGCCCCACCAGCTCCACCACGCCGCCATCCCGCGTCACCAGCGCGGTCAGCATGGCGCCCAGCGTCTCGGGTCCGGACCGCGGCCCCCCGGCCAGCACAACCCGCACCCGCGGTCGGGCGCCGACGCACAACACGTCGATCCCCAGCGCGGCGAACAGCCCAAGGTCCTGCGGGCGAAGCGGGTGCCCCGCCTTCAGCAGGACCGTCCCGGCCCGCAGGCCCTCGCCCCGCCGCTCCACCCCGTCGCCGGGCGCGGCGCTGCCCAGCGCCTCGACGAAGGGTCCATCGGCTTGGATGCACTCCACGGGCAGGATCGCGTCGGTTCCCGGCGGCATCGGCTCGCCGGCCGCGACCGTCACGGCGCCCGGCAGCGGAACCGGGTTGGAGGAGCCGGCGCCCAGCGTGTCGCTGGAGGCCACCGCCACACCGTCGCGGGCGGCACGGTCGGCAGGCGGCCAATCCCCCGGCGCGGTCACCGGTTCGGCGAGAACCGGGCCCTCCGCCAGCGTGGCGGCGATGGCGGCCAGAGGCACGGCAAGCGGCGGCAGAGGGAGGATGGCGGCGTCGATCCAGCCCTCCATCACCGACAGGGCGGCACGGCTGGAAAATCCGCGCCCGCGCACGTCGGACGCGGACAAGGGACGCGGGTCCCCGGTCGCGGGGTCGTCTCCGGCTCTGGCCGAACTCATGGCTGCACCCGTGATGCCTCAGGTCGGCCCCTTATACCGCAACCTCCACACCGCCGCTGCACACACGGTTGCGGCCCCCGCGCTTGGCCTCGTAGAGCAGGCCGTCGGCAAGCTGGGTCAGCCGGTCCGGCGTGTCGTCCAGCACCGGCCGGGCGGTGGCGACGCCCAGGCTGATGGTGATGTGGTCGGCGACATGGGACACCGCGTGCGGCAGGCGCCGCTCGGCCACGGTCCGGCGCAGGCGTTCGGCCACCTGGACCGCCCCGTCCTCGTCGGTTTCGGGAAGCAGGCAGACGAACTCCTCACCGCCATAGCGGGCGGTCAGATCGCCCGGCCTCATCATCTGCTCGGCCAGAAGCTGGGCCACGGCACGCAGGCACTCGTCGCCCGCCTGATGACCGTAGTGGTCGTTGTAAGGCTTGAACTGGTCGACATCGAGCATGATGAGCGACAGCGGAAGCTGCGCCCGCCCGCAGCGCCGCCATTCGCGCAGCATCACCTCGTCGAAACGGCGGCGGTTGGCGATGCCGGTCAGGCCGTCGTTGAAGGACAGGGTGCGCAGCAGGTCGGTCTGCCGCTTCAGCAGCAGATGGTTGCGCACGCGGGCCTTGACGATCGGCGGGCTGATCGGCTTGGAGATGAAGTCGATGGCGCCGACCTCCAACCCATAGGTCTCGTCCTCCACCTCGCTCTTGGCGGAAATGAAGATGACCGGGATGTCGCGGGTGATCGGATCGGCCTTGAGGCGGGAACAGACCTCGTAGCCGTCCATGCCCGGCATCATGATGTCCAGCAGAACGAGATCGGGCAGCCGGGACTGCGCCAATTCCAGCGCCTTCGCTCCGTCGGTCGCGAAATAGATGTCGTGCTCATCCTTCAGGATGCGGCTCAGCACATGCACGTTCGACGGAATGTCGTCGACCACCAGGATTTTGGAGCGCGCGTCGGTCATGTTCGGTTCCTGGAGATCGGTTCCCGGAAAACGGTTCTGGAGGTGAAGCGGATCAGTCGGCCGGAAGGGACAGGCCGAGGTCCTGGGTGATCCTGTGCAGGATTCCTTGAGCCTTTGTAAAATCGAGACCGTCGACGGCCGACGAGAGCGCCTTCATGGCCGCCGGATCGATCCAGTCGGCCAGCGGCGGCGCCAGGACGACGAACTCCTCCGCGGCGGCGAAGTTGCTGTCGCGCAGCAGGCGGGCGAAGCGCTCCAGCATGGGCTCCAGCGTCGCGATGTCCATCGCCGGACCGTCACGGCCAGGGGGAAGGCCGGCGGCACGGCCGGGGGCGTGCCCCGGCGCCACGGCCAGCCGGGCGGCGGAGTCCAGCACCGCCTCCAGCTCCGTGCGCAGAATCGGCAGTTGCGTCGCCGCCCCCGCCCCGTCCCCGCGGAAGGCGGCGACCTGCACCGCGTCCGCGGCGGCGGACAGCGTCCGCGCGCCGATGTTGCCCGCCAGGCTCTTCAGCTCATGCCCCAGCGCCTTGGCCCGCGGCAGGTCGCCGGTGGCCAGGGCGGCGGCGATGCCGTCCGCCGCGCCGCCGTAGGTGCGGGCGAACTCGGTGACGAACTTGCGGAACAGGCCGACGTCGCCGTCCAGGCGGTGCAGCGCGTCCTTCACGTCAATGCCCGGCAGTTCGGCGGGAAGAGCACCACGCGCATAGGACGGCACGGCCTTGGGCAGCAGCGGCATGCCGGTCGTCGCCGGCTGGCCGAGCCAGCGGGTCACCACGGAAAACAGCTGCTCCACGTCGATGGGCTTGGCGATGTGGTCGTCCATGCCGCCGTCCAGGCAGCGCTGCCGGTCGGACGGCAGGGCGCTGGCGGTCATCGCGATGATCGGCAGCCCCTGTCCGGCTGGCCGGGCGCGCAGCCGGCGCGTCGCCTCGAATCCATCCATTTCCGGCATCTGGACGTCCATCAGGACGAGGTCGAACGGCGGGTTCGCCTCCTCGACCCGGGCGACGGCCTCGCGCCCGTTGCCGGCCAGGGTCACACGGGCACCGGCGCGCTCCAGGATCTCGCGGGCCACCTCCTGGCTGATCCCGTTGTCCTCCACCAGCAGCAGGCGGTGTCCGAACAGGGGACGCAGATGCGGCGGGCGCAGAAGGCCGGCGGGGACCGGGGCACAGGGATGCAGCCGGACGGTGTCCGCCGAGTCGCCCTCCGCACCGCGCCCAAAGGCGTCGATCACCGCATCGAGCAGGGAGGAGGCGGTGACCGGCTTCACCAGCGCACCGCTGAGGCCCAGGTCCTGCGTTCCCGCTCCCCCGGGCGCGGCGCCCATCCGCTCGCGCCCGAAGGCGGACACCACGATGATGACCGGCGCCTTCACCAACCCGTCGTCGCGGATGCGGCGGGAGGTTTCCAGCCCATCCATCCCCGGCATCTTCCAGTCCATCAGCACGATGTCGTAGGGCTGCCCGGCGGCCGTCGCACGCTCCAGCTCCGCGATCGCGTCGGGCCCGGACGCGCAGAGCGAGGCCCGCCAGCCGAAGGAGGCGACCAGTTCGCCCAACACCTCGCGCGCCGTGAGATTGTCGTCCACCACCAGCACCGACAGGCCGCGCGGCACGGCGCGGCACCGCGGCGGACGCTCACCCGCCCGCCCGGCGCTCCCGAAGGCGCCTTGCCCGAAGATGGCGTTCCCGAAGGCGGCGTTTCCGAAGACGGTGGTGAAATGGAAATCGCTGCCCCGGCCCGGTTCGCTCGTCACATCCATGGCGCCGCCCATCAGGGCGACCAGCCGCGTGCAGATGGCCAGCCCCAGGCCGGTGCCGCCGTAACGCCGGGTGGTCGAGCTGTCGGCCTGGCTGAAGGCCTGGAACAGCCGTTCCTTCTGCTCCGCGTCGATGCCGATGCCGGTGTCGCGGATGGAAAAGGCCAGGACCGCCCGCTCCTCCGTCACCTCCACGGCGCGGACGGACACCACCACCTCCCCCGCCTCGGTGAACTTGATGGCGTTGCCGGCGAGGTTGATGAGCACCTGCTGAAGGCGCAAGGGGTCGCCGACGAGGTCGAGCGGAACCTCCGGCCCGACCGAGAACAGAACCTCGATGTCCTTGTCCTGCGCCGCCGCGCCGACGATCACCGCGAGATTCTGCAACAGGTCGTCCAGGCGGAACTCCACACGTTCCAGCTCCAGCTTGCCGGCCTCCACCTTGGAGAAGTCCAGGATGTCGTTGAGGATGCCGAGCAGCGACTGCGCCGACACGCGGATCTTCTGGGTGTAGTCGCGCTGGCGCGTCGACAGGTCGGTCTGCTGGAGCAGATGGACCAGCCCCAGGATGGCGTTCATCGGCGTGCGGATCTCGTGGCTCATGTTGGCCAGGAATTCGCTCTTGGCGCGGCTGGCCGCCTCGGCCACGGATTTGGCCTGGTGCAGCGCCTCCTCGGCCCGCTTGCGCTCGGCGATCTCGTGGAAGACGACCACCGCGCCCTCCACCCGCCCATCCTCCAGCATCGGCGACGCCGCGAACTCCACCGGGAAGCTGGTGCCGTCCTTGCGCCAGTAGATGTCCTCCGAGCCGCCACGCGCCTCGCCGGTGCGCAGCACCTCGAAGACCGGGCAATCGATGGTCGGCGCCGGCGTGCCGTCGGCGCGGGTGTGGTGCAGCAGCACATGCAGGCTGCGGCCCAGCATCTCCTCGTTGCTGTAGCCGGTCAGCGCGCAGGCGGCGGGATTGGCGAAGGTGATCCGCTCGTCCCGGTCCACGCCGCAGATGCCTTCCGACGCGGATTGCAGGATCAGGTTCAGCCGGCGGTTGGCCCCGGCGAAGGCCCGGTTGGCCTGTTCCAGGCTGCGGGCGGTGGCGTCCAGGTCGGCGTTCGTCTCGGCCAGCCGGCGCCGCCCCACCTCCTCGCGCGACAGGCTGCGCGCCGCCGCCAGCGCCAGCGCCGCGCAGGCGGCCACCGCCAGCAGGACCAGCAGACCGCCATGGATCGTGCGTTCGCGCCAGGGTGCCAGCGCCTCGTCCCGCGACACGCCGACCTGCACGATCAACGGCAGATCCTGGACCCGCAGGTTGGCGACGATCCGTTCCGATCCGTCCACGGGAGACCGGTTGAAGATCGTGCCGCCGGTGGCCCGCGGCGCCTCGTCCATCGGGCGGGTGACCGGAGGCATGTCGGGCGGCGCCGCGGACAGCGAGGCTGCGGTGTCCTGGCCCGACAGGCTGAACAGCAGGGTCCCGTCCTCGCGGTACACGGCGACGGCGCCACCGCGTCCGATGTTCAGCCCGTCGAAGAAGGAGCGGAAATAATCGAGGTCCAAGGCGATGTTGGCGACGCCCTGGAAATTCTCCACCGTTCCGATGCGGCGGCTGATGGTGAAGGTCGGCCGGCCGGACAGCCGGCCCCGGATCATCCCACCGATGTGGAACGTCTCGCCGTTCCGGTGGGCCTGGAAGAAGGCGCGGTCCGCGTTGTTCATCGGCGGCGACGGAAACTGCAGCGTGGTCAGCAGCCCGTTTCCGGCGGCGTCGAGAATCCAGATGGAACTGACCTCGGGCATGGCGTCGGACATGACGCGCAGTTCCTGCCACAACGGCAGGTCGCGCCCGACCGCTTCGACCTCCCGAGGGCGAAGCCGGTCGTCCACGCGCTGCAGAACGAGATCGCTGGTGGCGACGGTGCGGCGCACATGCTCGTGCAGCAGGCGGGCGGCGTTCAGCGTCCGGTCACGGGCGTGGCTCACCGCCTCGTCGCGGTCGGCCCAGGTGGCGGCCCCCCACAGGCCGACTCCGAACAGGGCGATCACCCCGACAATGGTCGTCAACAGGGTCCGCAGCCGCGTGCGGGGGGCCGCGGCGGGTCCCTCCCCCGTCAGAAAAGCTTCGTCCATTGCCGGTGCCCGCCAGATCCGGCGCACGCCGGAGGAGAGAAAGTTGCCGCACATGGGAATTATGGCGTCCGGACGATATCCTTCGCAAGAGACTTGAAGCGGCTCGTCTCCCGGCCGCGGGACAGGGTGTCGCGCAAAGCCTCCGCCCCTTCCTCCGCGGCGTCCAGAACGCTGTCGGCCAGCCCCTCCGCCTCGTGCCGGCGACCGGCGCGGAGGGCGGCGCTGAGCGCGCGGCAGGCGGACGCCAGGCGGACCAGCCCCAGGCTGGCCGCCGGCGCGATCAGCGCCTGCGCTTCCGCCAGCGGGCTGCCGGATTCGCGGCTCTTGCGCAGGCGGCTCATCCGCTGCGGCAGTTCGTCGAGAAAGGCGACGGCCAGACGGGCGCACGACTCCTCCCCCAGTTCGTCGGACAGCTGGGCCAGCATCGCGCGGTCGAGCGGCTGACGGAGCGGGATCGACTCCACCGCCATGAAGGTCTCGGGCACGGCGCCACTCCGCGGCGCGCCGTCCGGGTGCTCGGCGGCCCGACCGCCCTGGACGGCCCAGCCCAAAGCGCCGTCGATCGCGTCCAGCATGGTGGCGCGGTCCACCGGCTTGGCGATGTGGCCGTTCATGCCGGCGTCGTGGCAGCGCTGAACCTCGTCGGGCAGCGCGCTGGCGCTCATCGCCAGGATCGGGATGCTCCCAACCGGCGGCGGCAGGCCGCGGATCGCCCGTGTGGCGCAATGACCGTCCAATTCCGGCATGTGCACGTCCATCAGCACGAGATCGTAAGCGCCGCGCTGCACCGCCTCCACCGCCTGCTGCCCGTTGGGGACGGCGTCCACGCGATGGCCAGCCCCCTGCAACATGGCCGTGATCAGCTCCCGGTTCATCGCCATATCCTCGGCCAGCAGGATGCGCGCCGGACGGCGGTGGACCAGCAGTTCCGCCGCGCAGGGGGCGTCGTTCCCGGCGGGCGGATCGGCTTCGGGCAGCACCTGGCTCTTATACCCATCTGACGCTGCCGACGATCTCCTCTGTGTGTGTCTCCGGGGGTGCCCGGCTCCTTAATAAACAAAAGCTTCGACATGTCTCTCTTCGACGAT
>NZ_WHOR01000203.1:0-10610 GCF_013340925.1 Azospirillum formosense
TCCGGAGTCGAGGCGGCCGAAGCCGGGGCTTCCGCGGGAGTCTCCGCCGGGGTTGGGGCGGAAATCTCCTCCGCCTCGATCGCCGCGGCGGGCTTGGCCTCGTCCTTGGCCGCTTCCTTCAGCGTGTCCTTGGCCGCATCCTTCGCCGCGTCCTTGGCAGCGTCCTTGATCTCGGTGGCGGGCGTCGGGTCGGTCGAATAGTCGGCGACGATGCGGGCTTGGCTGCCGGCGATGACCAGGACCTTCTGCCCGATCTCGATGGGCTTCTCTTCCCGCTGGGTGACCGACAGCAGCTCGCCGTCCGGCTTGCGGACGATGTATTCCCACCCCGTGGTGTCGCCGGTCACATGTTCGATCGAGGTGCCGATCAGCCCGCCGATGGCGGTGCCGCCGACCGCGCCCAGCGCCGAATTGATGCCGAAGGTGCCCGACTGCGAGCCGAGCACACCGCCGGCGGCCCCGCCGGTGACCGCGCCGACGGTGCCGCTGGTGCTGATCTTGACCTGACGGAACCCGATGACGACCGCCCGCTCCACCTTGTTCGCCTGCTGGGTCGCGGTGGCGGCGTAGGTGTTGGGGGAGTAGTTCGGGGTGCAGCCTGCGAGAATGCCGACGACGATCGCGGCGGCGGGCAGGCCGAACATGACAGTGCGCGTCACGGGACATCATCCGTTTGGAAGCCTGATCGCGGTGATAGGCGATTCCATGCGGGGAGTCATTCGACTTTTTGTGGGCTCCGGGATGCGCGGACAAAAAGAAAGCGGGCCTTTCCGGACCCGCTTCCCGTCACATCACCGCAAGGCCGGCGCTTATTCGTCGCCCATCTTGAGAGCGGCGATGAAGGCGCTCTGCGGGATTTCGACCTGGCCGAACTGCCGCATGCGCTTCTTGCCTTCCTTCTGCTTGTCCAGCAGCTTGCGCTTGCGGCTGATGTCGCCGCCGTAGCACTTGGCCGTCACGTCCTTGCGCAGCGCGCCGATGCTCTCGCGGGCGATGATCTTGCCGCCGATGGCCGCCTGCACGGCGATCTTGAAGAGCTGGCGCGGGATCAGCTCCTTCAGCCGCTCGCAGAGCTGGCGGCCGCGGCGCTCCGACTGGGAGCGGTGGACGATCATCGACAGGGCGTCCACCGGCTCGGCGTTCACCAGGATCGACATCTTCACGAGGTCGCCTTCCTCGTAGCTGTCCATCTGGTAGTCGAAGCTGGCGTAGCCGCGGCTGATCGACTTCAGACGGTCGTAGAAGTCGAAGACCACCTCGTTCAGCGGCAGCCGGTAGACCAGCATGGCGCGGGCGCCGGCGTAGGTCAGCTCGATCTGCTGGCCGCGCCGCTCGGTGCAGAGCTGGAGGATGCCGCCCAGATACTCGTCGGGCAGCATGATGGTGGCCTTGATCCACGGCTCGTCGATGCGGTCGATCTTCATCACGTCCGGCATGTCGGCCGGGTTGTGCAGATCCATCACCGTGCCGTCGGTCATGTACAGCTTGTAGACCACCGACGGCGCCGTGGTGATCAGGTCCAGGTTGAACTCGCGCTCCAGCCGCTCCTGGATGATCTCCAGATGCAGCAGGCCGAGGAAGCCGCAGCGGAAGCCGAAGCCCAGCGCCGCCGACGTCTCGGCCTCGTAATGGAAGCTGGCGTCGTTCAGCTTCAGCTTGCCCAGGCTGTCGCGCAGCCGCTCGAAGTCGGCGGCGTCGACCGGGAACAGGCCGCACCACACCACGGGGATGGAGGGCTTGAAGCCGGCCAGCGGCTCGGCCGCCGGGCGGCGATCCTCGGTGATGGTGTCGCCGACCTTGGTCAGCGTGATGTCCTTGATGGCGGCGGTGATGAAGCCCATCTCGCCCGGCCCCAGCTCGCCGGTCAGCAGCGCCTTCGGGGTGAAGACGCCGACGCGGTCGACCTCGTGGGCGCTGCCGGTGGACATGAAGCGGACCTTCTGGCCGACCTTCAGCCGCCCATCCACCACGCGCACCAGGATGACCACGCCGAGATACGGGTCGTACCAGGAATCGACCAGCAGGGCCTTCAGCTCGCCGTCGGCGTTGCCCTTGGGCGCGGGCAGCCGCTGCACCACGGCTTCCAGAACGGCGTCGATGTTCAGGCCGGTCTTGGCCGAGATTTCCACGGCGTCGGTGGCGTCCAGGCCGATCACGTCCTCGATCTGCTGCTTCACGCGGTCGGGCTCCGCCGCCGGCAGGTCGATCTTGTTGAGGACCGGGATGATCTCGTGGTTGTTGTCGATCGCCTGGTAGACGTTGGCGAGCGTCTGCGCCTCCACACCCTGCGAGGCGTCCACCACCAGGATCGAGCCCTCGCAGGCGGCGAGGCTGCGGCTGACCTCGTAGGCGAAGTCGACGTGGCCCGGCGTGTCCATCAGGTTCAGCGTGTACTGCTGCCCGTCCTTGGCCTTGTAGAGCAGGCGGACGGTCTGCGCCTTGATGGTGATGCCGCGCTCGCGCTCGATGTCCATGCTGTCGAGCACCTGTTCGCGCATCTCGCGCGAATCGAGGCCGCCGCACTGCTGGATCAGCCGGTCGGCAAGGGTCGACTTGCCGTGGTCGATGTGCGCGATGATCGAGAAATTGCGGATGTGCGAAAGGTCAGTCATCGGTGCCCGGAGCCCTGGTTTGGGCCGGAACATAGGGCGGACGGACGATGCGCGCAATGGAGAAGGGGGGCGCCGGATCGGTTCGGCAGGAGAGGCAGGTTTCCAGGAGCCAATCCAGGCCGAAGGAGGTCACCCTTTGGCGAGGTGGCTCCAGCGTGGTAGGGTTCGGTGGAAAAACTCACGCGGGAGACATTTTATGGACGAATCGATTGTTCTTGTATCCGCCTCGGTGGTTGGAGCTGTGGTGAATTTCGGATTGCTGGTTGTGGTGTGGCGGCAACTGCTTCTCAATTCAGAGCAAGTTCGAATTATGAGGGAATCATACATAGCCGATCATGAACGGAGAAAGAAACAATCAACCATTGAGTACGTCAACAGCATAAGAGAGAAATACAGGCCGATTGTCGGGCGCCTTGAAGAAAAGTTTGGTATCAATCACGTTATAAATTTAAGTGAGATTGACGAAAACGAAAGAAGAAATATAAGGGAGCTTTTGTCTATCATTGAGCATATGGCGGTGGGGGTGGAGACTGAGGTTTACGACATCGACATTGTTGATAGAATGTCAGGATCTTATTTTTTAAGAATGCGGCGCATACTTGATCCGTACATTGCGGTTTCGCAGAGCCGATCGGCAAACAACTATGTGGAGTTTGATCGGATGTGCGATCGAATTCGCGCCAAGCGAAAAATTCCCAACAATGTAGGGAAGCTGACCCTGCCCACGGACGCGCACAGGGTTCCAGCCTGATTCTTATGCCACCAGAACCGGCGCCACCGCCCGGTACAGCTCCATGTACTCCTCCGCCGGGCCGTGCCAGCCGAAGTCGCGGGTCATCGCGTGCTGCTGCATGGCGTGCCAGCGCTCCGGCTTGCGGTAGAGGGTGGCGGCGCGGCGCAGCGCCCAGGTCAGCTCCTGAACGGTGGCGTTGACGAACTGGAAGCCCGTCGCGCTGCCGTCGTTCACTGCCGCCGGGTTGGCGTCCACGATGGTGTCGGCCAAGCCGCCGGTGCGGCGGACCAGCGGCAGGGTGCCGTACTTCAGCGCGTACATCTGCGTCAGGCCGCAGGGCTCCGACCGCGAGGGCACCAGGAACAGGTCGGCGCCGGCCTGGATGCGGTGGGACAGAGCCTCGTCGTAGCCGATGCGCACGCCGACCGACTTCGGGAACCAGGTGGCGAGGTGGCGGAAGCCGGCCTCCAGCGCCGGTTCGCCGCTGCCGAGAACGGCGAGCTGGCCGCCCCAGGCGATCCATTGCGACGCCGCCTCCAGCACCAGATCCAGCCCCTTGTGGCCGGTCAGGCGGCTGACCACCGCGGCCAGCGGGGCGTCCGCCCGGCGGTCCAGGCCGAAGGTCGCCTGGAGGTCGGCCTTGCACAGGTCCTTGCCGCCGAGGTCCGCGGCGCCGTAGCGGGCGGCGATGTGCGGGTCGATGGCGGGGTCCCAGATGTCGTAGTCCACGCCGTTGAGGATGCCGGTCAGCGCCTCGGCCCGCGTGGCGAGCAGCCCTTCCAGACCCGAACCGTGCTCTGCGGTCTGGATCTCGTGGGCGTAGGTCGGGCTGACCGTGGTCAGGCGGTCGGAGTAGAAGCAACCGGCCTTGAGGAAGCCGACGCCGCCGTAATACTCCACCCCGTCGATCCGGAAGGCGGCCGACGGCAGGCCGAGGTCGCTCATCATCCAGGCGCCGAACAGGCCCTGATAGGCGATGTTGTGGATCGTCGTCACCGTGCCCGGCCGGAACGGCCCGGCGAAGCGGTCGGGGCGCAGCTCCAGATAGGCCGGGATCAGGCCGGTCTGCCAGTCGTGCCCGTGCAGCACGTCGGGCCGCCACCAGGGATCGAGGCCGTCCTCTGCCGCGAAGCCCGCCGCGCACCAGGACAGGGCGGCGAAGCGTTCCGCGTTGTCGGGCCAGTCCTTGCCGTCCGGCCCCAGGTAGGGGTTGCCGGGCCGGTCGTAGAGCGACGGCGCGTCCAGCACATAGGCCAGAACCCCGTCCGGCATCCGTCCGATCCGCAGCGTCGCCGGGGCGCCGCCGGGCAGATCAGTCAGGGGCTTGCCGACCGGCTGCAGGTCGGTCAGCCCGTTCAGCACCGCCGGATAGCCGGGCAGCAGCAGGCGGACCTCGGCTCCGGCGCGGTTCAGGGCGGGGGGCAGGGCGGCGGAGACATCGGCCAGCCCGCCGGTCTTCACCAGGGGGTAGCATTCCGGCGTGACGAACAGGACGCGCATGGAGGCGGGGTCTTTCGGTTTCTTCTTGGTCTTGCTCATCGCCCCCTCGCCCCGTGGGGGCGAAGGGGGATGGGGAGATGTCAGTCCTTGGGCAGGCGGTCGATCATGTCCTGGGTGATCAGGCAGACGCCGCCCTCGCTGCGGTAGAAGCGCTTGGCGTCCAGCTCCGGGTCCTCGCCGACGACCAGCCCCTCGGGGATGACCACGCCGCGGTCGATCACCACCTTGGTCAGGCGGCAGTGGCGGCCGATGTCGACATCCGGCAGGACCACCGCCTGATGCAGCTCGCTGAAGGAGTTGACGCGCACCTCGCTGAACAGCAGCGAGTTCTTCACCAGCGAGCCGGAGACGATGCAGCCGCCCGACACCAGGCTGTCCACCGCCATGCCGCGCCGGTTCTCGTCGTCGAAGACGAATTTCGCCGGGGGAAGCTGCTCCTGGTAGGTGAAGATCGGCCACTCGCGGTCGTACATGTTGAGCTGCGGCGTGACGTGGCAGAGGTCGAGGTTGGCCTCCCAATAGGCGTCGATGGTGCCGACGTCGCGCCAGTAGGGCTCGGACTCGTGGCCGTTCAGGATGGCCGAATCGGCGAAGTCGTGCGCCATCACCCGCGCCCCGCTGGTCACCAGATACGGGATGATGTCCTTGCCGAAGTCGCGGGACGAGCCGGGTTCGTGGAAGTCGCGCTCCAGCTGGTCGTAGAGGAACTGCGCGTTGAAGACGTAGATGCCCATGCTGGCCAGCGACTTGTCCGGGTTGCCCGGCATCGGCGGCGGATCGGCGGGCTTCTCGACGAAGTCGATGACGCGCTGCGTCTCGTCCACATGCATCACGCCGAAACCGGTGGCCTGGGCGCGCGGCACCTGGATGCAGGGGATCGTCACGTCGGCCTTCTTGGCGATGTGGTCGAGCAGCAGCGCGCCGTAATCCATCTTGTAGATGTGGTCGCCGGCCAGGATCAGGATGTATTCCGGCTCGTGGTCGCGCAGGATGTCCAGATTCTGGTACACCGCGTCGGCGGTGCCCTGGTACCAGGCGGTCTCGCTGATGCGCTGCTGCGCCGGCAGCAGGTCGCAGAACTCGTTCATCTCGCCACGGAAGAAGTTCCAGCCGCGCTGCAGGTGGCGCAGCAGGCTGTGCGACTTGTACTGGGTCAGCACGCCGATGCGGCGGAAGCCCGAATTGATGCAGTTCGACAGGGCGAAGTCGATGATCCGGAACTTGCCGCCGAAATAGGTGGCGGGCTTGGCGCGACGGTCGGTCAGCTGCTTCAGCCGGCTGCCCCGGCCACCGGCCAGGACGAGGGCCACGGCGCGGCGCGGCGCCAGCCGCAGATCCCGTTTGTCGAGCATGTGTCTCCCCTTTCGGTTCTCTTTTTTGCTGTCGGCCATCCGGAAGCGTCCGGCGGACCCGTATGGGCTGGGCCGCTTGTCCCCGGCCCCGTCCGGCTCCGCCGGTAGAGAGGGTGACCGTGCCACATTTCACGGGGACGGGCCAATAGGCCGAGGGGAACATGCCGGAAATAGGAGGGCTGTCCAACGGCTGTGCGGAAAACAGGCGCATCGTTGTGCACAAAAAGCAGGCAAGCGCGCGGGAAACGAGCGCATGGCGCCTCAACGCTGGCCAATCAACCTGCAATCCATGGGCGAATCATGCCAAGGCAAAGGGCATTGGGGGGGTCGGTAATCTGCTTCTTTTCTAGGCAACCAAGGCCCGCGACTCGGGGCCTATGCCGCTTTGCGGTCATCCGAAAGGCCGCAACCACCGCGATTCCTAGCCCTTTCGGGTTGGCACGCTTCTTGAAGACAAATCGGCGTCACACGGCCCCCTCCCGCCGCCCCGTCTGTACCGGGGACGGGGCGAAACGGGCCAGAAGCATTCGATAAAGAGGAGCCTCGATGAGCCGTCTCTTCCATTCCGCCGCGCCGATGATGGCGGCGATTCTGGGCTTGGCCGGTCTGCCTGCCGCCGCCCTGGCCCAGGATGCGGCCGCCGCCGCGCCGACCCTGAACAGCGGCGACACGGCGTGGATGCTGATGTCCACCGCGCTGGTCCTGCTGATGACCATCCCCGGCCTGGCTCTCTTCTACGGCGGCATGGTCCGCAAGATGAACGTGCTGGCCACGGTGATGCAGAGCTTTGCGATCTGCTGCATGGTGTCCATCCTGTGGTTCGCCGTCGGCTACAGCATCGCCTTCACCGAAGGCACCCCGTATTTCGGTTCGCTGTCGAAGTTCATGCTGTCGGGCGTCGCCATCGACAGCCTGCAGGGCACCATCCCGGAGACGCTGTTCGTCGTCTTCCAGATGACCTTCGCGATCATCACCCCGGCCCTGATCGCCGGCGCCTTCGCCGACCGCATGAAGTTCTCGTCCATGCTGATCTTCACGGCCCTCTGGTCGGTGCTGATCTACGCGCCGATCACTCACTGGGTCTGGGGTCCGGGCGGCTATCTGATGGGTGACGGCGTGCTCGATTACGCCGGCGGCACCGTGGTGCACATCAACGCGGGCGTGGCCGGTCTCGTCGCCGCCATCGTGCTGGGCAAGCGCAAGGGCTACCCGAACGAGAACTTCGCCCCGCACAACCTGGTGCTCAGCCTGATCGGCGCTTCGCTGCTGTGGGTCGGCTGGTTCGGCTTCAACGCCGGTTCGGCGGTTGCCGCCGACGGCCGTGCGGGCATGGCCATGCTGGTCACGCAGATCGCCGCCGCCGCCGCCGCCATGGCGTGGATGCTGGTCGAATGGGCCGCCAAGGGCAAGCCGTCGATCCTCGGCATCATCTCCGGCGCGGTCGGCGGTCTGGTCGCCATCACCCCGGCCGCCGGCTTCGTCGGGCCGACCGGCGCGCTGGTGATCGGTCTCACCTCGGGCGTCGTCTGCTACTGGGGCGCCACCAGCCTGAAGCGCACCCTCGGCTATGACGACTCGCTGGACGCCTTCGGCGTGCACGGCGTGGGCGGCATCGTCGGCGCCATCCTGACCGGCGTCTTCGCCCAGGAGGCCATCGGCGGCACCGCCGGCGCCCTGGAAGGCAACATCGGCCAGATCTGGACGCAGGTCTACGGCATCCTCGCCACCGTCGTGTACACCGCCATCGGCTCCTTCATCCTGCTGAAGGTCGTGGACGTGGTGATCGGCCTGCGCGTGGACGAGGACGTCGAGCGCGACGGCCTGGACCTCGCCCTGCACGGCGAGAGCATCCACTAAGCACCTTTTGCTGCCTGGTTGTTTCCTCCATGAACTTCCGCCGCCGGGTCGCCCGGCGGCGGATTTTTCATGTCCAGGCCTTGCGGACCGCTCCGTTCAGCGGCGCAGATACATCTTGCCGACGCCGTTCAGCGCCGTGAAAAGCTGCGTGAACTGCGCCAGGAAGGCGTCCCAGGCCAGCGGGCCGGCCTTCTCCGCCACCGCCTGGTGGATGGTCCCCAGGCTGGCCCGCCCGTCCACCCGCGCCAGGATCGGCCCGGCCAGCCGGGGCAGGGGCAGGGGGACGACGGCGCCCATCAGCTCGGCCTCCAGCACGCCGCCGGGGGGCAGGCCCTTGGCCACCGCGGCACCGTCGAGGTCGCGCAGCACCGGCACCGCCTCCGGCCCGTCCGGGCGGGCGACGGCGCCCTCGGCGTCCTCGGGACGGACGAGATAGGCGATGTGCTTGGTCATGCTGCCGGTGACCTGCTCGGTCCAGGCGGCGCGCTCCAGCCGCGACAGCCCGTCCAGCCGCTTCAGCAGGCGGGGATCCTTCACCCAGACGGCGGGGTCGTAGCGGTACGGCTCCACCAGCGCGGCGATGGCCAGACCGCCCGCCGCGGCCAGCTCCGCCAGTTCCGGCACGGTGAAGGGCCGGTCGCAGGAGTGCAGCAGCAGGTCGTAGAGGTCGGCGTCGGCCTGTTTGTGGTCGTTGATGAATGGGTTGCGCAGCAGCCAGTTGGACGGCGGCAGCCGCTCGATCAGCCGGCGGGCCAGCGCCACCTGCTCCTTCGGCGGCAGGTCCGCCGCGATGGTGCGCAGCGCCGCCTGCATGGGATAGACGCCGGTGCGCCCGTACGGCGCGTAGACCATCAGCCCGATCCCGCCGCCCGGCTTCAGCGCCCCGGCCAGCGAGCGGATGCCCGCCGCCGGCTCGTCCAGATGATGGAGCACGCCGCAGCAGTCGATGTAGTCGAACGGACCCCCCTCCTCCAACAGACCGCCGAGGTCGAGCAGCGAGCCGCGGCGGAAGTCGATGTTGGTCAGCCCGCGCGCCCCGGCCCGCGCCTCGGCGATGCCCCGCGCGGCGTCGGAGAGGTCGAGATAGGTGACGCGTCCCGGATTGCCGGCGTCGGCCATCTGCTGGGCGATCATGATCGTCCCGTCGCCGGTCCCGCCGCCGGCCACCAGAACCGAGAGGGGCTTGGCGTGGTCGAGACGGCCGCCGAAGACGTTGTGGTTCACCTCGTCCAGATGGCTGGGCGACCCGGTGATCAGGCGCTTCGTCTCGTCGGCGGGGTTGCGCGCGGGATAGGGGAAGGCTTCGTACTGGGCGCGCAGGGTGTCGATGCTCATGGATCGGGCAACCGGTCAGGTGGACGGGTGCCGGACCATAGCATCATCGCGGGAAAGGGTGGGGAGGAAGGCCTCCCCACCGTCTCCTCTCACGCCAAAGGCAAACGGATCTCGGTCAGCCACGCCTCGGGGGGCAGCTTGCGGCAGTCGTTCAGATACTCTTCGACGCAGGGGCGGTCGGCCGGCGTGTGGCCGCTCGCCGGCAGCCAGTCGCGGTAGAGCCAGCGGTAGGGGCGTTCCAACTCCGCGTAGGGACCCTTGTGGATCAGGATGGCGTGGCGGCCGCCGGGAATGTCGAGCGCGCGAACCGGTCCGTCCTCGGGGATCGGTCCGTCGACCAGCAACGCGGCCTCGGAGCGGAGACGGTCCGCCGGAACCGACTCCGGGTCGTCGTAATAGAGGGCGAAGGACCGCGTGTCCGGTCCCACGAGGCCGCGGCCCGCGGCCCAGGCGTACAGCCGCTCGAAGGTCGTGCCGATGTCGATATAGGGGCCTTGGTGAGCCATGGCGGCCACGCGCAGCGGCGGCAGATCGCGGATGGTGACGTCGTGCATGTTTCGCTCCTCGTCCGGTGGTTGGTCGGGTGGAGGAACCAGACGGCCCTGCCGCCGGTAGGCACCGGGGCTCAGGCCGTAGACCTGCCCGAAGGCGCGGGTGAACGCCTCCACGCTGCCATAGCCGGCCCGCCGTGCGACCTGCGCGACGCCGTCGCCGCCCCGCACCAGATCGCCCGCGGCACGGTGCAGGCGCAGCCGCCGCAGCGTGTCCGCCACCGTCTCCCCCGTCATGGCGCGGTAGATGCGGTGGAAGTGGTAGGGCGAGAAGCAGGCGACGGCGGCCAGCCGCTCCAGTTCCAGCGGCTCGTCCGGATGGGCGGCGATGTGATCGACGACGCGCGCGATGCGGCGGCCGTAGTCCAGCAGGGTGTCGGGCTTGGTCATGGGTCCTCCATGCCCGATACCCTAGGCGAGGGCGGCTTGATCGCGCTTGCGGACCTTCAGCCTTCCGCCGGGCGGACCACGCCGACCTCCAGGCCGTTGCGGTTGGTCACCGGCTGGTTGATGAGCTGGCCGGCCCGCCTCCATTGCTCGTCCGACAGCACCTTGGTGGCGCGGATCAGGGCGGCCAGGGCCACCTCGCGGGCGCGCGGGGTGCCGTCGTCGATCTTCAGGGCGATGCCCAGACCCTGCTTGGGCAGGACGGCGCAGCCCACCCCTTCGG
>NZ_WHOR01000204.1:0-10605 GCF_013340925.1 Azospirillum formosense
AACCGCCCCCGCCGCCCAAGCCACTGCCGAAACCGAAGCCGCCCGTCAAAGCGACGCCGAAACCGCAGGCCGCAACCGCTTCCAGCCCATCACCGACGCCATCCGCCGAATCTGGAACCGGAACCGGCCGCAACGCCGCGGCGGTCGAGCCGGTCTCGGCCAGCCCGGGCGCGATGGTGGATTACGGAGCGCAGGTCTGGGCCTGGATCGGGCGGCACAAGCCGGAGAAAGTGGTCGGCGGCGGGCAGGCCACCGTCAAGCTGACCCTCGGCACGGCCGGCGAGGTGCTCGACGCCTCCATCCTGACGTCGAGCGGCGACGCGGCGCTGGACCGGGCGGCCCTGGCCGCTGTGCGCAAGGCGTCCCCCTTCCCCACCCCGCCGCCCGGCCTGACGGCGCAGGACCGTGTCTTCTCCGTGCCCTTCCTGTTCCGCCCACGGTGACTCCGGCGCGCCGGAAGCGGCGCTCAACCCTGCCTACCCCACTTCCCGTTTGCGCTTTGCGGCTCCACGTAGGATAAAGCGCCCCAATTCCCGAGATTTCCGACGGCGAGCACCCCCATGGGCTTCAATTGCGGCATCGTCGGCCTGCCGAACGTCGGCAAGTCGACCCTGTTCAACGCGCTGACCGCCACCCAGGCGGCCGAGGCGGCGAACTTCCCCTTCTGCACCAAGGAGCCGAACGTCGGCCGTGTCGGCGTGCCCGACCCGCGACTGGACAAGCTGGCGGCCATCGCCAAGTCGCAGAAGATCATCCCGACCCAGCTCGAATTCGTCGACATCGCCGGCCTGATCCGCGGCGCCTCGAAGGGTGAAGGGCTGGGCAACCAGTTCCTCGCCAACATCCGCGAGGTGGACGCCATCGTCCACGTCCTGCGCTGCTTCGAGGACGACGACGTCACCCATGTGGAAGGCAACGTCGATCCCCTGCGCGACGCCGAGGTGGTCGAGACCGAGCTGATGCTCGCCGACATGGAGAGCTTGGAGCGCCAGCTCACCAGCCTCCAGAAGAAGGCCAAGGGCGGCGACAAGGACTCCAAGATCAAGGCCGATCTGATGGAGCGCGCGCTGAAGGTCCTCCAGGACGGCAAGCCGGCCCGCGTCGTCGAGGTCAGCGACGAGGAGTGGCCGGTCTTCAAGCAGTTCATGCTGCTGACCGCCAAGCCGGTCCTCTACGTCTGCAACGTCGAGGAGGCGTCCGCCGCCACCGGCAACAGCCTGACCGCCAAGGTCGCCGAGAAGGCCAAGGCCGAGAACGCCGGCATGGTCGTCATCTCCGCCGCCATCGAGGCGGAGGTCGCCCAGCTCTCCGATGCCGCCGAGAAGCAGGAGTTCCTGGAATCCCTCGGGCTGGAGGAGACCGGCCTCAACAAGCTGATCCGCGCCGGCTTCCAGCTTCTCGACCTCATCACCTTCTTCACCGTCGGCCCGAAGGAGGCCCGCGCCTGGACCGTGCGCCGCGGCGCCAAGGCCCCGGAAGCGGCGGGCGTCATCCACACCGATTTCGAGCGCGGCTTCATCCGGGCCGAGACCATCGACTTCGACAGCTACGTCACGCTGGGTGGCGAGCAGGGCGCCAAGGACAACGGTAAGATGCGCCAGGAAGGCAAGGAATACGTCGTCAACGACGGCGACATCTTCCATTTCCGCTTCAACGTTTGATTGGGCAGCCGCGCAACCCTTCTCCTCATCGGGGGAGAAGGGTTAACGCCTCCCAATCTTATCACCGTCGAGAAATCCGTTAACTCTTTCGTAAAACTGGAAAAACCGCTTAAATACCCCTGAGATATGGTTAACAAGCCTCGCTTCGGCTGTTAAGTCCCCTTGGATGGGTGACAACCGAGGGCTGGACCGGAGGGGATATGGCGGTGAACCAGAACGCGACCATCGCGCCGGGTGCCGGCACCTTCTCCGACCGCGTGCGCGACGCGATCCGGCACGGCGAGCTGCGCCTCGCCTTCCAGCCGCAGGCAGACACCCACAGCGGGCGGCTGACCGGGTTCGAGGCGCTGTCGCGCTGGCGGCTCGATGACGGCACGGTGATCCCCCCCGACGTCTTCATCCCCATGGCGGAAACCAGCGACGCCATCCACATCCTGGGCGAATGGACGGTGCGCCGCGCCTGCGAAACCGCCGCGGGCTGGATGCAGGACGGCATCGCCGACGTGCCGGTGGCGGTGAACCTGTCGGCGCGGCAGCTGGAAGACCCCGGCTTCGCCCGCACCGTTCTGGGCATCCTCGCCGAAACCGGCCTGCCCGCCGCCAACCTGAAGCTGGAGCTGACCGAAACCGCCCTGTTCGAGCACAGCGAGTCCTCGCGCGAGGTGCTGACGCAATTGCGCGGCGCCGGGGTGCGGCTGGTGCTGGACGATTTCGGGACGGGCTATTCCTCGCTGTCCCTGCTGCGCCGCGTGCCGGTCGAGGCGCTGAAGATCGACAAGCACTTCACCCAGGCGATGGTGCAGGACCGCGACGCCGCCGCCATCGTGCGCGCCATCATCGACCTCGCCCACGCGCTGGGGATGCAGGCGATCGCCGAGGGGGTGGAGACCAACGACGAGCTTCTCTACCTGCGCGCCTACCGCTGCGACCGCATCCAGGGCTATCTGCTGGCCAAGCCCCTGGACACGGCGCAGGTCCCCGACTTCATCCGGCGGCTCGCCGCGACGCCGACAGGCGGATGACCCGCTCCGTCTCGTCCCATTCGGTCAGTTCCGCGGCCTCGTCGATGGTGGCCCAGCGCGCCTCCAGGGCGTCGTCGGCGCACACCGCCTCGCCCTCGGGGCTCTCCGCCGCCACCTCGACGATGGTGTAGTGGTATTGGACGGCCCCGGCGTCGTCGAGCGTCATGGCGTCCACCACCGTGACCACCTCCGTCGGCACGACGTGCAGGCCGGTTTCCTCCAGCACCTCGCGCACCGCCGTTTCGAACACCGTCTCGCCCACCGACTGGGCGCCGCCGGGCAGGCTCCACTGCCCCATGCGCGGCGGGCGGCCCCGGCGGATCAGCAGCACCCGGTCGCCGCGCCACACCACGGCACCCACCCCCACCCAGGGACGGTCGGGGTATTCGCGGCCGGAACGGTCTGCGGGGGGTGTGGTGGATTCAGGCGTGACGGACATGGCGGCTCCTCGTTGCGCTTGACCCGACGCTAACCCAGGGGGACAGTCGGATACCAGTGGCCAAGAGGCCGAACGAACCGCCGCCCCGGACGCCGCCATGAAGCTCAACGAGATCCGCACCTTCGTCGCCGTGGCCGAAGCCCAGTCGGTGCAGGAGGCCGCGCACCGGCTGGGGCTGACCCAGTCCGCCGTCTCGCGCCTCATCCAGCGGCTGGAGGCGGAGCTTGGCGTGTCCCTGTTCGACCGCCAGACCAAGCCGCTGGCCCTGACCCGCGACGGCGAGATGGCGCTGGCCCACGCGCACCGGGTGCTGAAGGCCGCGGACGAGCTGTCGGACGCCTTCGCCGGGGCTGCCCAGCCGCAGGGGCTGCTGCGGCTGGGGGTGGCCCATGTGCTGACCGCCATCGCCGCGCACCATCCGCTGGACCGGCTGCGCGCCGCCTTCCCCGGCCTGACCGTCCGCCTGCATTCGGACTGGAGCACGCCGCTGGTCGAGCAGGTCCGCAACGGCACGCTGGACGGCGCGCTGGTGCTGACCCACGACGCCCAGACTCCGCCGGACGACCTGGACGCCGTCTGCATCTCGCGCGAGCCCGTGCGGGTCGTCGCGTCGGCCGAGCTGGCCGGGCAGCGGGACTGGACGCTGCCGGCGATGAACGCCGTGGGCTGGGTGCTTCAGCCCGACGGCTGCCAGTACCGGACCGCCATGGGCCGCGCGATGGCGCAGCACGGCCCGGCGCTGAACGTCACGGTGGAGGGGTTCGACCAGTCGCTCCTGCTGTCGCTGGTCGCCCGCGGCGTCGGATTCGGGTTGGCCCCGCTGCGGCTGATCGCCCCGACCCTGCACGCCGCGCAGGTGCGGCCGCTGGAGACCCCGGACTTCGCGCTGACCGTCGCGGTGTGGCTGCTCCGCGGCCGCTTCACCGGGCGCATCGGCCCCGTCTTCGACGTGCTGGAGGACAGTCTGCTGGACCTGCTGCCCCTGGCGGAAGAGGCGCCTCTGCCGCTGCCCTGCCATTCCGCGGCCGAATAACCTTCTTTCCCATTGTGAATTTGAAGCACGCCCTGCGCACGCTTATCGTGTGACCCTGATGAGACGCGGGCCAGCGTTGCCGCACCGGCCACAGCCCGTGTCGAGGGAGGATAACTTGGACACCAGCAACCGGGTGGGCGGGGCGCCGTCGCCCCGCTCCTGGCGGACGCCGGGATTCGTCATCGCCTGCGGCTGCCTGATCGCCATGCTGGCGTTCGGCCCGCGGTCAAGCATGGGCCTGTTCACCGCACCGTTGTCGGAGGCGCACGGCTGGGGCCGCGACGTCTTCGCCCTGTCGATCGCCATCCAGAATCTGGTTTGGGGCATCGGCACCCCCTTCGCCGGGGCGCTGTGCGACCGCTACGGCCCGGCGCTGGTGCTGGGGATCAGCGGGATACTCTACGCGCTGGGTCTGGCGCTGATGCCCTACGCCGACACGCCGCTGATGCTGCATCTCAGCTCCGGCCTGCTGATCGGGCTGGGTCTGGCCGGGGCGTCCTTCGGCATCGTCATCGCCGGCTTCAGCCGCATCGTCCCGCCGGAGAAGCGGAGCTGGTCGATGGGCGTCGCCACCGCCGCCGGCTCGATGGGCCAGTTCCTGTTCGCCCCCACCGGCCAGGCCTTCATCGCCGCCTATGGCTGGCAGACCGCGCTGATCCTGTTCGGCGCCTCGATGATGATGATCCCGGTGCTCGCCTCCTCCTTCGCCGGGGCGGGCGGGTCGAAGAGCGCGCAGGCCGTCACCGGGGCCGACATCGGCTTCGCCGCGACGATCCGGCAGGCCTTCAAGCACCGCAGCTACGTCCTGCTGGTCACCGGCTTCTTCGTCTGCGGCTTCCAGCTCGCCTTCATCACCACGCACCTGCCGCCCTACCTGACCGCCGCCGGGATCAGCCCCGGCCTCGCCTCCTGGGCGATGGCGCTGATCGGGCTGTTCAACGTGGTCGGTTCCTACATGTCGGGCGTGCTGGGCGGCAAGATGAGCAAGCGCCTGCTGCTCTGCGCCAACTACACGCTGCGCGGCCTGTGCACGGCGCTCTTCATCCTGCTGCCGGTCACCCCGGTTTCGGTGATCCTCTACGCCGCGGCGATGGGCCTGCTCTGGCTGTCCACGGTGCCGCCGACCTCCGGCCTCGTCGTTCTGATGTTCGGCACGCGCTATCTCGGCATGCTCTACGGCTTCGCCTTCCTCAGCCATCAGATCGGCGGCTTCCTCGGCGTGTGGCTGGGCGGCGTGCTGTACGAGCGCGTCGGCTCCTACGACGTGGTTTGGTGGGCCAGCGTGGTCCTGGCCCTGGCCGCCGCGGTGGTCAACTGGCCGATCGCCGAGAAGCCCGCCCCCGCCCTGGCGGCGGAAGCGAAGGCCTGAAGGCGATGACGGACCCGGCGCCCGCCTCTTCTCCCGGCTTCGGCCACGGCTTCGCGCTGGCGCTCGGCGCGCTGGCCCTGGCCGTCTGGGCGGTGGTGACGGGGGTGGCGTTGAACCAGGCGGCGCTCAACGAGGAGGACGGCGGCACGGTGCTGGCCGTCTTCCCACCGGGCACCCCCACCGCCGAGGCCTTCACCGCGGTGGTCCGCGCCGGCGGCCAACCGGTGCGCCAGACCTGGATCCCCTTCGCCTGGGTCGCCCGCAGCGACGGCGGCGGCTTCGTCGGGCGCCTGAAGGAGGAAGGGGCGGTCACCGCCTACGGCGAGCTGTCGGTCGGCCCGGCGCTGGGCGGCTGCGCGGTGGTCTCGCTGGACGACAAGAGGCCGGTCGGCTTCCAGTTCAAGTGACGTCAAAAAACCCGTCATCAAGCGGTAACGGGACCGCAGTTCAGCTATTGACAACCCCTGCCAGGAAGAGCACGCTATCTCTCAGAGCAACACTGGTTGAGGTGAAGACGCGGTGGACACCGCATCAAGTTGGCCCAAACGCCAACTTCTCATCACAGCAAATGTTCCCGCAGTCAGGAGGGTGTGATTGTCATGAGTCCACCTGCGCTTACTTGAGGAAGCCGACCTGTTCGGCCACACATTTCTGAACATTGCCGTTGAGACGGCTCAACCATTGCGGATGTCCTGGCACAACCGCTGAAACCCCCGCCCCCCGCGCGGGGGTTTCGCTTTTTCGGGTTCCCGGCGCATCTCGTCTCCTGTGCGATCCAGGGTCGCGCCATAAAACGGGCGAAAATATACGCTGAATGGACAAAAGTAAAACAAGCGGCCAGATTGGGTCTTGATTGAATAGGTGGGACCTGCCTTCGCCTGCACTCGCCCTCTGATTGCCGTTGCCCCAATTGAATGAAAGGCTTTTTGATTTGGCGCGAACCCTGGGTGGCGCAAGACTTTCAGGGGTGTCTGACCGATGCAGTTCAGTTTGGACAAGAAGTCTGGGTAGCAGAGGAGCCGAGACTTCGATTGGACCGAAATGTCTGTACAGCCAAACCCCAGCGTGACGGTTTCCGTACAGCCGATCAACCGACCGAACTTCCCGCTTCGGCTTCGTTTGTGGGAATGTCGTTGAGACGAGCCATCATATCGTCACCTGAACTCGCCACGCCAGTCGTAAAGCGCCGCCGTTGTGGCATACTCACGCAGATACGAGATCTTGCCGTCAGTCAGCTTCGCTATGGTTGCGCCATCGAAGCTCTTTTCTTCGCCGCGCCATTTGTAGTGGAAAGTCCATTCCGCCGTTTCATCATTGGGTGAGGACCGCAAATTGCGGACCGTCCAGTCAATTACCTGACCGTCTTCGGCCAACCACGTCGAGACCCATCGTGTTACCCAATCGTGCCCACGGTAGATCGGTCCGAAGCTCTCGATGACAACACAGTCGGGACTAAGCGTTGCAAGTATTGCGGCTACGTCGTGTGCCCGCCAGCCGGCAATATACTGTTCTAGCAGCGTCATCGTTGCGATGCCCTTCCAGTGTGTCTATCACCAATAACGTATCCTGCATTGCCATCCCTTGCGAGACGGAAACGCGGAAGGCTTCCCAACGGCTCCGATAGCGCCTTAGCATATATTTGCGCCCATTATATGGTGTCACCCCAACCCAAAGAAAAACCCCTCCCCCGCGGGTGCGGGAGAGGGGTGAAGGCGTCGTGTCGCTTCAAACGGGTCCGCAGACCCGGGAGTCACTGCACCGGCCGATCAGTACATGTGCTGACCGCCGTTGATCGACAGGGTCGAGCCGGTGATGAAGCCGGCGTCGTCGCCGACCAGGAACAGCACGCCGCGGGCGATCTCCTCGGCCTTGCCGAGACGGCCGACCGGGATGCGGGCGACGATCTTCTCCAGCACGTTGGGCGGCACCGCGCGCACCATGTCGGTGTCGATGTAGCCCGGCGCGATGGCGTTGACCGTGACGCCCTTGGCCGCACCCTCCTGGGCGAGCGCCTTGGTGAAGCCGTGGATTCCCGACTTGGCGGCGGCGTAGTTCACCTGACCGTACTGGCCGGCCTGGCCGTTCACCGAACCGATGTTGACGATGCGGCCGAAGCCGCGCTCGCGCATGCCGTCGATGACGTTGCGGCACAGGTTGAAGCAGGAGGTCAGGTTCGTCGCGATGACGTCGTTCCACTGCTGCGGGGTCATGCGGTGGATCACGCCGTCGCGGGTGATGCCCGCGTTGTTCACCACCACGTCCACCGGCCCGAGTTCGGTGGCGATCTTCGCGATGCCATCCTTCACGGCGTCGAAGTCCGACACGTCGAACTTGTAGACCGCGATGCCCGTGCGGGCCGAGAATTCCTTCGCCTTCTCATCGTTGCCGGCGTAGTTGGCGGCGACGACATAGCCGGCGTTCTTCAACGCGACGGAGATGGCTTCGCCGATACCGCGCGTTCCACCCGTGACGACTGCAACTCGAGCCATTGGCTCCTCCCCCAAAGCTTGGTGTTGGATTCTTTATCGGTTTCTGTAGGCGCACATACGAAGCGGGCCGCACCCCGGAGGGAACGGCCCGCTTTTCATCAGCCCCGCTCGACGGTGAGGGCGATGCCCATGCCGCCGCCGATGCACAAGGTGGCGAGGCCCTTCTTGGCGTCGCGCTTCTGCATCTCATAGAGCAGGGTGGTCAGGACGCGGGCGCCGGACGCGCCGACCGGGTGGCCGAGCGCGATGGCGCCGCCGTTGACGTTGACCTTGGAGATGTCCCAGCCAAGGTCCTTGTTCACGGCCAGGGCCTGCGCGGCGAAGGCCTCGTTCGCCTCGATCAGGTCCAGGTCCTCGTGCTTCCAGCCGGCCTTCTCCAGCGCGAGGCGGGAAGCCGGGATCGGACCGGTGCCCATGATCGCCGGATCGACGCCGGCGGTCGCCCAGGAGACGATGCGGGCCAGCGGGGTCAGGCCGCGCTTGGCCGCGTTCTCGGCGGTCATCAGGACGAGCGCGGCGGCGCCGTCGTTGATGCCCGACGCGTTGCCGGCGGTCACCGTGCCCTCCTTGGAGAAGGCCGGGCGCAACTTGGCCAGCGATTCCGCGGTGGTGCCGTGCTTCGGATACTCGTCGTCGGCGACGATGATGTCGCCCTTGCGGCCCTTGATGGTGACCGGGATGATCTCGTCCTTGAAGCGGCCGGACTTCTGGGCGGCCTCGGCCTTCTGCTGCGAGGCGGCGGCGAAGGCGTCCTGCTCGTCGCGGGTCAGCTGCCACTTCTGGGCGACGTTCTCGGCCGTCGTGCCCATGTGGTAGCCCTTGAAGGCGTCCATCAGGCCGTCCTTCAGCATGGTGTCGAGCATCTCGGCGGCGCCCATCTTCACGCCGTTGCGCAAATGCATGACGTGCGGGGCCTGGCTCATGCTCTCCTGGCCGCCGACGACCATGACCTCGGCGTCGCCGTTGCGGATCGCCTGATAGCCGAGCGCCACCGAGCGCAGGCCCGAGCCGCAGAGCTGGTTGATGCCGAAGGCGGTGGCGGAGGCCGGGATGCCGGCGTTGACGGCGGCTTGGCGGGCCGGGTTCTGGCCCTGGCCGGCGGTCAGGATCTGGCCCAGGATGACCTCGGTCACCTCCGCGGCGTCGGTCTTGGCGCGGCTCAGCGCCTCGCGGATGGCGATCTCACCCAGGTAATGGGCCGGCACGGTGCTGAGCGCCCCGTTGAAGCTTCCGATGGGAGTACGCGCTGCGCTGGCGATCACAACCTCGGTCATGTTGACGCTCCTCAGATTTTGTCAGTTTTATTATCGTGTCAGTGGGCCGCACGGAGTGAGAAAAACCTTATGCGCGGATTTCCCGCAATGCAAGACACCTGACTGGCTGCGGTTATCCTGCCGCACTAAGCCATTCGGCCAGGGGGCGCCACACGCCTGTTTCGGCACCGGCGCTGACCACCATGCCAATATGGCCGAGCGGCGGCCTGATCATTTGCGCGCGGTCGATTGATCTTGCCAAGGCCACCGCTGAGGACGGAGGAACGATGCGGTCGCGCTCCGGGATCAGCGCCAGGACGGGCATGCGCAACCGCGCCGGCTCCACCGGCTGGCCGGCGACCAGCCACTCGCCGCGTGCCGTGTCGTTGCGCCCATACCAGCCGGCCAGCGTGTCGCGGGCCACCCCGGCGACCAGCGGCACCCCGTCGTTCAGCCAGTCCTCCAGCGACACGAAGGCCAGCGCGGCGCGGCTGTCCGGCTCCATGCGGGCGAACTGAGAAAATTTCTTGAGCGCCAGCAGCGGGTCGAGCTGCGCGAACAGCGCCTGCAGCATGTCCACCGGCAACTCCCCCCAGGCGTCGAGCAGCGGGCCGAAGGGCTGGAACACCGCGGCGGCGCGGCGGGCCATGCCGGCATCCTCCGCATGGAAGTCCCAGGGGGTGGCGAGCAGGCCGAGCGCCGCGACCTCCCTGGGGCGGCGCTGCGCCAGCGCGGTGGCGAGCAGCCCGCCCATGCAATAGCCGACCACGGGAACCGGGCGGCCCACCGCCTCCACCACCGCGGCCAGCGCGCGCTCCAGCCGGCCGGCAATGTAGTCGGTCAGGCTGTAGCGCCGCTCCAGCGGTCCGGGCGTGCCCCAGTCGATCAGGAAGGGACGCAGCCCCTGCGCGGCCAGCCAGCGCATCAGGCTTTTGCGCGCCGACAGGTCGAGGATGTAATGGCGGTTGACCAGCGACGGCACGAACAGCACCGGCATGCCGGTCGCCGGGCCGAGGGCGCCGTAGTCGAGCAGGCGGGACGCCCCTTCGGTCCACGGCACGGGCGGGTCGGGAAGGTCGCGGCGGTAGGGGTGGTGGCGGTAGCGCTCGATCCCCGTCAAGGCGAGGTCGAGCTGGCGGCGGACCGCCCGGTCAACCGTCCGGGCGAACGCGTCCGCGTCGGTTGCGGCGATCCGCCGGCGCAGGTCCTCCGCCCGCTCCCGCAGATGCGGCTTCCATGGCAGCGAGCCGTTCCTCAAGTGCGGCAATGCGGCGGAGGAGCTGAGCAGTGTCGCCGCCACCGTCGCCAGATGCAGCGCCAGGGGCCGCGGTCCCAGCCG
>NZ_WHOR01000205.1:0-10595 GCF_013340925.1 Azospirillum formosense
TGACCGAGATGCTCAAGCGACCCGCGATGCCAGTCCCTTCCGGAACCGGTCCGCGGCCAACGGCCAAAACCGCCGCCTGCGCATCCCTTCTCACAACACGGTATCAACGATATCCAAGATCCCGCGATCCATTGTCAGGACCGCTGCCCATCCGCGCTGCGCTGCCGGAGTCCGGTGCGGCGCGTCGGGGCGCTTTGTCTAGAAGATCCGACTTGGTCTGTCAAGCCTTTGTTTTCACATCGGCCATCGTTACTTCGTCTCGTCTTCGGCGTTTCCGCCGTTCCCTTGCCGCCGTCGCGCTTCTCAGCGGCCCCGGCGTCGTGGGAGCCGGGTTATAGGCGGGTTGGATTAGCCCGGCAAGCGCTTTTTTCATCGATGCGCTTTTTTCGCTGCACCGCATCACGAGCCCAAAAGGACGGTCATCGCCCCCTCGATCAGCCGCCGGGCGTTGGCGAACAGGGTGGCCATCTGGAGCGTCACCAGGAAGGCCAGAGCGTAGACGATCCCTGGCTGCGCCTCCTGCCAATGGAGGATGCGGCGGGTCAGCCGCTCCGGCACCGGGACGGCCAGCACCGCCGCCATGATGAGGACACCCACCACCCCGCCGGCCAGGATGTCCGTCGGGAAGTGAAGCCCCAGATAGACGCGCGGCAGACAGATCACCACCAGCGTCCACAGGAAGGCGAAGGTCCCGACCAGGCGGTTCGACCACCACAGGGCGGCGGCCAGGGCGAAGAACAGCACGGCGTGGTCGCTGGGAAAGGAACTCCAGCCGTCGACCGCCCAGGCGTTCACATCATAGGGAACGACGAAGCCCAACTCCGGGTCATGGACCGGGCGCAGGCGCATCGGCAGGAAGTTCTGCATCCCGCGCCCGATGGCGATGGCCAGCAGCGCCCCGGCGATGGTCCGCACGGCGTAGAGGTCCGACCCGATCAGCCGCCCGCTGCGCCGTGTCCAGCACCACCACAGCAGCGCCATCAGCACGCCGCCCTTCAGCAGGTCGCTTTGGGCGATGACATAGATGGTCTTGTCCGCCGCCATGCTGGCGCGGCTGTAGCCGTTCAGCCAGCCGATGATGACGAGATCGAATGCCGTGGTCACGCCGTTCCCTCCGTTCCGCCAAGCCGGCCGACCTTTGGAAGGTCAGCCGCTGGAAGCAAGGAACGGAAGGGCAAGCCCCGAGGGCGCCGGTTATCGGGCTTATCCCGGAAGGGTCAGCGCCGCTCGTAGACGCTGTCGCCGCCCGCCCCACCGAACAAAACGACGTCGTAGGGGTCCTTCACCCCCGTCTCCATGCCGGGCGAGCCTTGCGGCATGCCGGGAACGGCGAGGCCGACCGCCGCCGGGCGTTCACGCAGCAGCCGCTGCACGCTGTCGGCGGGCACATGGCCTTCCAGGGCATAGCCGCCGACCAGGGCGGTGTGGCAGGACTGGAGCCGGGCGGGCACGCCGAGGCGCATCTTCACCGGCTCCACATCGTCGACCTCCTGCACGGTCACCGGGAACCCGGCGGCACGCATATGGTCCACCCAGCCGCCGCAGCAGCCGCAGGTCGGGGACTTCCAGACCATCACCTCCGGCTTGGCCGCGGAGGAGGCCGAGGCGGGGGAGGTGCCGGCCAAGCTGCGCACCGCGATGGCCAGGGCGCCCACCGTCAGGCTCGCCCCCATGGCCGTGAGAAACATCCGACGATCCAACATTCGCAACACCCGCTCCACAGACTTGCGGAAAGATGGCCTGCCGCCACCCCGTTTCAACGCAGTCTGCCGCCCGCCGCCGCCGCCCGCTTTGATCGTGGTCAAACGACAAGCCGCGGACCGACGGTTGCGAAAGGACGAAATTCATTCCATAAGGATAACGAACCCGTTGCGCAGGTGAAGTTGCATCGGTTACCGCTGAATGGCAGCAATCCGCGTGGCAAACCCTGACCGGCACCGCCGGGGAACCGGTTGTTGGCCGGCAACAGGCCGAACGGACGGGCAGGCTGAACGGACGGGCAGGACGGGCGGAACGCACAGCATGGAAACCGACCTTCTGTTCGCAGACGACGACCAGCCTCCGCCGCAAGAGGACGGGGCGGAGCCGTGGATCGTGCTGATCGCCGACGACGATCCGGAGGTTCACGCGGTCACCCGACTGGCTCTGGGGGGCCTGCGCTACAAGGGGCGGCGCCTGTCGCTCGTCAGCGCCCTGTCGGCGGGCGAGGCCGCGGCCATCCTGCGCTGCACGCCCAACGCCGCCATCATCCTGCTGGACGTGGTGATGGAGACCGACGACGCCGGGCTGCGGCTGGTCCGCACCATCCGCGAGGATCTCAACAACCACGCCATCCGCATCATCCTGCGCACCGGCCAGCCGGGACAGGCGCCGGAGGAGGACGTGGTCCTCGCCTACGACATCAACGACTACAAATCCAAGGCGGAGCTGACGGCGAAGAAGCTGTTCACCTCCGTCGTCGCCGCCCTGCGCGCCTACGCCGACATCGTGGCGCTGGAAACCAACCGCCGCGGGCTCCAGCAGATCATCCAGTCCACCGACCGGCTGTTCGAGCTGCGCTGCATGCAGCAGTTCGCCGCCGGGGTTCTGACCCAGCTGTCCGCCTTCCTGCGGGTGAAGCCCGACGCCATCCTGTGCGCCCAGCGCGGCACCGCCGGGCAGCCTCTGCCGGATGGCGCCTTCTACGTGCTGGCCGGGGCCGGCTGCTACGCCGAGGCGGCCGGGCAGACGGCATCGCCGACCGGGGCGGTGATCCCGCCGGCCCTCGCCGACCGCATCACCGACGCTTTCCGCAGCCGCCGCAGCCATTATGGCGCCAACGAGACGACCCTGTTCATCCGCGTGCCCGATGGGCATGAGGTGGCGGCCTGGATCCACACCGATCGTCCGCTGGACGAGGTGGACCGTGGGCTGGTCGAGGTGTTCGCTTCCAAGATCGCCCTCAGCTTCGCCAACGTCAGCCTGTATGAACGGCTGCGCGAGGCCAACGAGACGCTGGAGGCCCGCGTCGCCGAACGCACCCGCGCGCTGGAGGCGGCGAACGCCAAGCTGGAGCGGCTGGCCACCGTCGATCCGCTGACCGCCGTGTGGAATCGTCGGCATTTCCTGGACCTTGCCGCGGCGGAACTGGGGCGGGCGCATCGGCACGGGCGACGGCTGAGCGTGATCCTGCTCGACCTCGACAATTTCAAGACGGTCAACGACGGCCACGGCCACGCCGCCGGGGACGAGGCGCTGCGCACGGCGGTGGTCCGCGCCCGCGAGGCCTTGCGCACCTCCGACCAGATCGCCCGCTTCGGTGGGGAGGAATTCGTCGCCCTGCTGCCGGAGACCGACCTTGCCGGGGCGCGCATCGTGGCCGAGCGGGTGCGCGCCGCCATTGCCGACAGCCCGGTGGTGACCGACGGTCGGGCCATCCCCATCACCGCCAGCCTGGGGGTGGCCGAATGGAGCGCGTCGGAACCTTCCATCGAACTGACCCTGCGCCGGGCCGACGCCGCGCTCTACGAGGCCAAGCTGGCCGGGCGGAACCGCGTGTGCATGGCGGACGAGCCGAAGACGCCGGCCGCTTCCTGATCCGCCGCCGCGATACCGGGTGCGAAGCCGAGCGCGGTTCGCAACAAAGGAACCGTCTGCTTGCGGTTCTCATGTCGGCCGCAACCAGCCCTCGTACAGAAAATTCCCCGGCCTTGAACAAAGTTTGCAAACTTCAGCCGCCCTGCACTTCGGCGTTGCAGGCTCTGGAGGCGTGGATTACCGCTCATCCGTTCTCGACACCATGAGACGGCGAAAGCGGTGAGCGGACTCCAAGCCGATCCCGCTGCGGTACTTCTCCGGGGGCTCAGGGTCTCAGCCATGTGGAACGATTATGGTCAGGCGCTGTTCCTGGCGCTTGCCTTGGCCGGGTTGGGGTTCGGCATCGGCAAGGTGGCGGTTCTGCTGGGCGAGCGCGCGATCGAGCGGCGGCTCGGCACCGGCAACCTGCGCGACATCATCGCCCGCCGTGCCAAGCTGGAGGCCGGGTTCGAAGCGCGCAGGACGCAGCGCGTCGCCGACCTGCGCAAAGCCGAAGAAGAGGTCAGCGAGGCTCTGCGCCGCCGTCAGGCGCTGGAGCGGCGCCTGCGCGACCTTCAGCACCGCGGCGACGATTTGCTGCGGCTGATCGGCGAGGAGGTCGCCGGCACCCCCTGCTACATCGCGCAGGTCGCGAACAAATACATCGGCGGCGGCGGCAACCAGCAGGCGCAGCACGCCTTCATCGACTCCGGCTGGGCACGGCCCCAGACAGTCGAGGTCTGGGCGCGCACCATGCCGGTGGCCCGCGCCGAGATCGAGCGGCGCTACCCGCCCGCCTTCGGCTATGTGGTGTTGCGGATTCAGGAAGCCCCCCAAGGCTCTCCGATGACGGCCGGGGGGACGGGCGCCAGCCCGGGTAAAGCCGGATCGAGCGATCCCCGCCCCCTGGCGATAGCGAGCTGAGGGCGCCGTGGGCCATCCATCGATGCCGTATCTCTTCTCCGCGCTGGTCGGCGTGGCGACGCTGGCGGTCTCGCTCCTGTCGGCGCGGCGGCAGCTCCGGACGGCGGAGGACCGCATCGCCAGCGCCGCGGCCCGCCGGCAGGCCCAGGTGGAGCGCCTCAAACGCCTCGCCCGCGCCACGCTGGACCAAGCGCGGGAGTTGCGCGCGGCGCGGCGGCGCAAGGCATCCATCGACTTGGCCTGCGAGGATCTGGAGCAGCGTCTGGCGGCGGCGAGCGCGGTGGACCGGCGGGTCTATGTCCTCGATGACCGGCGGACGCCGGCGGACGCCGGATGGGTGGTGACCGTGGCCCACGCCGACTATGGCGCGCGCGTCACCGGCGGCCTGGAGAAGACGGCGCTGGAGCGCTGGAAGAGGGGACGCCGCTTTCTGGTCTGGGGATTGGACGAAACGAAGGCGCGGGAGAAGACCAACGCCCGCCATCCCGAACACAAGGGCTTCTCCGTTCTTTCGGTGAGGCCCTACCTCGATTGACGACCCGGACGGATAGGCCTCCCCGTTTGGGGAAGCCCCGGTGGCGGTCATCTGCCGGACGGACGGTTGCTGTCACCTCTTTTCGCTACCATGTCCTTCACAGTTGCGTCATTCTGATCGGGTCAAGCGGAGGAGCCATGATGGATCTCGATCTGGTCGTGCTCGTTGGGGCGATGGCTGCGGCCCTCGCCGGTCTCGCTGCCGCCCGCCCGGCCATGAAGCCGGTGCGCGTGCGCAGCCGGAACCGCCGTCGGCGCTGACCCCCCGGCGCCGCGTCAGGCGGCGCTGCGGTTTACGGCGCCGCGTCGGGCGGCGCTGCGGTCAGGCGACGGCTTTGCCCCGGAGGCGCTCCGGGGCTACCGTCAGCGGTCCAGGTTGCGGATCGCGCGGTTGAGTTCGTACTCTTTGGAAGCGACATGCGCTTCCAGGTTCCCCACGCGCTTTTCGAAATCACGGAAGCGTTGCGTCAACCCGGCCAGGGTTCGGTCGGGCTTGATCGACACGCCGCGCCAGAAGGCCTCCTCCTCCGGATTGCGGTAGACCGCCGGCGGCTTCACCGGCAGGACCAGCACCGCGATCACGTAGGCGAGGATCACCGGCGGCATGAAGAAGAACAGGCCCAGCACCAGGGCCAGCCGCACCAGTCCGGGCCGGAACCCGAAATAATCGGCGATGCCGGCGCACACGCCCCCCACCACGCCACGCTGCGGATCGCGGAAGAGCCGGTGCGGGTTGGGCGAGTCGTAGGGCGAAGAACGGTCCATCGTCGGGCTCCCGTCAGGTCGGAATGAATATGGAATGCGGCAGGCTCACAGCTTGTCGCGCCAGTTGGGCGACTCCGCGTCGAGCACCCGTTCCAGCGCGTGGATGCGGCCCTCCAGGCGGTTCGAGATGTCCCACAACTCGGCCAGAAGCTGCTCGTCCTGGGCCGACAGCCCGCGCTGCCCGCGCCATTTGGTGATGTAGTGGAAGATGATCCAAAGCGGTGCCACCACGGTGATGAAGAGCGCCGCGAGGACGAAGCTGAAACCGCTCATCGGGGGACGGCCTTTCTTGTTGTTTGGGAAACCCCTCCCCCGCGAATCGGCGGGAGAGGGGGGCTCAACGCCAACCCCGCTGTCGGCAAAGACGACGTCGGGGCCGGCGCCCGCGCCGGTGCGGGATCAGCTTCCCCGGCGCGCGGCGACGCGGGCCTTCAGCGCGGCCAGCTCGTCCTGGACCTTCTTGTCGGCCTCCAGCTCCGCGATCTCCTCGGTCAGCGTCTTGGTGCGGCCCACATCGTAGGCCTCCACGCGGCCTTCCAGCTCATCGAGGTTGCGCTCCACCTGCTCGAAGCGGGAGAAGGCGTCGTTGATCCGTTCGTCGTGCAGGGTGGAGCGGACGCGGACGCGGTTGGCCGCCGTCTTGGTCCGGGCGACCAGCGCCTTCTCGCGGTTCTTGGCATCGGTCAGCTTGGCCTGGAGGCGGCCGATGTCCTCGTTGGACTTGGACAGGGCCTCCTCGACCTGGGCGAGCTGGGCGGTCAGGACGTCGGCCTCCTCGGCGGCGCGCGACTTGGCCAGCAGCGCCTGCTTGGCGAGGTCCTCGCGGTCGTGGGTCAGCGCGGTCTCGGCCTTGCGGTCCCAGGAGTCGCGCTCGCGGTGCAGGTCGGCGATGCGGCGCTCGATCTCCTTGCGCTCGGCGATGATCTTCACCGTGGAGGAGCGCACCTCGACCAGCGTGTCCTCCATCTCCTGGATGATCAGACGGATCAGCTTCTCCGGGTCCTCCGCGCGGTCGAGCAGGGAGTTGAGGTTGGACTGCACGATGTCGGTCAGGCGCGAAAAGATGCTCATGGGGATGTGTCCGTTCTTGGTCGCTTAGGATCGGGCGTTGGTGGCGTCAGCCGAGGATCGTGGCGATCAGCAGGCCGGCGGCGAAGAACGCCCAGCTTTCGGTCGGGCGGCTGGTCAGGTAGGTCCGGATGCGCGCCGCCAGCGGACGGGCCTCGCGGGTGTAGCGGCGGTGGTAGTCGCTGTAGTGGCTCATGCGGGTCTCCTTGTTTGGTCCTCTTCTTCGCAATGGCCGTGCCAACGCCGGAAATTCCCGCAAAGCCTTGGATTTTCTGAAGCGGGCGGACGGCGGCCGGGCTTGGGCCGTCGCCCTTTTCGCGATAGTATGAAGAAATTCGCCAACTCTTCGCCCTTTAGACCATGCAGCCCAATCCGCCCTCTTTGCTCGGGGAGTCCCCGGCCTTCCACGCGGTTCTCGCCCACGTCTCCCGCGTGGCGCCGTTGGAGCGCCCCCTGCTGGTCATCGGGGAGCGCGGGACCGGCAAGGAGTTGATCGCCGCCCGCCTGCACTACCTGTCCCGGCGCTGGGACCGTCCCTTCGTGAAGGTGAATTGCGCCGCGTTGGCCGAGAGCCTTCTCGATTCCGAACTGTTCGGGCACGAGGCGGGGGCCTTCACCGGGGCGATCCGCCGACAGATCGGGCGGGTGGAGCAAGCCGACGGCGGCACGCTGTTCCTGGATGAAATCGCCACGGCCAGCGCCGCCGTTCAGGAAAAGCTGCTGCGCGCCGTGGAGTATGGCGAGATCGAGCGGGTCGGCGGACGCACCCAGACCGTCGATGTGCGGGTGATCGGGGCAACCAACGCCGACCTGCCCGCGCTCGCCGAGACCGGGCGGTTCCGCGCCGACCTGCTGGACCGGCTGGCCTTCGATGTGGTGACCCTGCCGCCGCTGCGCGCCCGACGCGAGGACATCCCCATCCTGGCCGAGCATTTCGCCCTGGGCATGGTGCGGGAGTTGGAGCGGGCGCTGTTCCCTGGCTTCGCCCCGCGGGCGCTGGAGCAGCTTCTGGACCATGGCTGGCCAGGCAACGTGCGTGAGCTGCGCAACGCGGTGGAGCGCTCCGTCGCCGCGTCCGACCCGGAGGGGCTCGTGGAGGAAATTCTGCTCGACCCCTTCGCCTCCGCCTGGCGACCGGCGGCGCCGACGGCGTCCGCCCCGTCACCGGTTGCGGAGGAGGCGCCGCCGGTTGCCGCCGGAGACTTCCAGGAGCAGGTGCGGCGCTTCGAGTCCGGGCTGCTGGAAACGGCGCTGGAGCGCAACCGCTTCAACCAGCGCCAGACCGCCGAGGCGCTGGGCCTCGGCTACCATCAGCTTCGCGGGCTGCTGAAGAAGCACGGGCTGATCGGCAGGCCCGAATAGGGGCGGCTATTTCTTCTCCAGCAGCAGCGTGCCCTTGCTCTGCAACCGGTCCTTGACCTTGTTGGCCAGCAGGCCGAGCGCCCAGGGAAGCTGCACCTCCACGGTGACGCTGTCGTCCTGCACGTCGATGAAGCCGGTGACGGTCTGGGCCATCGCCACCACGCGGAAATCCACGCGGTCGTCGGTCCAATGGTCGTCCATGCTGCTGGCGACCGCGGCGAGGTGGGAGCGGGCCTGCCCCACCCCCTCCGCCACGCGCCGCTTCGCCTCGTCCCGGCCGAGCTTGTGGGGAATGGAAACGGTCAGGGGCTTCGACATAAACAGGCTCTCCGCTGCGTCAACGCTTATTCATGGGAAACAACAGTCCGCGGCGGCTTTTCTTCCACCCCCGTCATCCATCTGCAACGGTGCTAAGACAAATCTTATCTCTTTCGAGGGCGCTCTTTCGTCGCAACGGGGCGGCGGCGTATAGCTTTCCATCACAGATTACATCGGGCATGGATTTCTTGGGGGCCGCGACCGCGCCGTGAGCAACGATCGACCGGGCGAACTCTTTGCGGGGCCGCGCCCCATCCAGACGCGGGGCGAGGAACCGGCGCTGCGCCCGCGCCTGCCCAAACGCGCGCCCAAGCCGGAAAAGCCCGCCAAGGCCGAGAACCCCAAGGCCGAGAAGCCGCGCAAACCCGCCCCGCCGCCGCGCAAGCCCGTTCCGAAAACCGCCCGAGGCGGCGGTGGTCGGCGGCGGACGATCCTCGGCACGCTGGTCTATGCCGGGATGGTGGCGGGGGTGTGGTGCGGCATCGCGCTGGGCGCGGTGCTGGCCTGGTTCGCCCTGGACCTGCCGGACATCTCCAAGGTCGCGCAGTTCGAACGGCGCGCCTCGGTCACCGTGCTGGCGGCCGACGGGGCGGAGTTCGCGCGCTTCGGTGACCTGCACGGCACGACGCTGGGCGTGAGCGACCTGCCGCCGCATCTGATCCACGCCGTGCTGGCCATCGAGGACCGGCGCTTCTACTCGCATTTCGGCGTCGACCCCATCGGTCTGGCCCGCGCGCTCTACGTCAACTGGCGGTCCGGCCGCTCGGCGCAGGGCGGCTCCACCATCACCCAGCAGCTTGCCAAGAACCTGTTCCTGACGCCCGAGAAGTCGCTGAAGCGTAAGATCCAGGAAGCCATGCTGGCGCTGTGGCTGGAGCACCGCTTCACCAAGGACCAGATCCTCACCGCCTATCTGAACCGCGTCTATCTGGGGGCGGGCACCTTCGGCGTGGACGCGGCGGCGCGCACTTATTTCGGCAAGCCGGCGACCCAGCTCGACCTGCGGGAATCGGCGATCATCGCCGGCCTGCTGAAGGCGCCCTCGCGCTACGCCCCGTCCTCCAACCCCGACGAGGCAGCGGAGCGCTCGCGCGTCGTGATGGGTGCCATGGTGGACGCCGGCTTCATCACCGCGCAGGAGCTGGAGGCGGCGCGCAACGCCCCGCTGTCGGCCAAGCGCAAGCCGGGCGGCGACGGCCGCTATTTCGCGGATTGGGTGACGGAGTTGGTCTCGGCCTTCGTCGGCTCCGGCCACGGCGACGTGGTGGTGCGCACGACGCTGGACCTCAAGCTGCAGCGCGCGGCGGAGCAGCGGCTGGAGGAGATCCTGTCCGGCCCCGGCGCCGCCGCCAACGCCCGCCAGGGCGCCCTGGTCGCCATGACAACCGACGGCGCGGTGCGCGCCCTGGTCGGCGGGCGGGACTACGACAGCAGCGAGTTCAACCGCGCCACCCAGGCGATGCGCCAGCCGGGATCGGCCTTCAAGCCCTTCGTCTATCTGGCCGCGCTGGAGGCCGGCTGGTCGCCCGACAGCCCGGTCGAGGACGCCCCGGTCCGCATCGGCGGCTGGAGCCCCGGCAACTACGACGGCAAGTTCCGCGGCACCGTCACCATGGCCAACGCGCTGGCCCATTCGTCGAACACCGCGACCGTGCGCATCATCGACCGCATCGGGGTGGAGCGGGTGCGCCGGGTGGCGGCGGGGCTGGGCATCAACTCGCCGCTGGGCAAGGACCTGTCGCTGGCGCTCGGCACCAGCGAGGTCAACCTGCTGGAGCTGACCCGCGGCTTCGCCGGCATCGCCAACCGCGGCGCCCCGGTCTGGCCCTACGCCATCACCGAGATCAGGGACCGCGACGGCAACGTCCTGTACCGGCGGCAGGCCGGCGGCTCCGTCCCGGTGGTCGACCCGGCGCACGCGGTGCAGCTCACCCGCATGATGACCGGCGTCATCGAATACGGCACCGGCAAGTCGGCCAAGCTCGACCGCCCGGCGGCGGCCAAGGCGGTGACCACCCAAGGTCTGACCCTTAGAAACATCACACACGCCCGCATGCCTCCCCCGAGTA
>NZ_WHOR01000206.1:0-10419 GCF_013340925.1 Azospirillum formosense
CGCCAAGCCGATCAACTTGGCGCTCCAGGGGGGCGGCGCCCACGGCTCCTTCACCTGGGGCGTGATCGACCGCATCCTGGAGGACGGGCGCCTGACCATCGACGGCATCGTCGGCACCAGCGCCGGCGCCATGAACTGCGCCGTCACCGCCTATGGCCTGACCATCGGCGGCCACGAGGGCGCGCGGAGCAAGCTGCGCGAATTCTGGCGCCGCATCTCCGACGAGGCGAAGAAGGGGCCGCTCCAGCCGACCCCGCTCGACAAGATGTTCAGCAAGGGGAACATGGACTTCTCCCCGCTCTGGCAGATGTTCGACGCGCTGTCGCGCATGATGTCGCCGTACGAGCTGAACCCGATGAACCAGAATCCGCTGCGCGACGTGCTGTCGGACGTAGTGGACTTCAAGCGGCTGCGCAAGGCGCCGGCCTGCAAGACCTTCATCGCGGCGACCGACGTCTGCGCCGGCCGGCTGAAGGTGTTCGGCCCGAAGGACATCTCGGTGGACGCGGTGCTCGCCTCGGCCTGCCTGCCCTTCCTGTTCCAGGCGGTGCAGGTCGGCAACGCCTTCTATTGGGACGGCGGCTATTCCGGCAACCCGCCGCTGTTCCCGCTGATCGACCAGTGCGACAGCCGCGACATCCTGATCGTCCAGATCAACCCGGTCCGCGTGCCGGTGCCGCCGCGCACCGCCCGCGAGATCATGGACCGCGTCAACACGCTCAGCTTCAACTCCAGCATGATGCGCGAGCTGCGCGTCGTCGACTTCGTCTCCAAGCTGATCGACTCCGGCGAACTCAGCCCGGAGAAGCACAAGAAGATGCACATCCACACCGTCGACGCCGAAGAGGTCGTGGAGAAGCTGGGCGTCACCAGCAAGCTGAACGCCGACTGGGACTTCCTGATGTACATGTTCGAAACGGGCCGCCACAAGGCCGAGGAGTTCCTGGACCAGCACTTCGACAAGATCGGCAGGGAATCCTCGACCGACATCAGCGCGAAGTTCCTTGCATGACGGGAACGCGGACGGGCCGGCGGGGCAGCACCACCGCCTGGGCGGACATCGATCTGCACGCCCTCGGCCGGAACCTGGAACGGCTGCGCCGCGGCCTTCCCTCCGGCCAGGCCGTCTTCGGGGTGGTGAAGGCGGACGCCTACGGCCACGGCGCCGGGCCGGTCGGGCGGGCGCTCCAGCGGTTCGGGATCGACGGGCTGGTGGTCGCCGACATGGGCGAGGGGATCACCCTGCGGCGGGCCGGCGTCACGGCTCCCATCCTGGTCATCGACCCGCCGCTGCAAAGCCAGCTGCGGTTGCCCGCCCTGCACCGGCTGGGCGCCACCGTCACCAGCGCGGCGGAGGCGCGGGCGCTCGCCACCGCCGCCAACCGCGCCGGCCGGACGGTCGACGTTCATGTCCGGGTGGACACCGGCTTCGCCGGCCTCGGGGCGCCGCGGGCGGGTCTGGCCGACCTGCTGGCCGCGGTCGCCGCCGCGCCGGTGCTGCGGCTGGAGGGGCTCTACACCCACCTGTCCGGCGCCTATGGCCCCTACGAGGACGGCGGCCTGGTCGAACTGGAGCGGTTCGGCGAGGCGGTCGACGCGGCGCGGGCCGCCGGACTGCTGCCGCCGCTGGTCCACGCGCTCAGCAGCCCGGCGCTCGACCGGCCCCTGCTGACCGGAGCCGCGGCGCGCATCGGCTGCACGGCGGTGCGCTGCGGCGCCGCCCTGTTCGGCATCCGCATGGTGGACGGGGACTCGCCCCTCCCCCTGGCCCCGGTGATGAGCGTCAAGGCCCGCGTCACCCGCGTGACGGCGCTGGAGCCCGGCGACATCGCCGATTACGCCGCCGCCGGCGCGGCGCCCCGGCGCACACCCGTGGCGGTGCTGCCCTTCGGCTTCTCCGACGGCCACCATCTGCACCGGCTGGCCGGCGGGGTCCTGTTGATCCGGGGCCGCCCGGCGCCCGTCCTGGGCCGCCCCTTCATGAGCAGCCTGCTGGCCGACGTGACGGACATCCCCGACGTCCAGCCGGGCGACGAGGCGGTCCTGATCGGACGGCAGGGCGATCACCGGATCACGGCGGAGGACATCGCGGCGCGGTCCGGACTGCGCCCCAGCGCGGTCCCGCTTCTCGGACCGCGGATCGTCCGCCGCTACCGGTCGAATTCCGCAGGGAGGGAGCAACCGGAATGAGCCCACAGTCCTCCTCCGATGCTTCCGGAGCCGCCGCGATGACCCGCCGCGGCTGGATGGCCGGCGCGGCCGCCGCCGGCCTCGGCGTCCTCTGCCCGCCGGCCGCGGCGCTGGCCACCCCCCGCCCCCTGCCGTCGGTCCGGGACGTGCCGCGGCGCTGGCGCGTCGGCTACGCCGAATCCATGCCCTACGGCAACTACGCCGCGACGCTCGCCGCCATTCTCGGCGAGCTGGAACGGATGGGCTGGATCGGCGCGCTGACGGGGATGCCCTACCGTCCGGGCCAGACCGACACCGCCGCCCTGTGGTCCTGGCTGGCGACGCACGCCGACAGCCCGGTTCTCGACTTCGTCGCCGACGCCCACGCCACCAACCTGACCCCCGACGGCGCCGCCGCGCTGGTGAGGCGTCTGCAGGACCCGCCCGACATCGACCTGATGATCGTCATGGGAACGGTCGCGGGCGTCGCCCTGGCGACCGACGCGCACCGGGTGCCGGTCCTCGCCTTCTCCTGCACCAATCCGATCGCCGCCGGGATCGTCGCGGCGGAAACCGACACCGGGCGCGACCATGTGTGGGCGCATCTCGACCCGCGGCGGTTCCAGCGCCAGCTGTCCATCTTCCACAAGACCTTCCGGTTCCGGCGGCTGGGCATCGCCTACGACGACAGCCCGACGGGCCGGGCCATCGCCTCGCTGCCCGACATCGAGGCGACGGCCGAGCGGATCGGGTTCGAACTGGTGGAGCGGCACGTCCGCGCGCCGATCGACCACCTCGACCAATACCGCTACGAGGTCGATCTGACCGCCGCCTGGGACGGGCTGTCGCGCGAGGCGGATGCCGTCTACATCACCTATGGGCGCTGGCCGCTGGACCGCTTCTCCTCGCTGGTCCGGCCCTTCCTGAAACGGCGCATCCCGACCTTCTCGCAACTGGGCCCCGAGGAGGTGGAACGCGGCGCGCTGATGAGCATCGCCCGCGCCGACATGGCGGGCATCGGCCATTTCGGCGCCGCCACCCTCGCCCGCGTCATGGCCGGCGAGCCGCTGCGCCACCTGCCGCAGGTCTATTTCGACACGCCTTCCATCGCCTGGAACGCCGCGACCGCGGCGGCCATCGGCTACCGCATCCCCTTTCCGGCGCTGCTGGCGGCGGATTCCCTGCACGGAGTGCTCTAGCCATGGCCTCGTCCGGTGCCCCGCAAGGCCGCTCCGGCCCCCTCCGCGCCTTCCTGGTGTCGGTGCTTCTGGTGGGGGTGACGCTGGCCTTCAGCCTGAGCATCAATCTCGGCTCCTTCCGCCAGAATTACGCGGGCACGCTGATGGCCGCCTTCGCGGTGGTCGGCGGCAAGACCGTGGAGAACGTCCAGGACGCGCTGGGCTACGGCAAGCCGCTCGACGACTTCTACGGGCTGGAGGCGATCCTCGACCAGCTCGCCGCCAATCTGCCCTGGGCGCGGGGGATCGGGGTGGCGGTGGCGGCCGGACGCGTCGTCGCCACCGCCAGGGGGCGGCCCGTGGAACCGATGCCGGAAGCCACCCTGCGCCGCGCCCGCGTCGAGCTGGAGCGGCGCCCCCACTGGTTCCGGCACGACGCCGACAACGGCACCTACGCCCTCTATCTGCCGATCCGCAACCCCGGCGAGGCGGAACGGGACGGCCGGGGAGCGGACGCCCCCGCCGGCTTCCTGATCATCCAGTCCGACAGCGCGCGGGTGGACGACCGCGTCGAGGAGTTCCGCGACCGCACCCTGCCGCAGCTCCTGTGGACGGGGCTGGGGACGGTCGGCTTCCTCGGCCTGACCGGCCTGACGATGGCCTTCGGGCTGCGCCGCGCGTCGGAAGGCCGCCGGGTCCGGCTGGAGCGCCTGCGCCGGCTGCTGGCGCTCGGCGCCATGCTGGCCGCCCAGACCGCGGCGGCGGCGGAATGCTACACGCTGATCTCCACCGCCCATCTGGAGGCCGCCGAACAGGCGACCCAGATCGTCGCCCGGATGATCCGCAACGACCTCGAGTCGGTGGTCCGGCGCGGGCTGGACTACGGGTCGCTGGCCGGGGTGGACGATTATTTCGAGCGCATCCGCGGCAGCATGCCCACCCTGCAATCCATCGAGCTGGCCATGCCCGGCGCCACCCCGCCGAGCCACGACGCCCGCCACATCGTGGGCGGCGTCCCCTTCCTGTCGGACATGCCGGACGTGACGCTGCGCTGGCCGCTCGCCCAGGACCGCGGCGGCGAGGCGCGCGAGCTGGTGGCCGTGGTGGATGGCGACCGGGTGGCCGCGCAGCTGACCGAGTTCGGTCTGGACATGGCGACCATCCTCGTCACCTCGCTGCTGTTCATGTTCGAGATGGACCGCGTGCTCGGCGGGCGGACCCGGATGGCCCGGCGCTCCGGCGACGGACGGGCCGTGGCGGGTGGAACCGGCGATGTCGCCGGCTCCATCCGCTTCTCGGCCTTTCTGATGTATTTCGGCGCCTTTCTGCCGGTGTCCTTCGTCCCGCTGCTGATGACCAGCTTCGGCGGGACCCCCTTTCCCCTGCTGTCACCGTCCCAGATGGCCGCGGCGCCTCTGACGGCGGAAATGCTCTGCGGGGTCGCCGCGGCGCTGGCCGCCGGACGGCTGACCGGCCGGTTCGGCTGGCGGGCGGTCTCGCTGGCCGGCTTCGCGGCGGCGGCGGCGGGGATGGCGCTGGCCGCCGTGGCGGCGGTGGCCGCCGACCCGCTGCTGTTCGTGCTGGCCCGCGGGCTGAGCGGAGCCGGCGGCATGGCCGGGCTGATCGCCGCGAACGCCCTGATCGGGCGGCTGCGCGGGGTTTCCGACACCTCGGCCCTGCAATCGGGGCTGTTCGCCGGCATGTATGCCGGGGTGAATTGCGGGGCCGTGTCGGGCGCCCTGCTCTCCACCACCTACGGGCCGATGACGGTGTTCGCCGGGGGGGCCGTGATCCCGGTCGCCGGGCTGCTCTACACCGCTTTCGGCGTTCCCCGCCTGCCCGGAACCGTCCCGCCTGACGCGCATTGCGCGCCCGTCCCCTCGCCGTGCGGCGGGACAGTCCGCCCGCGGCGGCGGCGCATCACGGTGCCGCTGTTCCTGGCGCTGATATCCCTGCCCACCGCGGTCGCGGCGATGTTCCTGCCCTTCTATCTGCCGCTGTTCATCGCGGACCTCGGCCTGTCGTCGGCGACGGTGGGCCGCGCCTACCTGCTGCACGGCCTGTGCGTCGTGCTGGCCGGGCCGCTGCTGACCCGCATGACGGCGCGGCGCCTGCCGATTCCGGGGGTGACGCTGCTGTCCGCGGCGATGATCGCCGGGGCGCTGGCCCTTTTCGGTCTCCAGGCGTCGCTGTGGACGGCCTTCGCCACGGTGTTCCTGATCGGCCTCGCGGAGAGCTTCGGCCTGTCCGCCCAGATCCGCCACGCCGAGCTTCTGGCGGCGCGCGAGGCGCGGCGGCGCGATTCCGTGCTGGCCCTGCACGTCAACACCCGCAAGCTGGGGCAGGCCGCCGGGCCGCTCCTGTTCGGCACGCTGGCCGCCGCCGTCCCGCTGGGCGCCGGACCGGAGGGGGTGGGAATGATCGGCGGGCTGCTGGCCGGCAGCCTGCTGCTCTTCGCCCTGCTGACGTGGCGGCGGACCGTCCCGTCGCGCACGCCGCATTCGCAGGCGGAGGGCGGGCGGTGACCGGCCTGCGCTTCGCTCCTCTCACCCCGGACGCGCTGGGCGCCGCCCTGGAGTTGCAGCGGGAGGCCTGCGGCCCGCTGATGCACCCGCTCGGCGAGGCGGAGCTGTCGGACATGCTGGCCGGTCCGGCGGCGGGGCACGGCGTGATTCTCGGCGCGCTGACCGACCATGGTCTCGCCGCCTTCCTCGCCGTGCAGTTTCCCGGCCGGGCCGCCCACAATCTGGGCCGCGACTACGGCCTTCCGGAGGGTGACCTCGACCGGGCGCTGCACTTCACCGGCATCCTGGTTCATCCCGACCGCCGCGGGCAGGGGCTGCACCGGCGCCTGATCGAAACCGCCGCGCAGGGGGTCCTGCCGCCGGACCGGCACCGCTACTGGTTCGCCACCGTGCGGCCCGAGAACACGGCCAGCGTGCGCGGGATGCTGTCGGTCGGCATGCGCGTCTTCGCGCGCAGGCCCAAGCACGACGGGCACGACCGCCTCCTCTTCGTCCGCGACCTGTCCGCCCCGGCCGGCGGCTGAGGCTCCTCTTGTCACCGCTCCATTGGCCCTCCGGAGACCGCCCGATGTCCCAAACGCCGTACCGGATACGCCTGCGCGTGGGAATCGCGCTGGCTTTCCTGCTGACGACGGTGCCGCTGATCGCGGTGATGCTCAGCTACCTCTTCCACGAGAACTCCCGCAGCGCGCTGGAGGTGGCGTCGCAGTCCATCGCGCGCACCACCCAGACGGTCACCAACGACCTGAACGGGCTGGTCAGCCCGGTGGCCCGCGTCGCCGAGGCGATGGCCGGATTCGGGCGGATCGACCGGAACGGGCTGCGGCGCATCGAATCGCTGCGTTACTTCTCCGACGCCCTGGCCACCCTGCCGCAGCTCGCCTCGCTCTATGTCGGATTCGCCGGGGACGGGGCCTTCTTCCAGATGGCCCGGCTGGCCCCCGACGGCGGGCGCTTCGGCCCGGCCATCCCGCCGCCCGGCAGCGCGCTCGCCCTGCGCATGCAGGACGCCAGTTCGGGCCGGTTCGCCGACTCCTATTTCTACCTCCGCTCCTGGGGACAGGTCACCGGCGTGGAGCGGGCGGAGGCGACGGAGGACCCGCGCACCGCCCCCTGGTACGTGGCGGCGCAGAAGGCCGGGTCGGCGGTGATGTCCGACGCCTTCGTCCTGCCGGCGACCCGGCGCCCGGTGGTCACCGTCTCCTACCGGATGGCCACCGACGACGGCGTGCCCATCGGCACCATCGGGGCCGACGTCTCGCTGGACCGGCTGGCGGCCCGGCTCGACGCCCTGCGCATCGGGCCGTCCGGGGCGGTGTTCGTGATCGACGGCAACGGACGGGTGATCTGCCACAACCGGGCCGACCTGCTGGTCGGCGGCGACGGCGCGGCGGCGGCGCTCCACACCACCGCGTCCTTCCCCGACCCGGTGCTGGCCGAGGCGGTGGAGCGCCGCAACAGCGGGGCCGGCGACCGCTTCATCGCCCCTCTGGGGCCGCTGGGCCGCGACTACATCGTCGAGTTCGCGACCCTGGCCAACGACGGGATCGGCAGCGGCTGGACCGTCGGCGTGGCGGTGGAGGTGGGCGAGTTCGTCGGCTCCCTCCGCCGCGCCACCTACCGCATCGTCGTGATCGGCGCCGGGCTGCTGGCGGTGTCGGTCCTGCTGCTGCTGTGGCTGTCGCACCGGCTCACCCGCCCGATGCAGGACATCGTGTCGGAGACCAAGCGCATCCGCCATTTCGACCTGACCGGCCGCTTCGCCGTGCGCACCCGCGTGCAGGAAGTGGCGGAGCTGGCCGGCGCCGTGGAGGCCATGAAGGGCGGCCTGCGCCGCTTCGGCGCCTATGTGCCCAAGGCGCTGGTGCGCGACATCATCGTGACCGGCGACGGCGGCGAGCTGGGCGGCGAGACGCGCCCCCTCAGCATCCTGTTCAGCGACATCGCCGGCTTCACCGCGACCAGCGAGGCCATGCCGCCGCAGCAGGTCCTGGACCGGCTGACCACCTATTTCGAGCGGATGACCGCCTGCATCCACGGCCATGGCGGCACGGTGGACAAGTTCATCGGCGACGCCATCATGGCCTTCTGGAACGCCCCGCGCCCCGACCCGGACCATGCGGAGCACGCCTGCCTCGCCGCGCTCGGCTGCCTGTCGGTCAACCGCGCCATCAACGACGCCTGCCTCGCCGCCGGCATGCCGCCGATGCCGACCCGCTTCGGCCTGCATCTGGGGGAGGTGGTGGTGGGCAACGTCGGTTCCTCCGACCGCATGCAGTACACGGCGCTGGGCTCGCACGTAAATCTCGCCTCGCGCATCGAGGGGCTGAACAAGGTCTACGGCACCAGCATCCTGGTCACCGGGGCGGTGGAGCAGGCGGTGCGCGGGCGCTTCCTGTTCCGGCCCGTCGATCTCGCGGTGCCCTCGGGCCTGTCGGCGCCGATCGAGCTGTTCGAGCTGGTCGGCGCGCTCGACCCACATTCGGCCTTCGCCCGCCCGCCGGAAACCCACGACCTGTGCCGCCAGTGGCACGTCGCCGTCTCGCTCTACCGCGGCCGGCGCTGGTCGGCCGCCCTGGAGCTTCTCCAACCCCTGGCCGGCGAGCCGGAGGTGGCGGCGCTGGCCGGGCTCTACATCGCGCGCTGCGAGCGGCTGATCGCCGACCCGCCCGGCGACGGCTGGGACCCCGCCGAACATTTCAAATCCAAGTAGCCGGAAGAGGACGCGATGAAAAGCAGATGGACGGCGCGGCTGTTGGCCGCCTGCACGGTACTGGCGCTGGCGCTCGCCGCCGCCGGGGTGTCCGCCGAGACGGTCATCAAGCTGGCCCACCCCAACCGCAACGACGCCTTCGACAACACCGCCGGGGCCATGGCGATCGTCTTCAAGAACCATGTGGAGGTGGCGACCGAGAGGCGCGTGCGCGTGGAGATCTTTCCCGAGGGCCAGATGGGCCGCGACGGCGACGCGGTGAAGCTGGTCCGCCAGGGGACCATCCAGTCGGCCATCTCCTCGGTCGGCGGGGTGGCGCCGCTCTACCCGATGCTGGCGGTCATCGACCTGCCCTTCGCCTACTCCTCGGTCGCCAACGCCTACGACGTCTTCGACGGCTCCTTCGGCCACCGACTGGCCGAGGAGATCCGGCGCAAGGCGGGAGTCGCCGTGCTGGGCTTCGGCGATCCGGGCGGGCTGTTCACCATCACCAACTCCAAGCGCCCGATCCGCCAGCCCGAGGACATGAAGGGGCTGAAGATCCGCACCATGGATCTGGAGACGCACCGCACCATGATCGGCAGCCTGGGCGGCACGCCGGTCAACGTCGCCTGGTCGGACCTCTACAACGCGCTGGGCACCGGTGCGGTGGACGGCCAGATGAATCCGGTGCCGATCGTCCGCTTCGCCCGCTTCGACGAGGTGCAGCGCCACCTGACGCTGAGCAACCACCTGTTCCTCCCCTATGTCTGGGTGATGAACGCCAAGTTCCTGGACGACCTCGCCCCCAGCGACCGCGCGGCCGTGATGAACGCCGCCCGGCTGGGCGTCGTCGCCAGCCGCGGCCTCAGCCGCCTGATCGAATCCTCGGACCGCGGCCTGCCGCCGCTGGCGCAGCGCATGGAGGTCCACACGCTGACCCCGCGCGAGGCGGAGGCGTTCCGCAAGGTCACCCAGCCCGCGGTCCGGCAGGCCATCGAGCGGCGGTTCGGCGCCGAAGGGGTGGAGATGCTGGCCGCCTTCGAACGGGCGATCCGCGAGGAGCGGACGCCGTAAGCGGTGCGGCCGGGCGGTCCGCTCATCCCATCCGCCGGACTGCTCCCCCGGCCAGCGCGCGCAGCCGGCCGGCGCGGCTGTGGCCGGTCCCCCCGCCCGCCCCGTCTCCGGACGCGCCTGCCGCCGCGATCACCGAAAGCCGCCGCGCCAGCGCCCAGTCCGGCGCGCAGGCCTCCTCGCACAGCGCCCGCATCTCCGCGATGGACGGGCGCCATTTCTGCGTGCGGCGCCAGGTCCGCGCCGCCGCGTCGACCGCCCAGGCCGGGAACTCGCCAAGGTCCTCCGCCCAGTCGAGCGCGACCAGATGCTCCACCTCCGGCGCGGTTCCCTTGGCCGGATAGTGGCTGAGCAGGGCGAGGACGCGGGCCAGCAGATGGTCGGGCGAGGCCGGGGCCAGGACGGAGCCGGTCAGCTCGTCGAGCGCGCGCCGCGCCATCAGGGCATGCTGGCCGCTCACGCCGTCCGGTGGCGTCCACTCCTCGGTGACCCCGTCGAAACCGCGGTCGCCGAATCGCGGCCGGCGCTCCACCCGTCCGGAGGCGAGAACGGTCCTGAGCGGCACCGGCAGCGCCGACGCCAGCGCCAGACCGCGCTCATGGGCGGGCGCGGCGGGATCGAAGGGAAGCGGCGGTCGGGACGGCAAATGGGGGGCGACCGAGGGGGCGGCCCCCCCCGGGGGCGCGGGACGCGGGTTGGGGGGCCATGGGTTTTCTCCCCTCCCAACGCTCCGGGGGGCTTTCGGGGTGGGTGCGGTGGGTGCCCCCGGGGGGGCGTTTGG
>NZ_WHOR01000207.1:0-10348 GCF_013340925.1 Azospirillum formosense
CCCCACATTCTCCGGCGTCACCAGACCGACCAGCCGTCCGTTCCCATCATCGACGCCGACCGCGGGCAGGCTCTTTTCCTGCATCAGGCGCAGGGCCTCCTCCAGCTTGCCGTGCCGATGCACCACGGGGATGTCGGGGCGCATCACCTCCAGCACCGGCGTGTCCGGGCCGCGGTCGCGCAGGGCGCGGATCAGGTCGTCGCGGGTCAGCACGCCGCGCAGTGTGCCGGCCCCGTCCACCACCGGAAACTCGTGCTGGGTCGTGCGGATCAGGCATTGCACGGCGTCCTCCAGAACGCCGGAGGGCGGCAGCGTCTCGAAGCGGGTGACCATGGCGTCCGACACGACCACGCCCTGGGTGATCTCGCGCATCTGCACCGCGTGCGCTTCCGACGAGGCGCCCAGATAGACGAACAGGGCGATGAACAGCAGCATCGGGTTGCCGAACAGCCCGAGCAGCCCCAGCCCTATGGCCACCGCCTGCCCGACCGAGGCCGCCATCTGGGTGCCGCGGGCATAGCCCATGCGGCTCGCCAGCACCGCCCGCAGCACGCGCCCGCCGTCCATGGGGAAGGCCGGGATCAGGTTGAACAGAGCCAGGAACAGGTTCACCACGGCCAGCCGCGACAGCACGTCGATGCCGGCGTTCCGCACCTCCGCCGCCTCCGCCGGCACGAAGCCGCCGAGCGCGGCGTAGAGCAGCGCCGCGATCACCAGATTGACCGCCGGCCCGGCCAGCGCCACCACCAGCTCCTGCGACGGCTTCTCCGGCAACCGCTCCAGACGGGCCACCCCGCCGATGGGCAGCAGGGTGATGTCCGGCGTGCGCACGCCGTAGCGCCGGGCGGCGAAGACGTGGCCGAACTCGTGCAGCAGCACGCAGAGGAACAGCAGCGACAGGAAGACCACCCCTTCCAGCGCCGCCGGCCAGCCGCCTTGCGCGTGGTAGGCGGCGCCGATCCACAAAAGGAACAGGAAGAAGGTGATGTGTATGCGGATCACCGTGCCCTTCACGGTGCCGATGGGGATCGACCAGCTCATCCCGACCTCGCCTCGCGCTGTGACCGATGTGGGTGTGATCCTTATGTGGTGTCGCGCAGCGCACAGCGGCATAGGCGAGTCGGGAATGCCTGGGGCACCTCAAGCGTCTTCGCTCAGCATCCTCTTCAGCACACGTTCCTTCATCGCCTTGGCCATCGCCGCCAGGAAGACGCTGAAGATCATCCCGCTTGTCAGGGTGGCGACCGTGATCGTGAAGAAGGCCGACACGATCAGGTCGGCCGCGTGATGGCCGCTCGACACCAACACCGGCTGGTAAATCAGGATGCCGGCAATGACGGCCCAATGGCTGGTGCAGTAGAAGCAGTGCATGAGGTGTCCCACCATGGGGTGGACTTTGGTCGCCCAAGCCCGCAGCGGGGCGAACAGTTCGGTCTGGGTGATCGTGATGGAGATGCTGGACGAGGCAAGGGCGATCACAAGGCAGGTCCAGAAGGCGGCCCAAGCCTGCGGGTTGACAGTGTCCGTCATGGAAACTCCGTCGGGAGGAAGGGGGATTGGCTCTGATGGGGAGCGTGGCGTGGCGGCGCGGCATGTTGGAGCCGAGTGGCTTGGCCGTCCAATCACGTAACTTATAATGATACATGAAAGGACGAGTCAAGCCGCCCCACCGCTCTTGCCTGCGGGTGGAATCCCAAGGTCAGAAACTCGTTCAGCGTTTCGTCGGTTCGTGCGCCGACGCGTTGGCGGGAAGCCGTTGGCGGAATTCGCGGGACAATTCGGCGAGCGTGACCGATTGGAGACGTTCGATGAGTATGGCCTCGGCCTGCCGCAACGCCTCGCTCATCGAGCCGTTCACGACCCGCTCCACGAGGCAGTCCGGATTGTCGTTGTCGAAGCCGATCGCGAACAGCCGCTCGGTCCCGACGGCACGATGGATGTCAAGCAACGTGATTTGGCTTAGATCGCGCGCGAGCGTCCACCCTCCGCCGTGTCCCTTCACCGAATGGACGTAGCCGGCGCTTCTCAATCCGGCCATCGTTCGGCGGACAACCGCCGCGTTGGTTCCCAGCATGGCGGCCACGCGCTCCGACGTGATGGGCTGGCTTTCTTCCGCCATGTGCAGCAGGACATGGAGCATGCGGGATAACCGGCTGTCGATCCTCACGGTGGCGAAACTCGTTGCAGGGAGAGGGGGGTGTCGGCCCTGCCGGGACGGGACCGACCATGTCCGACTGTACCCTTCGCTCCGGAACGGCGCCAGAGCCCCTCAATGCCGCCGGTTCACCCGGTCTACACCGCCTTCAAGTAACGGACCGGCCGGCCGGGGGACAGCGCCTCCGCGGCGCGGACGATGGCCTGGGCGTCGATCCCGTGGTGGCGGTAGAGGTCGGCGATGGTGCCGGTCTGACCGAAATGCTCGACCCCCAGCGCCCGCGTGCGGTGGCCGTGGACCGAGCCCAGCCAGCCCAGCCCCGCCGGGTGTCCGTCCTGCACCGTCACCAGCGCGCAATGGGACGGCACCCCCTCCAGCAGCCGTTCGACGTGGGAACGCGCGTGGGGCTTGCCGCGCTCGCGCGCCCGTTGCGCCGCGCTCCAGCCGGCGTGCAGCCGGTCGGCGGAGGTGACGGCCAGCAGCCCGACGTCGCGGCGGTCCTCGCCGAGCATGCCCACCGCCTCGATGGCCTCCGGCGCCACCACGCCGCTGTAGGCGACCACCACCTGGGCGTTCGGGCCGGGACGGCGCAGCCAGTAGGCGCCCTGGACGATGCCGTTCTCCAGCTCCGCGTCCATGCTGCGGACCGGCTGTTCCAGCACGCGGGAGGACAGGCGCAGATAGACCGAGCCGCCGGTCTCGTCGCGCAGCCAGTTGCGCTCGTCGGGCTCCCCCTCGCCCTCCCGCTGCATGTAGTCGAAGGCCCAGCGCATGGTGACGGCCAGTTCGTCGGCGAAGGCCGGCTCGAAGCAGGCCAGCCCGTCCTGGGCCATGCCGACCAGCGGCGTGGCGATGGACTGGTGCGCCCCGCCCTCCGGGGCCAGGGTCACGCCGGACGGGGTGGCCACCAGCAGGAACCGCGCGTCCTGATAGCAGGCGTAGTTCATCTGGTCCGCCGCCCGCATGACGAAGGGGTCGTAGACGGTGCCGATGGGCAGCAGCCGTTCCCCGAACAGCGAATGCGACAGGCCCAGCGCCGACAGCAGGATGAACAGGTTGGACTCGGCGATGCCCAGCTCGAAATGCTGGCCGTCGGGGGAGAAGTCCCACGTGTAGGTGGAGGGGATGCGCTCCTTCTTGAACAGGTCGGCCAGAGCGCTCTTGGCGAACAGGCCGCGGCGGTTCACCCAGGCGCCGAGGTTGGTGGACACCGTCACGTCCGGGGCGGTCGTCACGATGCGCTCCGCCAGTTCGGTCTTCTCGCGCCCCAGCTCGTTCAGGATCAGGCCGAAGGCCGCCTGGGTGGACAGCGCCTTCTGCGCCGGGGCCGCCAGGGCCGCCGGCACCGGGACCGCCGCCGCGCCATGGCGGCGCCGTCCCTTGGCCGCGAAGGGCACGCGCTTCAGGAAGGCGTCCAGCTCCGCCTCCGGCCGGCTCAGCCCTTCGAAGCGGTCCCACTCATGGCCCGGACGGACGGCGTTGGCGGCGCGGAACGCCTCCATCTGCGCCGGGGTCATCAGGCCGGAATGGTTGTCCTTGTGCCCGGCCAGCGGCAGCCCGGCGCCCTTGATGGTGTAGGCGATGAAGCAGACCGGCCGGTCGTGCGTGCGCGCCTGGGCGAAGGCGTCGAGCAGCGAGGGCAGGTCGTGGCCGCCGAGGTTGCCCATCAGAAGGGCCAGCTCCTCGTCGGTGCGGCGTTCGATCAGCCGGGTCACCGGCCCCTGGTCGCCCAGATCGTCGAGCAGCCGCTTCCGCCACGCCGCCCCGCCCTGGTAGGTCAGCGCGGAGTAGAGCTGGTTCGGGCAGCGGTCGATCCAGTCGCGCAGGCGCTGGCCGCCCTCCTCCTGGAAGGCCGCCTGCATCAGCGCGCCGTATTTCAGGATCACCACGTCCCAGCCGAAGGCGCGGAAGATGTTCTCCAGCCGCTCCCACAGCCCTTCGCGGATCACCGCGTCCAGGCTCTGGCGGTTGTAGTCGACGATCCACCAGGTGTTGCGAAGCCCGTGCTTCCAGCCTTCCTGAAGGGCTTCGAAGATGTTGCCCTCGTCCATCTCGGCGTCGCCGACCAGCGACACCATGCGCCCCTCGGGCAGGCCCTTCGCCCAGCCCTTGGCCTTCACATAGTCCTGCACCAGCGAGGCGAAGAGCGTCTGCGCCACCCCCAGCCCGACCGAGCCGGTGGAGAAGTCCACGTCGTCCACGTCCTTGGTCCGCGACGGGTAGGACTGGGCGCCCTTGAAGCCGCGGAAATTCTCCAGATTCGCGCGCGTCTGGTTGCCCAGCAGATACTGGATGGCGTGGAAGATCGGGCTGGCGTGCGGCTTCACCGCCACCCGGTCCTCCGGGCGCAGGGCCTGGAAATAGAGCGCCGTCATGATCGTCGCCAGCGAGGCCGAGGACGCCTGATGCCCGCCGATCTTCAGCCCGTCCTGGTTGGGGCGTACGTGGTTGGCGTTGTGGATCGTCCAGGACGCGAGCCAGAGAACCTTGCGCTCCAGCTCGCGCAGGCAGGCGAGGTCGGCGTGGTTCGGAACGGTCGCGTCCATGTCTGTTTCCCTCTTGACGGAACGGCGGTCGATGATCGGTCAAGCCTATCATTTGTGCCGCGGCAGGAATTTGCAAAGTGGCGCCGGAAACCCGGCTCGTTTAGCATCGGATTGCGTGAATCCCGTCTAGACCGCAGAAAATGCCAAAAATCAAACTCGACCGCATCGACCGGAAAATCCTGGCCCTGCTCCAGCAGGACGGGCGGATGCCCAACAACGACTTGGCGGAGCGCGTCGGCCTGTCGCCGTCCCCCTGCCTGCGCCGGGTGAAGGCGCTGGAGGAGGCGGGCATCATCACCCGGCACGTCGCGCTGGTCGATCCCGCCGCGGTCGATCTGCCGGTGAACGTCTTCGTCAGCGTCAGCCTGGAGCGGCAGGTGGAGGAACGGATCGACGCCTTCGAGGCCGCGGTGATGGCGCTGCCGGAGGTGATGGAGTGCTATCTGATGACCGGCGACGCCGATTACCTGCTGCGCGTGGTGGTCCCCGACCTCGCCAGCTACGAGCGTTTTCTGAAGGACCATCTGACGCGGATTTCCGGAGTCGCCAACATCCGGTCCAGCTTCGCGCTGAAGCAGGTGCGCTACCGTACGGCCCTGCCGTTGGGCCACCTGGCGGGGTGAACTGAAAATTCGATGGCCCTCGGACCTGGGCGCTCAAAGCTCAATCTGAAAATGTCTGTTCGCCACTCTTGTCTACGGCAATGCGGGATCGGCGCTGTCAAATGCGCAAATCCCGCAAGCTCGATGCCGGGTTTTATCCGAACAGGAGACCCCACAGGCTGTAAGCGGAGTTTCCAACCTGAAGATATTCGACCTCCCCGGAGCCATGGGTGAGGTACCCATTGCTCACACCGAAGAAGTTATAGATTTCGACGCCATTGTCGTTGTATCCATCGGCGTAATCAGCCGCAGTGGTGATCGTCAACCTCAAACCAGTAACGTAAAACTGTAGATCATAGATGGAGGCATCATTGAAAATTACCCGATCCGCTGTTCCGGAGCTGTCGGAAATAGCGGAAACTCCACCATCATTGTTATAGTGGAGATAGATGTCGTTGCCGGCTCCACCATAAAGATAGTCCATGCCGATCACGCCACCGGAACCGGCGCTGGCCCCACCGTGCAGGATGTCGTCTCCGTCGTCTCCATAGAGATAATCCCAACCATCGCCACCCAGCAGAGTATCATTCCCCGCCCCGCCGGACAGATAATCGGATCCGGCAAGCCCGTTCAAAAAATCATTCCCGTTCAACCCATACAAATCGTCGTTGCCGTTGCCGCCATCCAGGTAATCGTCGAAATTTCCACCGCCTACGGTGTCGTTTCCTTCACCTGCATAAACATTCACCTGCTCGCTCGGATTCGTCGGAACCCAGTAATCGTTCCCAGTCGAAAGTACATACGTACCCATAATTATACCCTTCTTGCATTTGTTGACGATACGCAAAGCAACTATAAGCACGCTGTTTAATTGCTGTAATTCAGATTATATTCTTAGTGTAATTAGATAGCTAACTAATCATATCACTGTATGCGAAAATGCTTCGAGAGCTAAGCTTATTTCGGTTCATTGATTGTTATGGATGTTGTGGATATACTGAGAAAAGCCGTCTGCATATCCACTCCTCTTGTCTGGTGGCGTGGCGCGATACAGGAGAAAAAGATGAGCATGGTTAATTCTTTTAACAATGTGTCATCGACGTCGTCGGCTCAATATTCTCCGCAGAAAGGAAATCCAGGGGTCGATAAAAGTAAAGATAAACCGATTGAAAGTGTCAGCGCAAAAGCGGATCAAGTGTCATTGAGCCCTCTGGCGTCATCCTTGAAGGGCGATGCGCTGTCATTGTTCAGCAAGTTATCCAGCAATGACCGAAGCGCATTGGGGCTCTTCGTTTCATCCGGCCAAATGTCGTCCGATGAAATGAACGATGCGCTTTCGGGAAAACTGAAGGAATCCCGCAGCCAGACCTTCTGGAAGAGCGCCGTCGAGGCGGGTGTCGGACAGGAAACCGAAAGGCAGAAGAAGATCAGGACGCTTTCGGAAAGCATCGAGGCACGGATGTCCGCCATCGATAAAATTCCAGATTCGGCGTCACGCATGGATCAGGCCGTGGCGCTCACGAAGGAACTGCGAGGCGCGATGTGGGAACGCAGCTCGCTGATGAGTCAAGCGGACGAAGGCGCGACCACCGTGAAGTTGACGGCGGAATTCGCCTTGAACAAGATGGCGCGGACCGACTCGGAACGCGCGGCGGGGGACAAGCTCAGCGCTCTGGGCTTCAAGTCCGAAAGCTTCGATCAACTCTTGACGGACACGGCGACACAGGACATCGCGTCCATGTGACCGTTCTCCCGCTGTGACAACCGGCGCCTGCCGGCCGTAATCCCGCTGCCACAGCGTTCGGCATCCCGTCGCCCTGACCGCCGATGATGTTCGCAATGGAAGACCTGCGCCGCGTTTTGCCATAAAGAGTGTTGGAACAGGGGCGCGCGGCGATGTCTTCCGCTGACAGGCCCCGACCGACAGGCAAAGGCATCGGGAAGCAGGACGGGATGATGGACTGGGACAAGTTGCGGGTGTTCCACGCTGTGGCCGAGGCCGGCAGCTTCACCCACGCCGGCGAGGCCCTCAACCTCAGCCAATCGGCGGTCAGCCGGCAGATCAGCGCGCTGGAGGACAGCCTCGGCGTTCCGCTGTTCCACCGGCACGCCCGCGGCCTGATCCTGACCGAGCAGGGCGAGTTGCTGAACCACGCGGCGCGCGACATCTTCGCGAAGCTGTCGATGACCCAGGCGATGCTGAGCGAGAGCAAGGACGCCGCCAAGGGACCGCTGAAGGTGACGGCCACGGCGGCCTTCGGCTCGACATGGCTGACTCCGCGCATCGGGGAGTTCCTGGCGCTCTACCCGGACATCCAGCTCACGCTGCTGATCACCGACACGGAGCTGGATCTGGGCATGCGCGAGGCCGATGTGGCGATCCGCGTCAGCCCGCCGCGCCAGCCGGACCTGATCCAGCGGCATCTGATGACCTTCCGCTCGCACCTCTACGCGCACCGCCGCTACCTGGACCGCAAGGGAGAGCCGCAGACGGTGGCGGATCTCGCCTCCCACGATCTGGTGACCTATCCGCAGGAATTGCGCCCGCCCTTCGCCAACACCCACTGGCTGCGTGATCTGGTGACCGATGCGGTGGCCCGTGACCGGACCGTCCTACAGGTCAACAACCTGTACGCGATCTTCCGCGCCGTGGAGAGCGGGCTGGGCATCGGCTCGCTGCCCGACTATCTGGTGACCGGCCTGACCGATGTCTTGCGGGTGCTGCCGGACCAGTCCGGGTCGAAGGTGGACGCGTTCTTCGTCTATCCGGAGGAACTGCGCCATTCCAAGCGCATCGCGGTCTTCCGCGACTTCCTGGTCAAGAAGGTTGCGGAGAGCCAATTCTAGTTCCCGCTCAACGGGTTGGCCAACAAGGGGCGCGGCGCCGGACAGGGCCGTGCCCCTTTGCTTTTTCCGCCGTTTGGCTTCGGCGGGCGGTAGGCGGCGGGGCGAACCCCGTTTTCGTGTAGCGCCAATGCACGCATCGCGCGATTCGAAGACGAACCGCGCAATCCGCACCCGGCCTTCAAGCGGATTCGGCGATCGGTTCGGCGGGGCTGGACTCGCTGTCGAACAGGTCGGGGAAGCGCCGGGCCAGTTCGGGCAGGGAATTCAGGATCTCGCGCAGATGCAGGCGCATGGCGGCCTCCGCGGCGTCGGGACAGCGGGCGCGGATGCCCTCGACGATCTGCTCGTGCTGGGCGATCAGCCGATCCAGCGGAGTCGCCTGCGGCAGGCTGAGATAGCGCACGCGGTCCATCTGGGCCTTGGTTTCCTCCACCACCCGCCACGCGTATTCGCAATCGACGCCCAGCGCGATGGTGCGGTGGAAGGCTTCGTCCAGTTCCAGGAAGGACGCCGGGTTGGTGCTCGTGGCGGCCTCACGCTGCGCCTTCAGGTTGGCCTCCAGCTCCGCGACGGCGCGGGGCGGCAACCCCTCGCCGGCCTTGCGGGCCACGGCCAGCTCCACCGCCTCGCGGACGAAGCGGGCGTCCATCACCTGCTTGGCCGAGATCTTGACGACGAAGGTGCCGCGCTGCGGGCGGATGACCACCAGCCCGGATTCGCTCAGCTTGATGAAGGCCTCGCGCACCGGCTGGCGGCTGACGCCCAACTGCCCCGCGACCTCCTGCTCGGACAGCGGCTGGCCGGGCTGGAACTGCATCGTCACGATGGCGTGGCGCAATTCCCGAAAGACGCGGCGCGCGACGGGCTCCGTCGAATCCGGCTCGATCCTCCTCAACATGCTCCCCCAATCCCTTCTTTTTTCCGTCCGTCCCGCCGGTGCCCGCCCGGACGATCCTGTGCGGCGGATTCATCCTGCACCGTTCGCAAGCCCATGGACAACACCATTCTTGTATACTACCATACCAGTCGCGTATCGAACAATCGCCTCCGTGCAAGAGGCGTTGTCCTCAAAGGGAGGAAGCATGAGCATCATCACCCGCACTTGGCGCGTGGCCGCCCTCGGCTTTGCGCTGGCCACCGTCGCCGGCGGCGCGCTGGCCGCCGACTACACGCTCAGCGTCAACACGGCGCTGGCCCAGCAGGACCCGCTCTACAAGGGGCTGGAGGAGTTCAAGAAGAACGTCGAGGCGCGGTCCGGCGGCAAGATGGCCGTCCGCCTGTTCCCCGGCTCGCAGCTCGGCAAGGACGAGGACGTTCTGGAGCAGGCCCGCGCCGGGGCCGGCGTGGCGGTCGTCGTGGACGGCGGGCGCCTGGCCGTCTTCGTGAAGGAATTCGGCGTTCTGGGCGGCCCGTACCTCGCCCAGGGCTACGACGGCATCCGCAAGGTCGTCACCTCGCCGATGTTCGACCAGTGGTCGGACAAGCTGCGCAAGGCGTCGGGCCATCAGGTGCTGTCCTTCAACTGGTGGCAGGGCGAGCGGCACCTGCTGACCAACAAGTCGGTGAAGGGGCCGGAAGACCTCGCCGGCATCCGCATGCGCACGCCGGGCGCCCCGGTGTGGATGGAGACGATCCGCGCCATGGGCGCCACCCCGACCCCGATGGGCTGGTCGGAGGTCTACACCGGCCTTCAGCAGAAGGTGATCGACGGCGTCGAGGCCCAGCATCCGGCCAGCTTCGGCTCCCGCCTGTACGAAGTGACCAACCACGTCACCAAGACCGGCCACATCAACCTGATCACCGGCATCGTCACCAGCGCCGCCTGGTTCGACAAGCTGCCGCCGGAGCAGCAGACGATCCTGAAGGAAGAGGCTCTGAAGGCCGGCGACAGCGCGTCGCGCGCCACCCAGGCGTCGCTCGCCGACTTCGAGAAGCAGATGAAGGACAAGGGGATGACGATCGAGGAGATCGACGTGACCCCGTTCCGCAAGGCCACCGCGCCGGTCTACGAGAAGCTGGGCTACGCCGAACTCCACAAGGAGGTGGAGAAGCTGCTGCAGAACTGAGGCCGGGTTCGTCGCGCTGACCTTGCCCCCTCCCTGACCCTCCCCCGCTAACGCAGGGGAGGGGACATTTCTCCCTCCCCTGCTTATCACATCTGACCGCACCCGCGGGACTACCTGTGGAGGTATCTGGGG
>NZ_WHOR01000208.1:0-10329 GCF_013340925.1 Azospirillum formosense
CCATAGCTCACCGGGGTGTGGGCCGGGGGAGGCGACGTTTGTGAAGAGGAGCGGGCCCCTGCGGGTGTTGGCGGGTGCCCGTCGCCTCCCCCGGGGGCGGGGGGCGGCCCCCGCCCCGGTGTGCGGGGGGGGGGGGGGGGGGGGCGGGGGGGGGGGGGCGCCCCCCGCGGCCGGGATGAGCCGCGAGGGCTACACCCGCCGATTCCGCAAGACTCACGGCGTGCCGCCGCACGCCTTCGGGCTTCAGGAGCGGCTGAACGAGGCGCGGTTGCTGCTCCGCGCGGGGGAGCCCATCGCCGCGGTGGCGGCGGACACCGGCTTCACCGACCAGAGCCATCTCGGCCGCTGCTTCCGCCGCGCCTTCGGAGTCACTCCGGGCCGCTACCGGGCCGGGTAGGTCACATCCGTACCAGACCGCCGCCGCGCCGCCTGCTACCCATCCGGCATTCACCCACAGCCAATCTTGGGAGCATGGCATGTCCATCGCACTGTCCGCCGCCTCGTACCTCCTGGTGGTCGGCGCCGGGGTCAGCGTCGCGTTGCAGCAGGTCCTCAACGCCAATCTCCGGGCCGACCTCGACTCGCCCTGGTGGGCGGGTTTCGTCAGCTACGTCGTCGGGATGCTGGCGATGCTGGCGGTGGCGCTCCTCGCGCCGGGTCCCCGCCTCGCCGAAGCGGTGAGCGGGGCGGGGTCGTGGGTCACCTGGACCGGCGGGCTGTTCGGCGCGCTGTTCATCGGGACGGCCATCCTGATGGTGCCCCGCCTGGGGGCGGCGACCGTGCTGGCGCTGATCGTGGTCGGCCAGATGCTCGGCTCCCTCGCCTTCGACCATGTCGGCCTGCTCGGCCTGCCGCAGCAGCCGATCAGCCCGACCCGGCTGGCCGGCGCCGCCTCGCTGGTCCTCGGCGTCGTCCTGATCCGGCTGTAGCGCTCTCAGGCGGTGCGGTGGAGGGCGAAGCCCGACGCGCCGGGGGCTTCCAGATCGGGGCGGAGTTCGAGGCTGGGGATCGCATAGTCACCGCCGTTCTGGCGGCGGAAGGGGATCGGCGCCGTCGTCTCCAGCGTCCGCATCCGCTCCCGCAATTGCTCCGCCGCCCGCGCGAAGGCGGCCTCGTCGAAGCGGTCCACCCGGTAGGCGACGAAGGGCGGCAGAACGTCGTAGCCGGGGTAATGCAGGATGCCGTGGTTGATCGGGAACAGCAGGTCGTCGATCGGGCCGTTGATGCCGCGCGGCGCGTAATGCTCGGCCCAGCCGCCCGTCGTCACCACGAGCATGGCGCGCTTGCCGGCGAAGCGGCCCTCGCCGTAGCGGTCGCCCCAGCGCCGGTCGCTGTGCTCGCCGACGCCATAGGCGAGGCCGTAGGCGTAGACACGGTCGACCCAGCCCTTGAGGATCGCCGGCATGGTGAACCACCAGAGCGGGAATTGCAGGATCAGCGCGTCGGCCCACAGCAGCTTCTCCTGCTCGGCCTTCACATCGTCGGTCAGCGCGTCGGCGGCGAAGGCGGCGCCGGAGGCGGCGGCCACCTTCAGGCGCTCCCCCTCGCCGAGGCTGGGGAAGTCGGCATGGTCCACCGCGGCCTTCCAGTTCATGGCGTAGAGGTCGGAAACCCGCACCGCGTGCCCTTGCGCCTCCAGTTCCGCAACGGCGGCATCGCGCAGGGCGGCGTTGAGGGAGTGGGGGTCGGGGTGGGCAAAGACGATCAGCACGTTCATCACAGGCACCTGTTCGCTTGAAGCATGTGCGCTCCAAGCTATGCGGACGACAATTGATCCGGTAGACATGGCGAATGGATGGAACTCTGCCGTAAAATGGATCAATCGAACGTCACGCTGGACCGCATGCGGACCTTCGTCCGCGTCGCCGAACGGGGAAGCCTGTCGGCGGTGGCGCGCGAGATGGCCATCGGGCAATCCAGCGTCACCCGCCACATCCGCGAGCTGGAGGAGGCGCTGGGTGTCGCTCTGCTCAGCCGCACCACGCGGCGTGTCGCGCTGACCGTGGAGGGCGAGCGCTACTACGCCAACGCCGTCCAGATCCTGCGCCTCGTCGAACAGGCGGGCGACGAGGCACGCGACACCGGCCGCGCCTCGGCCGGGACGGTGCGGGTGTCCTGCACGGCGGCGCTCGGCGTCCGGCACATCAGCCGGCTGATCTTCGCCTTCCAGGACCGCCATCCGGACATCGCCGTCGATCTCGGCCTGACCGACGAGCGCATCGACCTCGTGCGCGACGGCGTGGACCTCGCCATCCGCCTCGGTCCGCTCACCGACAGCTCCCTGAAGCGGCGGGCGCTCGGGTCGAGCCGGCGCGTTCTCGTCGGGGCGCCGGCCTGTCTGGAGCGGCACGGCCGGCCGGCGACGCCGGCCGACCTCGCGCGGTTCGACGGCGTGCGCATGTCGAACATCGCGGGGAGCGACCGGCTGACGCTCGAAGGGCCGGACGGCGCGCTCCACGCCGTGTCCCTTGGGGGACGGCTGCGGGTCGATCACGGGCTGGCCGCGCGCGAGGCCTACCTCGCCGGCCGCGGCATCGGCCCGGCCCATGTCTGGCTGGTGGACGACCTGCTCGCCGACGGCCGCCTTGAGGTTCTCCTGCCGGACCACGCGCCGCCCGCCGTGCCGCTCAACCTGCTGATCGTGCCGGAGCGCGCCGGCATCGCGCGGGTCCGGCTGCTGGTGGAATTCCTGGCGGAGACGGTCGCGACCATCCCCGGGATCGAGCGGCCGTCTTGGGGATAGCCGCCCGGGGTTAGCCGATAGGATGATTACGGGGCCGCCCCCTCGGTCGCCGCCCCCTTTCTTACCGCCAGGCTGCGGCGGGGCAGGCGCAGGCGCCCGTTGAGGACGAGGTGGGCGACGAGGCCGATCAGCAGGCCCCAGAAGGCCCCGCCGATGCCGAGCAGCTTGATGTTCGCGGCGGACGCCAGGAAGGTGATCAGCGCCGCCTCGCGGGACGCCGGGTCGGCCATCGCCCCGGCCAGGCTGCCGCCGATGGTGCCCAGCAGCGCCAGACCGGCGAGCGCGGTGATGAAGGTCGCGGGGAAGGCCATGAAGACGGCGGCCAGCGTCACCCCGAACACCCCGACAAGCACGTAGAAGACGCCCGCCGCGATCCCGGCGATCCAGCGCTTGGAAGGGTCCTCATGCGCTTCCTTGCCGGTGGCGATGGCGGCGGTGATGGCGGCGATGTTGAAGGCGTGGGAGCCGAACGGGGCCATGAGCAGCGAGACGAGGCCGGTCACGGTCACGATGGGGTTGGCGCTGGTCGTGAAGCCGTCGTTGCGCAGGACCAGCATCCCCGGCATGTACTGGCCGGACAGCGTGATCAGGAACAGCGGCAGCGCGACCGACAGCAGCGCGTTCAGCGAGAAGTCCGGTGCTGTGAAGATCGGGGCGGCGAACTCCAGCGACAGGCCCGACAGATCGACGCGGCCCTGCGTCAGCAGGAAGGCCAGCCCGAGGACGAGGATGCCGACCACGGCGTAGCGGGCGGACAGCCGCTTCAGCGCGACATAGGCGACGATCAGCAGGCCGACCAGCAGCGGGTCGACGCTGGCCCCGCCGAACGCCCCGATGCCGAAGGGAAGCAGGATGCCGGCGAGAAGGCCGGAGGCGATGCCGGGCGGAATCAGCCGGATGACCTTCTCGAAGCAGCCCGACAGGCCGAGCGCGACGAAGGCCGCCGCCGAGATCATGTAGGCGCCGACCGCCTCGGCGTAGGGCGTCGTCGCCAGCGCGGTGACGAGGAACGCCGCGGCCGGGGTGGACCAGGCGGTGATGATCGGCTCGCGATGGCGCCAGCTCAGGAACAGCCCGGTCAGCCCGACGCCGATGGAGACCGACCAGACCCAGGAGGCGGTGAGGTCGGGGCTGAGGCCCGCGACCTTCGCCGCCTGGAAGACCAGGATGAAGGTGCCGCCGTAATTGACGATGACGGAGATCAGGCCCGCCACGACGGGGTGGGCTAGGTCGTTGAGGCGGATAGGGTTTGGATTGGGTGGCATGGTTGCGCGGGACCTCCGGACGGTTCGAGCCGCAAGGGCGATGAGCGGCCTTGACAACTACCCGAGCAATGGCCTGATGTGCCCGTCCGCTTTCCTTAAGAAGGCCAGACCAATTGTTCCGGCATTCCCAGCTTGAGTCCGTGAAGGCGTGGATCGCCAACCCCGCCCACGCGGCAATGCCGCTCCACGCGCGGATTCAGCGGGCCGTCCGGCAATTGATTGTCGACGGCGCGCTCGGGCCGGGCAAGCCGCTGCCTGCCTCGCGCGCGCTCGCCGCCTCGCTGGGGGTGTCCCGCGACACGATTGAGGCGGCCTACGCCCAGCTTCACGCCGAAGGTTTCATCGACCGGCGCGTCGGCAGCGGCAGCTTCGTCGCGGAGATCAGCGAGTTCACCCCCGGCCGCCGCCGGTCCCGGCGCGACACGCTCCCGAGCGATCCGGCACCGGCGCTCAGCCGGCGCGGTGCCGCCGTGTTCGAGGGGGGCGGCGTGCGCGAGATGGCGGCGCCGCGGCCCTTCGCCCATGGCGTTCCGGAAACCCGGACCTTTCCGCTCGCGCTCTGGGAACGGCTGGAACGGCAGGTGCGCAAGGAGGTCGGCGCGCACAGCCTGTTCCACGGCGATCCGCAGGGGACCGAGCCGCTGCGCCGCGCCATCGCCGACTATGTGAACCTCGAACGCGGCGCGCGCGCCACCGCCGACCGCGTCCTGGTGCTGACCAGCTCGCAACAGGCGATGGCGCTCTGCGCGAGCATGCTGTTCGACCCCGGCGACGGGATTTTCCTGGAGGACCCGGCCTATTACGGGGCGCGCAAGGCGTTCGAAGCGGCGGGGCTGGACTGCGTTCCGATCCGCGTCGACCGGCAGGGCATCGTCGTCGATCACATCCTGGCCGAGCCGCAGCGGGCGAAGGCGGTGTTCCTGACGCCGTCCCACCAATTCCCGACCGGCGCGACGCTGGCGCTGGACCGCCGCCTCGCCCTGATCGAGTGGGCGGCCCGCCATCAGGCCTGGATCATCGAGGACGACTATGACAGCGAGTTCCGCTACGCGGGCAAGCCGACGGCCTGCGTGCAGGGTCTCGATCCGCACGGCCGCACCATCTACATCGGCACCTTCACCAAGTCGCTCTTTCCCGGGCTGCGGATCGGCTACGCCGTGCTGCCGCCGGCGCTCGTGAAGCCGATGACCGTCGCGCGCACCCTGCTGGATGGGCACACGGCACCAATGGCGCAGCTCACGCTGGCCCGCTTCATGGAGGGCGGGCATTTCGGGGCGCATGTGCGGACCATGCGCGGCGTCTACGCCGAGCGCCTCGACGCGCTGGCGGGCCTCGTCGCCAAGCACCTGTCGGACTTTGTCGAGCCGCAGGTTCCCATCGGCGGTTTGCAGATGCCCTGCCTGCTGACCGGCGACCTTACGGAGCGCGCCGCCGTCGATGCGGCGCGCCGGGCCGGGATCGAGCTGCTCGGCCTGTCGGCGCTGCACGCCGCCGGTGATGGCAAGGCCGGCTTCCTGATGGGCTTTGCGGCCTACACGCCTTTCGAGATCGAGGTGGCCGTCAGAAAGCTGGAGAAGGCGCTTCGCGCGGCGGCGACGCCGTAGCTTGGCCGGGTGTCCGGAATAGGGAGAATTGGTCTGGACCGATACCGGACATTGGCTGGGCACAGCGAGCCATTCGTCTGGTATCCGAGAGCCGAGCAACCCACGACGCTCCCGGCGCGGGAGCGGGAGGCGACCCATGCACAAGACAGCGGTAGCGATCCGGCACGTCCATTTCGAAGACCTCGGCATCTTCGGCGCGGTGCTGTCGGATGCCGGCTATTCGATCCGCTATCACGATCTCGATGCGGCGCCGTTCGCAAGGCTCGATCCGCTGGAGCCTGATCTGCTGATCGTCCTCGGCGGTCCTGTCGGGGTTTATGAAAGCGACGCCTATCCGTATCTCGCCGAGGAGGCGTCCCTCCTGGCGGCAAGGCTGGCCGCGGGGCGCCCGACTCTCGGCATCTGCCTGGGCGCGCAGCAGATCGCCAAGGCGCTCGGCGCGGCGGTGCGCCCCATGGGCCACAAGGAAATCGGCTTCGCGCCGCTCACGCTGACCGATGCCGGACGGAACGGGCCGCTTCGCCATCTGGAGGGTGTTCGGGTGCTCCACTGGCATGGGGACGCCTTCCAGATCCCCGACGGGGCGAAGAGCTTGGCGTCGACGCCGCTCTGCGCAACCCAGGGGTTTTCGGTTGGCCGCCACACGCTGGCCCTGCAATTCCATCCGGAGGTCGATGTGGCCGCCGGCATCGAACGATGGCTGACGGGCCATGCCGCCGAATTGGCGGGGGCTGGCATCGACCCCCGCGTGCTGCGCGGTCAAGCGGCGCGGATCGGCCCGGAATTGCGCGAGGCCGGGCAAAGGATGCTGGCCGAGTGGCTTCAGGCCGTGCCCTGATTCCTGTGCGGTGAGGCGGGATGGGGGTTCCATCGATCTGCACGGCGCTGCCGATCTGTGGCACAGTCCGCTCCAACGAGCCGCCTCACAGAGAAGCTGAATGAACGACGCAGCAAGGAATGTGCTGATCGACGGCATGGAGCGTTGGAGCGCCTTCATCGAAGCGAACGCCTCCTGGGCGGAGGTGATCTTCTTCCTGTGCGCCTTCGCGGAGACCCTGGCCTTCGTCGGGTTCGTGGTGCCGGGCGTGGTGCTGATCGCCGCGGGAGGCGCGCTGGTCGCCTCCGGTGCTCTCGGTTTCTGGCAGGTCTACGTCGCCCTCGCGCTGGGCGCGGTGCTGGGGGACGCCGTGTCCTACTGGCTTGGCCGGGTGTTCGGCGATCGGGTTCCGGTGGTCTGGCCGTTTCGCCAGCGGCCGGAGCTTCTGGAGCGGGGCAGCCGCTTCTTCCTGCGCCACGGCGGCAAGAGCGTCTTCTTTGCCCGCTTCCTCGGCCCGCTGCGGCCGGTGGTGCCGATCACCGCCGGCATGATGGCGATGCCGCACCACAGCTTCCAGACCGCCAACCTGCTGTCCGCGGTGATTTGGGTGCCTTTGATGATGGCGCCCGGCATCGCCATCGTGAAGGGGGTCGGCATCGAAGACCTCCTGTCCGGCGGCGCGGCGCCGCCGGCCGTCACCCGGAACGGAGGCGACACGCCCTGCGTGCCGGCGCCGCCGATTTCCGGCGAGCCGTCGCGGTGCTGACCGCCCTCAGGCGCACTTGGAATAGCCGCAGTTCAGGCAGCTGTCGCAGCCTTCCTGCCGGATCAGGCCGGGCTGGCCGCATTTCGGGCATTGCCGGAGTTTGGCCGGCTCGGCTCCGATGACCACCGGTGCGGGACCAGGGGCGGCGTCGGCGGTCGGCAGCACAGTCAGCGTTCCGTCGACGGCCCCGTCGTCCGGCAGCATCCCGATGGCCTTGAGATGCCGTTCGATGACGTCCCCGATGGCCGCCAGCAGGGACGGGACGTAGCGGCCCTGCATCCAGGCGCCGCCGCGCGGGTCGAAGACTGCCTTCAACTCCTCCACGACGAAGCCGACCTCGCCGCCGCGGCGGAAGACCGCGGAGATCATCCGGGTCAGCGCGACGGTCCAGGCGTAATGCTCCATGTTCTTGGAGTTGATGAAGACCTCGAAGGGCCGGCGCCGCCCGTTCTCCACGATGTCGTTGATGGTGATGTACATGGCGTGGTCACTGTCCGGCCAGCGCACCTTGTAGGTCTCGCCCGGCAGGGTTTCCGGACGGTCGGGCGGCTTGGCCATCGGAACGGGAGGCGATGCCGCCCCTTCCTTCTTCACCGACAGGACGGAGCCGGTGACCGCGTTCGGGCGGTAGGTGGTGCAGCCCTTGCAACCCAGCTCGTAGGCCTGCCAATAGACGTCCTTGAAGGCGTCGAAGGGCAGGTCCTCCGGGCAGTTGATGGTCTTGGAGATGGAGCTGTCCACATGGCGCTGGGCGGCCGCCTGCATCACCACATGCTCCGCCGGGGTCAGGGACTGCGCGTCCACGAACCAGTCGGGCAGGGGCGCCTCGTCCCCGAACCGCGCGCGGAACAGGCGGTAGGCGTGGTCGCTCACCTCCTCCGTGCGGCGGGTGCCGTCGGGCATCAGGACGGTGCGCTCGTAGCTGTAGGAGAAGACCGGCTCGATCCCCGACGACACGTTGTCGGCGAACAGCGAGATCGTGCCGGTCGGCGCGATGGAGGTCAGAAGCGCGTTGCGGATGCCATGCTCCCCGATCAGGGCGCGCACGTCCTCGTCCAGCCCGCGCACCATCGGAGCGCTCCGATAGGCGTCGCGGTCGTAGAGCGGGAAGGCGCCCTTCTCCGCGGCGAGCAGGGCGGAGGCGCGGTAGGCCTCGTTGCGGATGATCCTCAGCCAGGACTCGGTCAGCGCCACCGCCGCCTCGCCGCCATAGCGCGTGCGGCAGAGGATCAGCGCGTCGGCCAGCCCGGTGACGCCCAGCCCGATGCGGCGCTTGGCGTGGGCCTCCTGCGCCTGCGGCTCCAGCGGGAAGCGCGAGGCGTCCACCACATTGTCCATCATCCGCACGGCGAGCGCGGTCAGCTCCTTCAGCCGGTCGGTGTCGAGCCGGGCCGTCTCCTCGAACGGGTCGATCACCAGGGCGGCGAGGTTGATCGAGCCGAGCAGGCAGGCGCCGTAGGGGGGCAGCGGCTGCTCTCCGCAGGGGTTGGTGGCGGAGATGGATTCGCAATAGCTCAGGTTGTTTTGACCGTTCACCCGGTCGATGAAGATGACGCCCGGCTCCGCATAGGCGTAGGTGGCCTGCATGATGCGGTCCCACAGGCCGCGGGCGCGCACCTCGCGGTGGACCCGGCCGTCGAAGACCAGCGGCCAGGGCCGGTCCTCGCGCACGGCGTCCATGAAGGCGTCGGTAACAAGGACCGACAGGTTGAACATGCGCAGCCGGCCGGGCTCGCGCTTGGCGTCGATGAAGTCCTCGATGTCGGGGTGGTCGCAGCGCAGCGTCGCCATCATCGCGCCGCGCCGGGCGCCCGCCGACATGATGGTGCGGCACATGCTGTCCCACACGTCCATGAAGGACAGCGGGCCGGAGGCGTCGGCGCCGACGCCCTTCACGAAGGCGCCCTTCGGCCGCAGGGTGGAGAAGTCGTAGCCGATGCCGCCGCCCTGTTGCATGGTCAGCGCCGCTTCGCGCAGATGGGCGAAGATGGCGCCGAGGTCGTCTTCGATCCGCCCCATGACGAAGCAGTTGAACAGCGTCACCGCCCGGCCCGTGCCGGCACCGGCCAGGATGCGCCCGGCGGGCAGGAACTCGAAGCGGGACAGCGCCCGTTCGAAGCGCGGCGCCCAGACCGCCGGTTCGGCCTCGGGCGCGGCGAGCGCCGTGGCGACGCGGCGCCAGGTGTCGGCGACGGTCTGGTCGATGGGGTCGCCCGCGGCGGACTTGAAGCGATACTTCATGTCCCAGATGCGCTGGGAAATGGCGGCGATCCCCGTCATGCGTCCTCCCCTTGCGCGGGCGGCCGATCAAAAACGCCGTCCCGCCGACAACCCTGTCCGAAGAGTAGGGGCCGCCCTTCCGGGGGTCAACCCAGCCGTTCCTCTTGCGTTCCGTCGGTCAGTTGCTGATGCGGCCCCGCTGGTCCGGCATGGCCTTGAGCGTCGCCAGGATCCCGCCGGTTTCGGCGCCGGACCCGCACAGGCCGAGCGCGGTTTCGCCGAAGTCCACGAGGCTGTGGTGGCGCGGGGCCGGTGCCCGCTCCAGCGGCACCAGCCACGCCGCGTGTCCGCGCGCCGCGAGGGCGTCGAAGTAGCCGCGCTGGGTGTGGAACGGGATGTTGGTCTCGCGTGGGTCGCCGATGACGAAGACGCGGCGTTTGGGATCGGGCGGGATGCGGTCGAGTGATTCGGCGGGGTCGAACCAGCCCTGCGGGCGGGCCAGCAGCGTCCGCAGCCCGCGCGCCTCCAGATAGGCCCGGTAGGCCGGCGCTCCGGAGGAGATCACCGCGCAGCGCAGATCGTGGCGGCGGGCGAGGAACTCCGCGGTCAGCGTGCCGCCGGTGCTGTGCCCGCCCAGTGCCCATTCCGTCACCCCGTAGCGGGACTTCAGGACGTCGAGCAGGGCGTTCATCAGGGCCGCCTCGCGCGGTGTGTGCCGCGTCGTCCAGAAGCGGCCGGAACTGCCATAGGCGCCGGGCCGGGCGAGGAACAGGAAGGGGATGCCGAACCGCTCCGCCAGGGCGCGTTCCTGGTCGATCATGGCGGCGACGCCCAGCCCCTCCTGGTGGCCGACGGAGGTCGGCTTGGTCCCCATGATGTCGCCGTGCATCCAAGCCACGGCGATGGGGTTGGGG
>NZ_WHOR01000209.1:0-10295 GCF_013340925.1 Azospirillum formosense
CCGGCGCCCGCCCCCCCACCCTACCCTCCCCCCCTCTGGGGAGAAGGTTAGGATGAGGGGGCGGCCGCAGGCCGGAAAAGCTCTGCAATGAGGCTGCGTTTCCGCCCTTCGGGCGCCCCCTCACCCTGACCCTCTCCCCAGAGGGGAGAGGGAAATATGGACAAAGTGCCCGTTACTCCGCCGCGACCGTCTCCGGCTCCACCGCCGGCGTCCACCGCAGCACCGGCTTGCGCGCCGCGGCGGTCTCGTCCAGGCGGCGGCGCGGGGTCAGGCGCGGGGCGCCCTGGAAATAGGCCACATCGCCGGACTTGGCCCGCTCCGCCAGGGCGCGCAGCGCCGTGACGAACTGGTCCAGGCTGGCCTTCGACTCGGTCTCGGTCGGCTCGATCAGCAGGGCGCCATGCACGACCAGCGGGAAGTACATGGTCATCGGGTGGAAGCCCTCGTCGATCAGCGCCTTGGCGATGTCGAGCGTGGTCACCCCCGTGCCCTTCAGGAAACGGTCGTCGAACAGGCATTCGTGCATGCACGGCCCGTCGAAGGAGGGGGTCATGACGTCCTGCAGGCGGGCCAGCAGATAGTTCGCGTTCAGCACCGCGTCGTTCGCCACCTGCCGCAGGCCGTCGGCGCCGTGGCTCATCATGTAGGCGAGCGCGCGTACGAACATGCCCATCTGGCCGTGGAACGCCTTCATCCGCCCGAAGGCCGGGCCGTCGCCGGCCTGCTCGACCAGACGGAAGGCGCCGTCCTTGTCCTGCACCACGTAGGGCACCGGGACGAAGGGGGCCAGCGACTCCGCGAAGACCACCGGGCCGGAGCCCGGACCGCCGCCGCCGTGCGGCGTGGAGAAGGTCTTGTGCAGGTTGATGTGCATCACGTCGATGCCGAGGTCCGCCGGACGCACCCGCCCGACGATGGCGTTGAAGTTGGCGCCGTCGCAGTAGAAATAGGCGCCCGCCGCGTGCACCGCTTCGGCGATGGTGATGATGTCGCGCTCGAACAGGCCGCAGGTGTTCGGGTTGGTCAGCATCAGCCCGGCCACGTCGGGGCCGAGCTTGGCCTTCAGCGCCTCCAGATCGACGCGCCCGTCCTCGGTCGCCGGAATGGCCTCGACGGCGTAGCCGCAGGCGGCGGCGGTCGCCGGGTTGGTGCCGTGGGCGCTTTCCGGGACGAGGATCTTGGTGCGGCCCTTATCGCCCTTGGCGTCATGGGCGGAGCGGATCGCCATGATGCCGCACATCTCGCCGTGCGCGCCCGCCGCCGGGGCCAGCGTCACCGCCGCCATGCCGGTCAGCGTGGCCAGCCAGCGGCCCAGCTCCGCCATCAGTTCCAGCGCGCCCTGCACCGTGCTTTCGGGCTGGAGCGGGTGCACGTCGGCGAAGCCCGGCAGCCGCGCCATCTTCTCGTTCAGGCGCGGGTTGTGCTTCATCGTGCAGGAGCCGAGCGGGTACAGGCCGCTGTCGATGGCGTAGTTCTTCTGCGACAGGCGGGTGTAGTGGCGGACCACCTGCGGCTCGGCGAGGCCCGGCAGGCCGATCCGGCCGCGCGGCTTCACCGCCCCCAGGCGCGGGCCCACCGCGGGGACCTCCGGCAGGTCCACGCCGCAACGCCCGGCGCTGTCCTGTTCGAAGATCAAGGGCTCCTCGATCTGCAGGCCGCGGTTGCCGGTGACGGTCTCCGGAACGGCGCTGTCCGAATTCTGGATGCCGGTCGGGCGACCCTGGTTGTTCATGCTCATCACAGAACCTCGGCGAGGGCGGTGGCGAAGGCGTCCATGTCGGACTCGGTGTTGGTCTCGGTGGCGGCCACGATCAGCAGGTCGTCGAGCCCGCCGCCGAACAGGCGGGAGGCCGGAACGCCGCCCAGGATGCCGCGCTGCGCCAGCGCTTCGACCACATCCGCCGCGGGCTTCGGCAGTTTCACGGTGAATTCGTTGAAGAAGCTGCCGTTGACGATCTCGACACCCTTCACCGCGGCCAGCTTGTCGGCCAGTTGAACGGCCTTGGCGTGGTTGATCTCGGCGAGTCGGGTGAAGCCCTCCTCCCCCAGCAGGCTGAGATGGATGGAGAAGGCCAGGGCGCACAGGCCGGAGTTGGTGCAGATGTTGGAGGTCGCCTTCTCGCGGCGGATGTGCTGCTCGCGGGTGGAGAGCGTCAGCACGAAGCCGCGCCGCCCGTCGGCGTCCACCGTCTGGCCGCAGAGGCGGCCCGGCATCTGACGGACCAGCTTCTCCTTCACCGCGAACAGACCGACATAGGGGCCGCCGAAGTTCAGCGCGTTGCCGAGCGACTGGCCTTCCGCCGCCACGATGTCGGCGCCCATCTCGCCCGGCGGGGTCAGCAGGCCGAGCGACACGGCCTCCGTCACCACGACGATCAGCAGGGCGCCCTTGGCCTGGCAGGCCTTGCCCAGCTCGGTGTAATCGCGGACATGGCCGAACACGTCGGGGTTCTGCACGACGACGCAGGAGGTGTCGCCGTCGACCTCGGCCAGCAGGTCCTCGCCGCCCGTCGGGGCCGGCGGCATCACCACCGTCTCGAAACCGATGAAGCGGGCGTCGGTCGTCGTGGTGTCGCGGTAATGCGGGTGCAGGCCGCCGGACAGCACGGCCTTCTTCCGGCGGGTGACGCGGTTCGCCATCATCACGGCTTCCGCGCAGGCGGTGGCGCCGTCGTACATGGAGGCGTTGGCGACGTCCATGCCGGTCAGCAGCGAGACCTGGGTCTGGAACTCGAACAGGACCTGCAGCGTGCCCTGGCTCACCTCCGGCTGGTACGGGGTGTAGGCGGTCAGGAACTCGCCGCGCTGCACCAGATGGTCCACCGTCGCCGGGATGTGGTGGCGGTAGGCGCCGGCGCCGAGGAAGCTCGGCACGCTGCCGGCGGGCAGGTTCTTCCCCGCCATCGCCGACAGGGCGCGATCGACCTCAAGCTCGCCCATATGGTTGGACAGCCCCTCGATCGGGCCGGAGAGGCGGGCCGCCTCGGGCACGTCGCGGAACAGCTCGTCCACCGACGGCACGCCGATGGCCTCCAGCATGGAGCGCCGGTCGGCCTCGGTCAGGGGCAGGTAGCGCATCTCAGGCTTGCCCTTCCACGAAGGCCTTGTAGGCGGCTTCGTCCATCAGCCCGTGCAGCTCCGCCGGGTTGCTGAGGCGCAGCTTGAAGAACCAGCCGGTGGTCTCGGCCCCGGCGTTGACCAGCGACGGGTCGTTCTCCAGGTCGGCGTTGGCCTCGATCACCTCGCCGGAGACCGGGGCGAACACGTCGCTGGCGGCCTTCACCGACTCCACGACGGCGGCTTCCTTGCCCTGGGCGAGCTGGCGGCCGACGTCCGGCAGCTCGACGAACACGACGTCGCCGAGCTGGTGCTGGGCGTGGTCGCTGACGCCGACGGTGCCGATGTCGCCCTCGACGCGGACCCACTCATGGTCCTTGGTGTACTTGATGGTCATGGTTGTCCCCTGTTCGCTCGGTGTTTGTTGTTCAGCCGCGGTAGTAGCGCTGCGGCACGAAGGGCATGGCGGCGACCTTGGCGGCCAGCGGCTTGCCGCGGACCATGAGCTGCACCGGCGTGCCCACGGCGGCGTGCGCGCGGTCCACATAGCCCATGGCGACCGGAGCCGAGGCGGTGGGACCGAAGCCGCCGCTGGTCACCTCGCCGATCTTTTGTCCGTCCGCGTCGCAGACGTCGGTGTGCTCGCGGGCCGGCTGGCGGCCTTCCGGCTGGAGGCCGACGCGGCGGCGCGGGGCGCCGTTGGCGAGCTGGTCCTTGATGATGGCGTAGCCGGGGAAGCCCCCCTCCTCCCGGCGGCGCTTGGACAGCGCCCATTCCAGGCCGGCTTCGACCGGAGTCGTCGTCTCGTCGATGTCGTGGCCGTAGAGGCAGAGCCCGGCCTCCAGCCGCAGCGAGTCGCGCGCACCCAGCCCGATGGCCTCGACCTCGTCCTCGGCCAGCAGGGCGCGGGCGATGGTCTCGGCGTCGGATGTGTCGCAGGAGATCTCGTAGCCGTCCTCACCGGTGTAGCCGGAGCGGGTGATGATGACCGGGATGCCGTTGAAGGTGGCCGGCAGGCAGCTCATGAATTTCATGGTGGCCGCTTCGGGGATGAAGCGCCCGAGCACCGCCGCGGCTTCCGGCCCCTGGAGGGCCATCAAAGCGAGATCGTCCAGCAGCTCCACCTCGGCCCTGCCCTTCAGCCGCTCGCGCATGTGGGCGACGTCGTGGTCCTTGCGGGCGGCGTTGACGACCAGGAACAGGTGGTCGCCGGCGTTGGTGACCATCAGGTCGTCCAGGATGCCGCCCTGCTCGTTCAGGAACAGCGTGTAGCGCATGCGCCCACGGGCCAGCCCCTTGATGTCGCCGGGAACCAGCGACTCCAGCGCGGCGGCCGGATCCTCGCCGGTCAGGCGCACCTGCCCCATGTGCGACACGTCGAACAGCCCGGCCTTGGCGCGGGTGTGCTGGTGCTCCTTGAGGATGCCGAGCGGGTACTGCACCGGCATGTCGTAGCCGGCGAAGGGCACCATCTTGCCCTTCAGCTCCAGATGGAGGCTGTGCAGCGGCGTTGTCTTGAGGGACTCAGAAGCCTCGGTCACGCGGGTCCTCCGACATAGGGTCGCACAACCCGCGCCGGGATTGGCGCGAGTCCTGCCCCCTCTGTCCTGGACCTGAGAGATTCACCGGCGAGGTCCAACCCTCGACAACCGGTTTACTCCTTCGGTGAGCCGTCGCCCGCCGTGCGCGGACGAAGCTGCTTTCCAGAGTTGCCTTATCCCCCTTGCGGTCCTTTTGCCTGAGAGTTTCCGGGGCGGTTGCTCCTTCGGCGCCACTGCCCGGTGACCCGGACAGTGATCTCTCCCGCGAGGGATCATCGGCTTGTGCCGTTTAACCTACCGGGACCTTTGCGAATGTCAATCGGGGTTCGCTGGGGTCCCGGCGACGCTCACTTCAGGTCCAGATGGCTGCCGTCGCAGAAGGGCGGCTTCTTGGTCGCCTTGCAGCCGCAGAAGCGCGCCTTCATGGAGGTGACGGGAGCGAACTTCATCGGTTCCAGCCCGGTCCCGGCGTGGCTGCCGTCGCACAGCGGCTGCTTGGCGCTGCGCCCGCAACGGCACCACCAGTAGGTTTTGCCGGCTTCCAGCTCGATGATGATGGGTTCCTTGGTCGCGGCGACCGGTGCGCTGGCCATGATGCTGCCCCCCTTACCCAATCACTGCTTCATCTGCGCCCGGTTGAAGGCCAGCTGCTCCGGCGTCAGCTGGAAGCCCAGGAAGATCTTCCAGTCCTTGCCGTTGGCGTCCTTGGGCAGCGGAATCTTCGGGGCCAGTTCCTCGCGGCTGCCGGAGCGGAGCTTGCCGGACTCGAAGGTCACGGAGGTGTCGAACTCCGTCTTGGTGGTCGGCGTCTCTTCGCCCGGCTTGGCGACGGCCACGAAATAGCGGTAATTCGCCGTGTTGCCCTGCATCGCCGGCCCGCGCTCGGCGATCAGGAAGACGTTCACGTTCACGGTGACGCCGTCGCTGGTGTAGTCGCAGTTGCCGGAATAATCGGCCAGCGCCGCGCGGGAGGTGACGTCCGTCAGGTCGCGCCCGCCGCCGTTGCGGAACTGGGTGACCTCCGCCAGATCGCGGACGATGGACACCTTCGGGCAGGCCAGGGCGGCGTCCGCCGCCGTGTTCGATCCGCCCCCGAGCCCGGAACAGCCGGTGAGCGCCAAGACGCCGAACCCTGCACCCAGACTCGCGAATGCAAGCGCCCGCGGGCTTTTCCGGGCGGGGGTTCCTATATTACGGTCGCGGCGGCGGTCCATCGGTCTGACCTAACGGTTGGAAGGGTGTGTTCTGCCACGACTTTAGAGAAGCGGTGGGGCCGGCACAAGGCCACGCCGCCGCTGCGACGAACGAACCCTTACACCCCCTTTTTCGAGACACCGGAACGACGCGCATGACCCAGACGCCCCTGACCATCCTGCTCGCGGCCCCCCGTGGCTTCTGCGCCGGCGTGGACCGCGCGATCCAGATCGTGGAGGTGGCGCTGGAGCGGTTCGGCGCCCCCGTCTATGTCCGGCACGAGATCGTCCACAACCGATTCGTGGTGCAGAGCCTGGAGGCCAAAGGCGCCATCTTCGTGGACGAGCTGGATCAGGTGCCCGACGGCGTGCCGGTGGTCTTCTCCGCCCACGGCGTGCCGAAGTCGGTCCCGGCGGCGGCGGAGCAGCGCGGCCTGTTCTACCTCGACGCCACCTGCCCCCTGGTCAGCAAGGTGCACCGCGAGGCCGAGCGCCACTTCAACGAGGGGCGCCAGATCGTGCTGATCGGCCACGCCGGCCATCCGGAGGTGATCGGCACCATGGGCCAGCTTCCCCAGGGCGCCGTGGTTCTGGTGGAGACGGTGGAGGACGTGGCGAAAGTCCAGGTGGACGACCCGGAGAACCTCGCCTACGCCACCCAGACCACCCTGTCGGTGGACGAGACGGCGAGCATCGTCGCCGCCCTCCAGGCCCGCTTCCCGTCGATCGGCGGGCCGAAGAAGGAGGACATCTGCTACGCCACCACCAACCGCCAGCAGGCGGTGAAGGCCATCGCACCCAAGGTGGACGCCCTGCTGGTGCTGGGCGCGCCGAACTCCTCCAACTCCAAGCGGCTGGTCGAGGTGGCGAAGATCCACGGCTGCCAGCGCGCCCAGCTCGTCCAGCGCGCGGCGGACATCGACTGGTCGGCGCTGGACGGAGTCGCCACGCTGGGCATCACCGCCGGAGCGTCGGCCCCCGAAGTGCTGGTGGAGGAGGTCATGGAGGCCGCCCGCGCCCGCTACGCCGTGACGGTGGAGGAGCTGCGCACCGCCTTCGAGGACATCACCTTCAAGCTGCCGAAGTCGCTGCTGGACGGCGGCGTCGGGATGCGGAGCAAGGAAGAAGCCTGAGGATGTGGAGTGCCATTGACCAGCGTCCCGAATCCCGGTAAGGCGCTGGCATGGCCGTATACACCGAAGTCACCGACGACGAGCTCAACGCTTTCATCGCCCAGTACGATCTGGGCGCCGTCCTGTCCTGCAAGGGCATCGCGGAGGGGGTGGAGAATTCCAACTTCCTCCTGGTGACGGAGCGCGGCCCCTACATCCTGACGCTCTACGAGAAGCGCACCCGGCGGGAGGATCTTCCCTTCTTCCTGGGCCTGATGGAGCATCTCGCCGACAAGGGCATCGCCTGCCCGCTGCCGGTCCAGGGAACGGACGGGCAGGCGCTGCGCGAGCTGTCTGGGCGCCCGGCGGTGATCGTCACCTTCCTGGCCGGCATGTGGCCGCGCCGCATCACGCCGCACCACTGCGCGGAACTGGGGACGGCGCTGGCCCGCCTGCATCTGGCCGTCGCCGACTTCCGGATGGAGCGCCCCAACGCCCTCTCGCTGGACGGCTGGAAGGACCTTGCCGGCAAATGCGCTCCGCGCGCCGACGAGGTGGCCCGCGGCCTGCGCGCGACGATGGAGGCGGAGCTTGCGGCGTTGGAGGCCAACTGGCCCGCCGGCCTGCCGTCCGGGGTCATCCACGCCGACCTGTTCCCCGACAACGTGTTCTTCCGCGGCGACGGGCTGTCCGGGCTGATCGACTTCTACTTCGCCTGCAACGACTTCTTGGCCTACGACATCGCGATCTGCATGAACGCCTGGTGCTTCGAGGTCGACGGGTCGTTCAATGCCACCAAGGCCCGGATGCTGCTGACCAGCTACCAGAAGGTCCGCCCCCTGTTGCCGGCGGAGCTGGCCGCCCTGCCCTGGCTGTGCCGCGGCAGCGCCCTGCGCTTCCTGCTGACGCGCCTCTACGACTGGCTGAACCATCCGCCGGGGGCCTTCGTGCGCCCGAAGGACCCGCTGGAATATCTGCGCAAGCTGCGCTTCCACCAGACCGTCCGCGGGCTCGGCGACTACGCGCTCGACGACGGCGGCAGCTATCAGGTCTGACGCCATGACGGACAGCACGGACACCAACGGCGGCGGTGAGAAAAGCGCGCCGAAGACCGTCGACATCTTCACTGACGGCGCCTGCAGCGGCAACCCCGGCCCGGGCGGCTGGGGCGCCATCCTGCGCTACAACGGGGTGGAGAAGGAGCTGTACGGCGGCGAGCCGGCCACCACCAACAACCGCATGGAGCTGATGGCCGCCATCCAGGCGCTGGAAGCCCTGAAGCGGCCCATGGAGGTGCGGCTCTACACCGACAGCGAGTATGTGAAGAACGGCATCACCCAGTGGATTCACGGCTGGAAGGCCCGTGGCTGGAAGACCGCCGACAAGAAGCCGGTGAAGAACGAGGATTTGTGGCGCCGCCTGGACGAGGCGAAGCGGCAGCACCGGATCGAGTTCCACTGGGTCCGCGGCCACGCCGGCCATCCGGAGAACGAGCGGGCCGACGCGCTGGCCCGCCAGGGCGTCGCCGACGTCCGGCAGGCCGCGCGGGGCTGATCCGTCCGGCGAACGGTGACCATCCTCAAGGGTTTGTGGACGGCGGACCCGCCATCCCGCTAGGCTCCCTCCGATAACGAACGACGAAAGATCGTTGGGAGGAGACCGAGATGTATCCGCATTTGCGGAACGAAGCCCGCTGGGTGCTGCCCGAGGTGCTGGCCCATCAGGCCGCCGAACGCGGCGGCAAGACCTTCGTCACGATGATCGCCGGCAAAGAGAACGACGGCGACTCCATCACCTACGCCGAGGCGCAGGAACAGGCGGCCCGCATGGCCGGCTTCTTCGCCGGGCTGGGCGTGAAGCCGGGCGACACGGTGGCGGTGATGCTGCCGAACGGGCTGGACTTCGTGCGCGTGTGGCTGGGGCTGGGGCGGCTGGGCGCCGTCATGGTCGCTCTGAACACCGAGCTGAAGGGCGGCTTCCTGGAGCACCAGCTGGAGAACGCCGGGGCCGCCCTGGCGGTGGTCGACGCCGCCCTGGCCGACCGCATCACCGACATCGCACCACGACTGACCGCCTTGCGCGGGCTTGTGGTGCCCGGCGCCGTGGCGGGATTGCCGCACACCGCGCTGGAGGGCTGGCGCGACGCCGCCCCCTACGACGGCCCCCTGCCCCGCGCCGGCGACGACGCCTGCATCATGTACACGTCGGGCACCACCGGCCTGTCGAAGGGCGTGCTGATGCCGCACGGCCACGGCTTTCTGTTCGGGCTGGGCTCCATCGACAATTTCGCGCTGACCGACGAGGACCGCTTCTACATCTGCCTGCCGCTGTTCCACGCCAATGGGCTCTACATGCAGCTCTACGCCGCGATGATCTCCGGCGGGTCGGCGGTGCTGCGGGAGCGGTTCAGCGCGTCGGCTTGGCTGGACGACATCCGGCGCCACGGCTGCACGGTGACCAACTCGCTGGGCGCCGTCACCGCCTTCGTGGTGGCCCAGCCGCCGCGCCCCGACGACCGGGACCACCCGCTGCGCCTCGTCGGCGCCGCCCCCAACCCGGCGGACACCGAGCGGGTGCTGCGCGAGCGCTTCGGCGTCCGCGACGTCATCAGCCTGTACGGCATGACCGAGGTGAACATCCCGCTCTACGCCGAGATGGGCAAGCCGCGCCCCGGCACCTGCGGCAAGGTCTACGACCGTTATTTCGAGGTGGAGATCCGCGACCCGCAGACCGACATCCCGGTGCCGCGCGGTCAGGTCGGCGAGGTCATGGTGCGCCCGAAGGCCGCCTTCGGCTTCCTGTCCGGCTATCACCGGATGCCCGACAAGACGGTGGCGGCGTGGCGGAACCTGTGGTTCCACACCGGCGACGCCGCGGTGATGGACGCGGAGGGCTACGTCACCTTCGTGGACCGCATCAAGGACTGCATCCGCCGCCGCGGCGAGAACGTCTCGTCCTACGAGGTGGAGACGGTGCTGTCGCGGCTGGAGGGGGTGGCGGAGGTCGCCGCCTACGCCGTGCCGGCGGGCATTCCGGGGGCGGAGGACGAGATCATGGTCGCCCTGGTCGCCGCACCGGGCGCCGCCCTGACGCCGGAGGCCGTGGCCGCCTTTGCCGAGCGCGAACTGCCGCGATACGCCCAGCCCCGCTACATCGACATCGTGGACGCCTTCCCCAAAACGCCGACCGCCAAGGTGCAGAAGGCGAAGCTTCGGGAACGCGGCGTCGCCGACACCACCTGGGACCGCGCGAAGGTGCGGTGACGGTTATCCCCTCTCCCGCCCCGGGAGAGGGAGGGGCCCTGCGCCTTGCGGCTGGGGTGGGGCGGTGCTGAGCGGGGTGGTGGGGTGGACATTGCTCGCGACCGCCCCCCACGCCTTTTTGCGGGGCCA